>CAZDAW010000187.1:0-1543 GCA_964503685.1 uncultured Anaerolineaceae bacterium | reverse complement strand
GTCAATGGGGGCCGACAAAATTCGGTCCACTCCTCGTTATCATATCCGATAATAGAAACGTCTTCGGGGACGCGTAAGTTGTGTTTGGCAAGGATATGTATGGCGCCCATTGCCATTCGGTCATTTTGGGCTACGATGGCAGTAAAATCCGCATTCCTTTCCAATAATTGTTGAGCAGCAATCGCGCCACTCTGATAGGACCAATTACCTGTCACAATTAATTCATTCCTTATGGGAATTTTTGCTTCGTTCAATGCCTGACTATATCCAAGAGTTTGACTGATAACAGAAGAAGCGGAAGCTGGACCGGTGATCGTGGCAATTTTATTGTGACCCAATTGCAGTAAGTATTGCGTAGCAATTTGTCCCCCATAAACATTGTCAGTATCTACAACGATCATGTGTGGATGTTTAACGGGAAGGCTTGTCAGCACAACGACAGGGATTCCTGCGTTGAGTATTTCCTGGAGATTTGTTACATCGGTCAATCGATCTTCTACTGCTTCAGGACAGGGCCTGACAAAAATAATTCCTTCAACGTATCGATTCGACAATAAACGAACATATTCTAGCTGGTCGGTTTGATCAATATCAGTACTGCCAAGGATAATTAAATAACCTCGCGTCAATGCCTGGCGTTTTACACCCTTTACCATTAATGCGATATTTCCATCTGTGAAATTGGCGTTGATAAGGCCAATCGTTCGAGTCTTTTTTGACGCCAAACCGCGTGCAATTGCATTGGGCTGATATCCCAGTTGAGCAATAATGGTCTTGACATGCCTACGGGTTTCTGGGGCAACATCGGGAAGATTATTAATAACTCGGGAAACGGTTTTGATAGAAACACCTGCTGCATCCGCCACCTGGTTAATTGTTACTCGTTGAAATTGAGCCATTGGCATCACCCAAAAAGTCGAAATTGATTTATGACAGCGCTCCCGCTAACGCTATCAATAATAACATGGCATTTTCATAAAGTCAACCGTTTAATAATCTGGGCGGCAATTCCAAATCGGAAACCGGAGTTCCTGCTTTAGAAAGGTTCTCTGTCCAAATACTATGTGGCAAGGCTATGGAACTGCTTCTGGCTGACGATTTTAGCCCTGCAAGGGTCACCAGGGACCGATTTGGCGCTTCAGCCCCCGGATAATCAGGAGAAAACCAGCAAAAAACGCCCAAAAGCAGTATGTCATGCACGAAAAGAGTAGGTAAATGATGGGTGAAAACAGGTTATTCGGTTCAAGACGCCGAAGAACCACTTAAAATCATCTTACTGTTTCAGATTTGGAATTGCCTGGTGAGAATCAAGGAATCTTGCCGCGATCTATCAGAGATGCTATAATAAAACCGCTTGCCCCAGTAGCTCAAATGGACAGAGCAGAGCACTCCTAAGGCTAAGGTTGTGGGTTCAATTCCCGCCTGGGGCACAGTCTTTTAGGGACAAAACTTCTCGCGCTTAAATTGCAATGATTTTGCAATAAAAACCTGAGCTTCAGACAAAACATCGGACATTTCCATAAACAAGATCAGAGAAAGCTCG
>CAZDAW010000186.1:0-1551 GCA_964503685.1 uncultured Anaerolineaceae bacterium | reverse complement strand
ACCATGCGTTCTTTGGCAACACCGCACGAACCCGCCGTGGGAACGATCACATCGTCACCAGGCTGCCAGTCGGCCGGAGTAGCCACTGAGAAAGCATCGGCGGTTTGCATGGCTACCAGTGCCCGGTATAGTTCGTCAAAGTTACGACCCAGGCTGAGCGGATAATAGATGATCGCCCGGATAATTCCCTTTGGATCGATGAAGAACACGGCTCGTACGGCCTTGGTATTGCTTTCTCCCGGCTGGATCATGCCGTATTTTTTTGCTACTTCCATGGTGATGTCTTCGATTAATGGGAATTTGACCTCGACATCTTTCATTCCCTTATATTCAATTTTTTCCCTGATCGTTCGCAGCCAGGCAATATGACTGTACAGGCCATCAACAGAGAGCCCGACCAATTTGCAGTTTGCTTTGGCGAATTTTTCTTCCTGTGAGGCAAATGTCATAAATTCTGATGTACACACGGGTGTGAAATCCGCCGGGTGGCTGAAAAGAATCACCCAGCTTCCTGAGAAATCGGCAGGAAAATTGATCGTCCCCTGTGTGGTTACAGCCTTGAATTCGGGGGCTTTATCGCCAATACGCGGCATGGGAATAATTTGGGATTCAGTTGTTTCCATTTTTCTCTCCTTTTGGTATATCTACTTCTGATTATTGATTGTCTGGCATTGGGGGCACAGGCCGTAATATAAAATTCGTGCGCCCTGTAAGGCATAATTGGATATTTGACTTACTTCTGATTCAATACGGCTCATCCTGACCGAGGGAAGATCGATAATTTTGTGACAGTGGGTACAGGCCAGATTGATATGCGGGGATGTATCGGCATCAAAATGAACCTTGCCATCACCGGCCGAACCGAGAACATTCACCATGCCTAACCCCACCAATGCATCCAATGTGTTGTAAACGGTCGCCAGTGAAATCGTAGGATACTCTCTCCGAATCTCGTCATATAACATGGCGGCTGTCGGATGTGAATCCATCTGGCTGAGAAGCCTGCATATCGCAATCCTTTGTGGAGTGATCCGCATCCCGGCCTTTTTTAATGCATCTGTGAGAATTTCAGCTGAAATCATAAACCAACCATTTAGAATATTTATTACTTTATAATCATTATAATTAGTTAATTTGGATTGTCAATATCCATTATACAAAACCTTATATTGATAGATAGGTCATATTGCATGAGGTTTGACCAGGACATAAATCCAAAGATAAAACCAACCAGAAACCCTAACCTGTAAATACTCTTAACATATCTTTTATCCAATATATACAAAACTTTTACAGGTTACGCCGTAGAATAAGATTGAAAGATGTCATTATGAGGAAAACCAGTCCTCTTTTCATTAATGTGCATTACAAGCCTCATAATTATTTCACCCGTACTCTCCAGAAGCGAAACCGCTTCCCTTACAAATTTATTTTTTTTATTGGTACTCTGGATTCAGAAATCGAGTTAAATCAACAGGGATTTCTGAAGAAACGGCGCATTCCAGATTCTGTGTTTATTGGTATCAAAATGATCCCTTGTTCAGTTTTTAA
>CAZDAW010000185.1:0-1722 GCA_964503685.1 uncultured Anaerolineaceae bacterium | reverse complement strand
CTTCCCGATGAAACGGCGGCTCTATTCGCCCAGGCGCTGGGAAGCCTGGAGACGTAATTGCCAGCGAAGGATCAATCTGGCTTACTGTATCGGTCAAAAATTGCCACCTGGTTTCGTCCGATGCGTTTTGCCTGATAAAGCGCCTGATCTGCCAGTTCGAGCATCTTCTCGATTTCCAGTTCGGGCGCTTTCAATTGCCGGGTGGATACGATCCCAAAACTGGCGCTGATTCGGATTTCGTCGTTTTCTTTAGGAATACGGATGGCAGCCACAGAGGCGCGCAACCGTTCTCCAATCGCAGCGGCTTCATTGGGTGTTACATCGATGAGAAGGATGGCGAATTCATCTCCGCCCAGGCGCCCAAAAATATCAAAGGCGCGTAATTGAGATTGAATTGTTTTGACAAAAGTGACCAACACCTGATCGCCGGCCGGGTGCCCAAAAGTATCGTTGACCTCCTTAAATTTATCAAGATCGATCATAATTGCAGAAGCGGACGATTTTCGCGAACGTTGAATGCGAGATATCTCTCTTCTGCCAAGCTCGATAAATTGCCGGCGGTTATAGATGCCTGTCAGACTGTCTGTTATGGCGAGCATCTGTACCTGGTTGAATAACTGCACGCGTTCAGTGATATCACGCAGGGTTATCACCCGGCCTAGCAATACGCGGCGCCGGTTATAAACCGGGGTAATCCGCGTGTCGTAATACTGCGCTGTCGGCCCATTAATTTCGATATCCTTTTGAGATTGATTCTTCTGGATAAGCATTTCGATCTGACGTAAAAAATTGTCTTGCGTTTCGCCCACCGATTGACCGATGATCGAATCGGAGACTTTTAAGATTTTCTTTGCGGCCGGGTTGACATCGACAATTCGCTCCTGACTATCAAATACCATAACGCCGTCGTCTAATGTGTCGATCACTGCATCGCGGGCAAGAGGGAGCAGATCAAGAAGATGGTGGCGGAAGAGCGCCAAGCCGAGGATAACCCCCGAAAGGCTGAATACTGCGGTTGTAAAGTTGTAATAGCGTACTGGCGAGAAGCCCAGAACGTACAAAACATCTGTTATAGTGGGGAGCAGGATAGCCACGAGCATCAATTTACCCTGCGTCTGGTAAAGTTGATTCATCTTGGGCAGGGCAGTTGCCAGGATGAAAATGGCATATAAAATAAAAATATAACCGGAAGGGGCGTGGATGAAGTAGAACCAGAATTGATAATCGAGGAAAAGCACCGGAAACGGCGTGCCGCTGGTTTTAAGGTTTGGATTCCCCATAAACCAGTGATGGATTGGATTGGTCCAGATGACAATGATAGTCAGGAGAGGAATGATGCTCAGAAAAATCAGGTTTCGTTTTGGCTTTTTTTGCCCGGTGTATGCCTGAACAAGGTAAACCCAGGCAACGGGAAGAAAGCAGATTCCCAGAAATTCTATGTTGGATATGAAAAGTTTTATCTGTAAATCAGCGACAGCAGTTTCTAAAGTAAACCCGGCAACCCAGATGAAGGCGCATAGCATGAGCAGGATAAAGGCGAGCCCGGTTTCTGTTTTCCTGAACCGCCAACTGTAAAGGATAAGTCCTCCAATAACAGCGGCGGCCAGAATAAAGAGCCACAGTCCAGGAGTGTAAACCAGATTTAGCATTTAATTTGTTTGATTCTGTTAATCAAAATATCTATTACCGGTAAGCAATATTGATAAAGAGAAAAGGTTCTCA
>CAZDAW010000184.1:0-1789 GCA_964503685.1 uncultured Anaerolineaceae bacterium | reverse complement strand
TCCGATGGCCCAGCCTGGGGCATCCAAATTCACTGGAAATTGGCCGGCCAGTAAGCGCAAAAATTGGCCAAACTCAACAGAAAAACGACGTGTGGACAGTGGGATATACCCCCAGACGTCTGGTCGTAGTTTGGGTTGGTAACGAAACGAATACAGAGGATAAAAAGCCAGTCGACATCCGGTATGCCTCTGGTCTATGGAATGCACTGATCAAATATTCAACCCGCAATTTACCAATCGAAAATTGGACTGCCCCATCAGGAATTACAAAAGTGGATGTCTGTGATCCATCAGGATTATTACCTACTGCAATATGTCCAGCCATCGTCAACGAAGTTTTCATCAGCGGTAATGAACCCACCAGTTTCGATACACTATTTCGCTCATTCCTGGTCAATCGAGAAACAAACCGGCTGGCAACCGTCTTCACATCACCTGAAGTCGTTGAAGAAAGAGTTTACCTGGTCATCCCGCCTGAAGCAATCGAATGGGCTCAAAGCGTTCAGTATCCTATACCGCCTGATGCTTATGATATCGTTCAGGCGCCGCCGATATTACCCAATACTCAGATCACTGATCCGGTTATGTTTACCAGCGTCCGTGGAAAAGTAACCATTAAAGGAGTTGCCACCGGCAAGGATTTTTCGTTTTACCGATTGCAGATTGGACAGGGTCTGAACCCTAAAGATTGGATTCAGATCGGGCAGGATTCACGCACGCCTATCGAAAAAGGTGTTTTAGGAGTATGGGATAGCGCTGGCAAAAGTGGGATTTACGCCCTCAGGTTAATGGTTGTATCCAAAGATCAAAAAGTTGAAACCGCCACAACACAAATTATGGTAGATAACTATCCGCCTGTCATTGAAATTCCCTATCCAATCGAAAACCAAGTCATCGAGTTTACAGCTGGAACTCCTATGATATTGCAAGCCAAAGCCAGCGATGATATGTCTTTGGCAAAACTAGAAGCCTATATTGATGGGGAACTGATCGGAACCATCACCCAACAACCTTTCGTTTTTCTTTGGGAAAGCGCGGTTGGAGACCATCACTACCAGGTGCGCGCCTACGACAGCGCCGGTAACATGAGTCAATCAAAAGAGATTAAATTCTCAGTTCGTTGACACGACCCCATTATTTATTTTCGCTCAACCCAACGGAGCAGATTTTCCGGCAATTTAAAACCATTCAGTGCAGTCAGGAGCAGTTCAGGATCCTCATTACATATCAGTAAATTCCGATGTTCCGGGTATATAAAACCTTCTGCCAGAGCGCAATCGACAAACCGTAATAAAGAGTCAAAATAACCGCCTGTATTTAACAAGCCAACCGGTTTCTGATGTATTCCGACCTGAATGCCGGTTAAGGTTTCAAACAATTCATCTAACGTTCCAAACCCTCCAGGCAAAGCAATAAAAGCATCCGCTAATTCTGCCATACGCCTCTTTCGCTGTTGGATATCAGGGAGGGTTTCCAGCTTTGTCAGGCCATAATGCGCCAGTTCGGGTGTATTGAAATTATCAGGAATTACACCAATCACATCACCCCCTGCGCGCAATACGCTGTCTGCTACCGCGCCCATCAAACCGGTCTTACCGCCGCCATAAACTAATCGCAAGCCATGTTTTGCCAGGGAAACGCCCATTGCTGTCGCCGCTTCAAGATAAGACGATTTAACAATATCAGAACTGCCGCAATAAACACAGATTGTTTTAAGAGGTGTTTGCATGACAATTTATCCATCTCTCAATAATATTTCAGCCAGATCGCTGATAGACGGGACCACCAG
>CAZDAW010000183.1:0-1797 GCA_964503685.1 uncultured Anaerolineaceae bacterium | reverse complement strand
GACCGCTCGTGCCAATTGTTATTAATTCCTTTGCTTTACTACCGAATCACATACTTTGTCAGTGTCCGGTTTTGCAAATCCATATAGAAGATCGAGCCATCGGAAGTAAGTTGTCCCCGAGCGATATCATCCGGCAGCTCAATCGTTGCGAGGATATACAGGTCGCGATCTACTTCAACCAGCAAGCGGCTGTTCAACGTGGCATAAATCTTTCCCGTGTCGGGCATATACCGAAACTCTTGCATCTGCTGGTCACCCTCAAATGGCGGCTTACCCTGGAAGCTTTCAAACGGGTAGCGCTCCAGCACTTCTACCTGGTTGTTTCGCAGTCGGAGATACACTTTCTCGCCAGGGTTGCCAAGCGCGTCCTTTTTCTCTTGCATCAGATAGAGGTCTCCCCAAGGCGTAAAGTTATACAAATACTTCTGAGTCAAATCTACCGGTTGCGGGTCTCCTTCATAGAAAAGCTGCCCGTTTGGATCGTACGCCGTTAACAGACCATCCTTGACGCATAAAATCGCGCCTATGATAAAGGTATCTCTCACGCAGCCTTCTCTAACTTTCACCTGGTTCGCGACCTTGCCAGTCACATCGTAATAGAGAACTACTTGTTCGGTCTGCCCACCTTCTGATCGCCACTCCTGGCGGACGACCATATCATTGATATTGATCAAACCTGGATCGGTGCCACCGGTAAACCCGACGTCAATACGAGAAACTTCGCCCTCATAGGTGACTTTGTTGAGAATGCCATCCGAGCCGACGCAGAGTAAATCATTGTTCGCAGATACATGAAATGACATGCAGCCGTTAGAAAAATCAATGCTGTTCTCAATTTCCCCTTCTGGTGAAAGCATAACAATCGTTTTCCGCCTGACGATGACAAAACTGCGCCCATCGTTTCTTGGGGCTATCTGGCCACCATCGGCGACTGGAATCGACCATTGTTTGTTAACTCCTGCCTGGGCTTCTGCATTGGGCAGACGGAAGCACCAGTAGATTCTTGAACCATTTTCCTGTGGATCCGCTTTTATCAGGCAGTAATTTCCCTGCGGCATCGGCAGTTGCTGCGGCGTAATCTGATACAAAATCTCTGTCGCGCCAGCAGTATCCATCGGGAACAGCTCCGTTGCATAACTGTTCGCACTATAAGTAATTCGCTCTACATAAAAATTAGGCAAGGAGGAGCGGTCTTCGGTTTGCAAGCTCAGAAACCAAAAATTGGAATCCTGCACTTCCGGCCATATTTCCCAATCAGTAGGAGGCTCTACTCCTACATATGCCTTCAGTTCCACGTCCCCCGAACCCACCAGCATAACTTTTTCCGAAGGGCTAACCTCGGAGAGGCTGCTTAGGGTGGGCTGAGCGGTTGGAACCGCAGTAGTGGCTTGTTGTACCTTTACAGGTAATTCATTGGGAGCGGTTGGGGCAACGGTGGGTTGTGGCGATGTGCAGCCAGACAGCGCGAAGACCGCTAATGCCATCCACAATTTCCAAACTTTTGCCAATTTCATATGATCCCCCTATCCGAGAACAAGCTCTTATCAAGGTCAAGCGATGCAAAAAGTCGGCGCGAGGAAAAATATTAGGAAAATCAACAATAATATAACAACTATTAATCAAACCGAAATGTAATATCTTGTACTTCTGCCAACATTTTCATCCTGGGAGGGTGAGGTTGTGACTAAACTCATTTAATTTTAGCATTATTTCCTCCATATTTAGTACATTTTTAGCAATCAATTGATAGCGCAAGTTTTTTTCTGTAAATTCTTTCAGATTATCCCGCTGGTTTCT
>CAZDAW010000182.1:0-1879 GCA_964503685.1 uncultured Anaerolineaceae bacterium | reverse complement strand
GGCTTCAATACCGGTAACACCGCCCGCCAGACTGTTGCCCAGATCTTCCAACAGAATATTTCTGCCATTAATGAAAACTTCGTAATTGAAGTGACTGGACTGCCCTGGCCAACTTACTTAAAGAACTACCAGGCCAAGAAGCTGCCTTTCTTCATTATCGGCTGGCAGGAAGATATTCCCGATCCGCATAACTGGACCTTCACCTACACCCTCGGCGCTTATGGCGGCAAGCAGAGACTTCCGCAGGAACTGAAAGATCAGTTCACTCCGCTTGTTCAGGCAGGCGCCAAAGAGGCTGACGCAACTAAACGCGCTGAAATCTACAAAGAATTCAACCAGTTATTCTATGAGAATGTTCCGACTATTCTGCTTGCACAGATGGAATGGCAGGAATATTTCCAGCGTTGGGTGAATGGTTACTACAAGAACCCAATCTACGGCGATCTGTATTACTACGCTCTCTCAAAACAGTAAACTTTATATGAATTAAGTGATATTGGGCTGAGGAAAGTTCTCGAACCAAATGAGAACTTTCCCTCAGCCTTGTTCGTCGCTTTATTTATTAGCAAATAAATTTGGAGTTTGTGCATGACCCAATATATTATCAGACGATTACTTATTCTTCCGTTAACACTTATCGGGGTGACCTTTTTGATTTTTGGAATGCTGCAGTTCCTCAGTCCGGAAGAGCGTTCCGCTCTGTATGTACGTGATATTCCTAAAAACCAAGCGACCATGGATGGAATTATCAAACGCTACGGTTTAGCGGATCCCTTGCATATTCAATATTGGCATTGGCTGGTCGGTAAAAAAGATGCGGTTTCTGGCCAAACAATTGGCGGAATTCTGCGCGGCGATTTTGGGTACTCGCGTTCCGCTTCTACGTCGGTTCTTGAATATGTAAAACATCGCTTCCCGGCAACAGTTGAATTGGCGCTTTATGCAATCATCCCTATTGTAGGAATCGGTATATGGCTGGGAATCCTGGCTGCCGTCAATCACAACAAGCCTATCGACCAGATTGCGCGCGTGTTCAGCATCATCGGTTACTCATTCCCGACATTTGTCTTTGGATTGTTGTTGCTGATGGTTTTCTATGCCCAACTAAAATGGTTCCCCTCTGGAAGAATATCCGATTGGGCAAATCGCATCATATCTTCTCCAGATTTTCACAACTACACCCAACTTATTACGATTGATGCACTTCTTAATGGACGGGTGGATATTTTCCTGGATGGCTTGCGCCATCTTGTGTTGCCAGTGCTTACACTTTCTTATGTCTCATGGGCGGCTTTCTTACGGATAACGCGGTCTTCGATGCTGGAAACACTCCGTCAGGATTATGTGGTGACCGCCCGCGCTAAAGGTTTACGTGAAAAGGATGTGGTTAATAAACATGCTCGTCCGAATGCATTAATCCCGGTCGCAACCTATAGCGGACTTCAAATTGCTTTCTTATTGGGTGGGGTGGTTTTCACCGAAACCATTTTTGATTTTCCAGGAATGGGTTCTGCTGCCGGTGAAGCCGCGGCCCGTTTGGATGTTATCACCGTTTTGGCGTTCACGCTATTGACGGGTTTCATTATGATTGTTTCAAACTTGATTGTTGATGTTCTATACGCATTCTTAGACCCGCGCGTGCGGTTGGGCTAATGACAGGAGAATATAACGATGTCAGAAAATCCAGTGAGCTCGATAACCCAAGCGCAGTTGGCAGGCCTTTATGATCTTCCTGAAAGAAAGATCGGTCGTCTTGAAAAATTAATTGGCCCGGAATTTTATCGAATTTTCCGCGGCGTTATCACTAATCCTTTGTCAATCATTGGCAGTGTATTAATAATTATATTCATTTTGATAGCAGTCTTTGCGCCGTTGATTA
>CAZDAW010000181.1:0-2063 GCA_964503685.1 uncultured Anaerolineaceae bacterium | reverse complement strand
ATCGTGTTTCTGAACTTGAACTGCTGGAAAAACGCTATGCTTCGGGTAAAGCAGAGTTTTTTGTACTGTACGGCCGCCGGCGGGTTGGCAAGACCGAACTCCTGGCTCGGTTTTGTGAAGGTAAGCGCTCGATTTTCTTCGTTTCGGACCTGGGTTCGGAAATATCGCTCAGAACGGCTCTATCGGCTGCCGTTAATACGACATTATTTGGCCCCAACCAGATGAACGCCGTTTACTCCACCTGGGAAGACCTGCTTCATGCACTCGCCCAGGCTGCACAAGGCAAGCGATTAGTGGTTGTATTGGACGAGTTCCCCTACCTGGTCACGGCGCATCCACCTCTTGCGACCATCCTCCAGCGTGTTTGGGATCAAACCTTGAAGAACACCCAGATTATGCTGATCCTTTGTGGTTCCTATATTGGCATGATGGAAGAGATGGTCTTAGGATATCAGGCACCGTTGTATGGCAGGAGGACAGCACAGTATCTGCTTGAACCGTTGCAGTTTAAAGATGTGAGGCTATTTTATCCATACTTTCCTTTAGAAGATCAGGTCCGTGCCTACGCGGTCTACGGCGGCACGCCGGCTTACCTGCAGACCATCCAATCCCAGCAGTCCCTTCAGGATAATGTTTTGGATGGAATTCTCACCCGTGGTTCGTTCCTGTATGACGAAGTGCGCTTTGTGCTTCAACAGGAGCTGCGCGAACCGCGCAATTACTTCGCGATTCTGCAGGCCATCGCGGCTGGCAAAACCCGCTTGAATGACATCAAACAGGCCACCGGGCTTGAAGGCGCAACCGCGTATCTGGATACCTTGCAACAACTGCACCTGGTTGAACGAATAGTGCCTGTTACTGAAACACAACCCCAAAAGAGCCGCCGCGGAATCTATCGTTTGAAAGATCATTATCTGCGCTTCTGGTTCCGCTATGTCCACCCGAACCGCTCGCAGCTTGAACTTGGCGGGGCGCAAATCATCCTGGAAAACCAGGTGATGCCGGAGATCGATCACTTCTCCAGCCTGACCTTTGAGGAGGTCTGTCAACAATTTTTCTGGCAAGCCGGAATATCCGAAAAATTACCCTTTGTTCCGATTAATGTTGGCAACTGGTGGAATGCTAGCGAAGAGGTCGATCTGGTTGTATTGGGAGAGAACGATGCCATCCTGGTGGAATGCAAGTGGACCAGCAAACCGGTAGGGATTGATATTCTGGCGGACCTGGAGAGAAAGGCACAGCTAGTCAAGCCTGAGTTGGGAGACCGTCAAATCCGTTTTGCTTTATGTTCTCGATCTGGATTTACCCCTCAGCTTATGAAGGATGTTGAGCTGCGATCCGATGTAATGTTATTGGATTTGCCAGATATTGTAGCCTCAGAAACCTCATAAGCACGAAGAGGGAAAATATACTCATCCCGCTGATATTATCCCGCTAGATCGTGTAATATATGACCCACCTAGGTGCGCATGCATTGCAGAGGCGTGGTGGGTACTGTTGGATTGATTATAACCAGGTTCACAATAATAAATCCTGCCTGGCAGACTTTCTGGCAATCAAAAACCGAATAAGGTCATTTTATATCGGGAATTAACTTAAATTCAATCTTTGCACCTAACGCTTTAGCAATCTTGCTTAGGAAGAAT
Organism: uncultured Anaerolineaceae bacterium; assembly: GCA_964503685.1. Lineage (GTDB taxonomy): Bacteria > Chloroflexota > Anaerolineae > Anaerolineales > Anaerolineaceae > CAZDAW01. Next base: position 417 of record CAZDAW010000181.1, on the reverse strand, counting down.
AAACTCGGAACACTGGTGCCATTTTCCAGTCCTGGCGATGAAAGACTGCCGGATGCCGACCATTTCAGCAAGTTGAGCCTGAGTTAAACCCCTTAACAGTCGGAGCCAGGCAACCTGGTAGCCGGGTTCCAATTTATAGGCAGCAGCCAGGAAATCCGGGTCTATAATCTTTTCAGCTTCCCAATCTTCAAATTTAGGTAAATTACATCCTTCCATGTCATATCCATCGAATCTTCTTTTCGAGATGATCCAAACACGTAAGAACTAATCCACCTATACTAATCAAATCTGTCGATAAAGAAATCTAAATTATCATAATCCAAATTTCTTTATTTCTTGCATCAGTTCCAATAGCAGAAAATGCTTTGTTATTATCATTTTCAGACTGAAATGATAATAACATTGGATGTGTTCTCA
>CAZDAW010000180.1:0-2196 GCA_964503685.1 uncultured Anaerolineaceae bacterium | reverse complement strand
CGCTTTTTGCCCGACGAAGCAGTCTCAACGTCAAAATCCGAGATTGCCACGCCTCCCATTCTGTCGAGGCTCGCAATGACATCCAGGCGGCAACCTGGATTAAAAAAATAATTGTATTCGGGCCGGCAAATTTGAAACTTTTTTTGCTTATGCCTGTCTAACCTGATGTAAAAGTCATTCAACGAATTGTACCGCGAATCCCTGCGCCTGCTATGCCAGCGGGAAAGGGAATGCGGATTACATCAAGTTGTATTGCATTGCATCTATAAGCTGTCGTTGCGAACGAAGCGATTGCGGCTCGCGATGACAACGCTTTTGGGGCAGAGATTATTCCCGGGAAAGCCCTGAAGGATGCGAAGCGGATATCTTTGATTCAGGAGGTCTATTGATGGCAAGAAGGTGGTTTATTGTGATTCCATTAGCATTGATTCTGGCGCTGATCGGTGCGGTGATCGTTTGGCTGATGTGGGTGACCGTCGATTGGGTGCGCCAATCGGGTGTGCACCTGTACGCTTTCCAAACGGCGGGGGTTTCAGCCGAGGCGGAAGAAAAGCAAACGTTCAACGTTCAGGGCATAACGACGCTGGAAGTTAATAATTTGAGCGGGGAGATCAGCGTAATCGGCGTTTCGGGCAGCAAAGAGATCGCCGTCACGGCGCATAAAAAAGCCTGGGGTTCGAATCAGAAGAATGCCGAGGAAAATCTGGCGGAGGTGAAGCTGGTTACAAGCCAGGAGGATGATACATTGTCTGTGAGCGTGGAAGAGCAGGATCGGGTGATTGTGCTGTTCGGAGAACGCCGCCCGCCGTTGATCGATCTGACGATCAGCGTCCCGCCTGAGGTCGCGGTCAGTCTATCCAGTCGGATGGGTGATGTATCTCTGACTGAGATGGGAGCGGATGCTTACCTGACTACCGAATTTGGAAAGATCGATGTGAACGATCATGAAAGCGGTTTGACAGCAAATACGCAGAATGGCCAGATTACGGTCAGTGGCATCCGCGCCGGGGATGAAGTTGTTTCACTTGAAACTCAGTTTGGCGATATCCGCCTCAGTCAGGCTGATATGAATTCGTTGAAAGTGGATACGCAATCCGGCAAGATCACCCTGGATGATGTGGTAGTGAAGAGAGAAGTTAAACTGCACAGCGAGTTTGGCAGCTTTTCCTATAACAAGGGCCGCGTTGGTCAGTTAATCCTGGATGGAAACAACGGCCCGGTCGATTTGCAGGAACTTGATATCAAAGGGCCCGTGACTATTGAGACGGATTTTGGCGAGATTCTTTTGGAAAAAGTGAACGCCGAGGCATACGATCTGAAGTCAAATTCGGGAAAGATCGAAGCGGATGGAGTGAGTGGTTCGGTGACAGCCCGTTCGGAATTCGGGGATATCACCATCTACGGGGGGAAGCTGGCAGATCTGACTCTGATGGCGCACAATGGCTCGATCACTTATCGCGGCAGCTTGGGTTCTGAAAGACAATCTTTGAAATCCGAGTTCGGAGATATCTGGTTATCTTTGCCTGAGGATGCGGCTTTCGACTATGACCTTCAAACCCGCTTTGGCAAGATCACGTCTGACTTCGATATGGCCATAGAGAAGGATGAAGAGGGGGCTCGCAGCCAGGGGAAAGTTAATGGCGGCGGCGCGTTGTTGAGCGCCATTACGAATAACGGCAGTATTAGAATTAATATCTTAAAATCTACGGAGGATTAAAAATGAGTGATGGGATTTTTGTTTGCGCGGGCGCGTTGGGCTTTGTGGTTATTGTACTTGCTTTCATTGTCGTCTTGCGCTTCATCAACTATAAGGAAACGATGAATCTGGCCGAAAAAGGGCTGGCGCGCCCGCAACCGGCGCGGCGTGATCGCGACGGCAAGGACACTCTGCGTTGGGGTATCATCCTTGCCGCGGTTGGGCTGGCATTGATCCTGGGAATGTGGCCGCTGGGTTCCCTGATGCACATGGACTTGCCGCTTGGTTTTGGCCCGTGGATGGTCATCGGGTTGCTGCCGCTGTTCTTTGGGTTGGGACTGGTGTTGATTTATGTTCTGACTTCGAACGGGAAGAAGGACGGAAATGGCGACGAACCGCCAGTGAAAAGCGATCATCTCTCAGAAAACAACGATAAAGAAGGCGTGGTGTAAGATACCGGAATGGGGGAAGATTCAAAAAAAAAAAAAGAAAAGTAAAAA
>CAZDAW010000179.1:0-2206 GCA_964503685.1 uncultured Anaerolineaceae bacterium | reverse complement strand
TCAAGCTGGCGCGCACCATCGCAGACCTGGCCGGCTGCGATGACATCGCCCCACAACACCTGGCCGAGGCGCTGCAGTACCGCCCGCGCATGGATCTATAAAGCTCCAAGTGGTGCTATCGTTGTCAGGAACCAATGAACAGCGATCGCACGGAAGGATTATTGTCCCCGATCTATTTTTTAAGGAATTTATGAACATATTCCCTCTTAATATCGTCTGGATTTTTGGTATCATTGTTCTATATATAATTTCACTGGATTAAGGCATTACTACCATTTCTATCATGATGGATAAAAATTCGAACAACTCCATTCGCGAACCAAAAAATATAGATTATCTGGTGGAGCAGCCCGCGCTGTTTTCAACCGAAAATTTTTTTGTTCCCAGTACATATACGGACTCCATAATTGTCGGTGACTGTTTAACAGTGCTTGAAAAATTACCCGATGATTGTGTCGACCTAATTATTACATCACCCCCTTATGCAGATCAACGCAGTTCAACCTATGGAGGAATCAAACCCGATAGGTATGTAGACTGGTTTATGCCTAGAGCTCAACAATTCTTACGTGTATTGAAACCAACAGGCTCTTTTATCTTGAATATCAAGGAAAGAGTTGTTGATGGTGAGCGTCATACTTATGTGTTGGAATTGATCCTGGAAATGCGTCGAAACGGTTGGCTTTGGACAGAGGAATATATGTGGCACAAGAAGAATAGCCACCCTGGAAAATGGCCTAATCGTTTTCGTGATAACTGGGAAAGGTTGCTGCATTTTACGAAAACCAAGAAGTTTAAAATGTTCCAAGATAATGTAATGGTGCCGGTGGGTGACTGGGCAAATGACAGATTGAAGAATTTAAGTGAGACAGATAAACGACGCGATAATTCCAAAGTGGGTTCAGGATTTGGAAAGAACATATCCAATTGGGTGGGCCGGGATATGGTATATCCTTCAAATGTATTGCACCTTGCCACTGAATGCTACAATCGTCAACATTCAGCAACTTATCCAATTGCGCTTCCTGAATGGTTTATTAAGTTGTTTACTGAGGAAAACGATCTGGTTTTGGATCCATTCAATGGCTCAGGTACAAGCTGTGTGGCCGCGAATAATTTAAATAGGCGCTACTTGGGTGTGGATGTAAGTGCGGATTTTTGCAGAATTGCACTCGAGCGGTTGGTAAGTGGGAAGAACGGTAAAACAAAATAAAGAGGATAAGATGAACCCATTGGACATCGAAGCAGTATGCAAATATGTCAATGAAAATATTGACGATTTTCATAGTCGACGCTTGACCATTTTATCCAATCTCTCATTATCCCAGTTGACAAATAAAAATCCTTACTTGTTCCGAGCAAAAAACATCACAAAAGCCAGTGAGTTAATTGAAAGTACACTTGAAGCCTTCTTATCATCATCGGAAGAAAAGTTGTTCGGAGACTTCCTGGAAAATCTCGCGATTTTTGTGGCATCCAAAACGACAAACGGACATAAATCAACTGCACCCGGCATGGATTTGGAATTTGTTTCCAATGGAATTTATCATGTGGTGAGTATAAAATCTGGTCCAAATTGGGGTAATAGTTCCCAACATAAAAAACTGGCTCGTGATTTTGCTGACGCTGAAAGAAGACTTCGCCAATCGGCGCATGTTAATGTAGTCCAAAAAGTACTGGGAATCTGTTATGGAAAAGCCAGATCTGTCATAACCAACGACGGATACATCAAAGTGGTTGGCCAAAATTTTTGGACTTTAATTTCTAATAATAAGAATCTATATATAGACATTGTTGAACCGTTGGGGTATCACGCCAGAGAACATAATGCAGCTTTTCTAAATCAAAAGGATGCAATCATTAACAATCTGACTGCCCAATTTATCCAAAAATTTTGTGATAGTAACGGTGTAATAGACTGGGGGAAAGTAATACAGGCAAATAGCGGTAATTATGATCTGGATACTTTCTTGGGTGGTTAGTTGATGATTGGCTCTACAGGGCTGAAGGATTACGTTAGGTCCATTTTTAGCGTTGTATGCGGCTGATCTTTATCAATTTCTAATCTTTATCTCCTCACCTGTAAGGTGAATTTAATCCTGGTTGCAGTATAGTAGTAGGGCGTGTTTGATGAGCGCGCGTTACTTTTCGGGTGGAGGGTGTATGGAAGCGTCTGCGGAGAAACGATTAAACTGGAAAGTGGTGG
>CAZDAW010000178.1:0-2449 GCA_964503685.1 uncultured Anaerolineaceae bacterium | reverse complement strand
AGCTAAATATTGGACCTTGCCCCTGTCAACGCCGGACAGGGGCGTTTGTTTATTAGTACCATATTATGGTTTTTCTGATGTAAAATCCTTTTACCAACGATTCCTTTAATCTTATAAGGAGAATGAGGGGTTTCTTCTATCCGTCGTGACACCATGAAGGTAGTCTTTTCCCTCGCCCATCCATGAACTTTATTAAATCCAATTTTCAAAAACTTCAATCCATTGCTTTTCGACTCGAACCTTTTGAATGGTTGATTATCCCATTACTAATGCTTTTACTCTCCTTCATGACTGTCGGCCCTTTTCTGTTCGATTTGGGATACTACCTGGATGATTGGTCGTCCCTGATGTCATACAAGCTGGGCGGCATTGATGGAATGAGCAAGTTTTATCTTGCGGATGATCGGCCATTTTATACATGGATATATATAATCGGGTTTCCTGTACTGGGTTACTCCCCGCTTGCCTGGCAAGTTGCCATTATCATCATGAGATCATTAACAGGAATTTTTATATGGCTCTGTTTACGTAAACTTTTCCCAGGGATGCGATTGGTTGCCATGTTTTCAGCGTTTCTATTTTTGGTTTACCCCATATTCTCCCAGCAAGCCACAGCGCAAACATTTATCCAACACTGGACATGTTTTTTCTTATTCAGTGTTTCCCTGTTTTTAATGATCCTTTCGCTCCGCGCCAGGAAATGGTATGGCCTCTTTTCGCTTTTCTCCATATTGATTAGTGCATTGCAATTAATAATTGGAGAGTACATGGCAGGGTTGGAACTGGTGCGACCAATAATCATTTGGATTTTGTTATCACAAGAATCCTTTAAGAATATCCGCTCTCGCATAAAACGTGCATTTGTTTTATGGATCCCATATTTGTTACTGTTCTTATTATTTATTGTCTGGCGTTTCTTTTTGATGCCACAATCGGGCACGGATCGAAATGACCCTGTAATCATTCAAGGATTATTAACCGCTCCGCTCAAAACGATTGGTTTGCTAATCAGCTACTTTTTCCAGGATTTGACCGTTAGCCTGTTCTCGGTCTGGAACAAAGTAATCGATCCATCAATTTTTGATTTGACCAGACCCGCGGATGCTGCCACCTGGGCTTTCATCATCCTGACCGGTGCTGTTCTAACCCTCGCCGTTCTAATTTACAAGAATGACCAAAGCAATATTCGTGATGCGAGGATGATGCGCCTTTTTATTTTCCTGGGACTCTCTGGTATTGTATTTGGATTATTGCCCGGATGGGCTATTGGGAGATACTTAAACAATCAAACCGGTATCTATAATGACCGATTTGGTATACCTGCCATGATAGGGGCTGCCATGGTAATTGTTGGTTGCTGTTGGTATTTTATTGGAAAGCCAATCGCCCGAAATATATTCCTTATCAGCCTGGTTGCTCTTTCTATAGGTTGGAATATTCGTAACACTAATAACTACAGATGGAGTTGGATCAAACAGGAACGATTTTACTGGCAGCTTGCCTGGCGTGCACCCAGCCTGGAACCTGGTGTTCCGATACTATCGGATGGATTGATTTTTCCTTATATGGGAACATGGACAACCTCTTTTGCAATCAATTTAATGTACCCCGAAAACCAACCATCCATTGGAGATTTAAATCATTGGTTTTTCGACATTAATAAAATAGACCTATCGTATGCAAACGAAAACAATATTCTTAGCGAATACCATAATACAGTGGGGTTTTCCTCCACCATGGACCGCCTTCTTATCGTTCAGTATCTTCCTGAAAATGGAAGCTGTCTGTGGTTCTTAAAGCCAGAAGATACCGACAATCGTTTCGTGACAGAATTATCACAAGACCTTGCAGAAAATATTGATTTATCAGCCGTACATACATCCCCGGTCAGCATACCTGCTGATGATATTTTTGGAAAAGAGCCACCGCATGAGTGGTGTTACTATTTCCAGAAAGCCGATCTTGCTTATCAGTATCAAAATTGGGATGAGATTATGCGGCTACTTGATGAAGTGGAAGCAAAAACCTATCAGGCCGAGCATGGATTGGAATATATGCCATTTATTGGAGGCCTGGTGCATGAAAATCGGTTCGATGATGCCCTTCGCCTTTCTCTTAAAGCAATTGAAATCACAGAATTTACAAATGAGGAAATCTGTAAAACATGGGCCAAAGAGAGCAATCCGAATCAGCCCATCCCGCAAGACATACAGGATGAATTGCGTAATCAAGTGGGATGCTCTTTTTAGTGGTGCGAAACGAACAATTATTTGATTCAACAATTGGCAAAGGTGGTGAAACGAATGGTATCTTGGGCGATAATCATGCAACGCCCCGGTATGACATCCACTTGTTTCACCACCTGGCTATACCATCCGGCGTGAGCGTCGTTCTGCCAGGAGCGAGATGCAGCATGTGGCGATCACGATGTCAAACGCAATGAAAATCG
>CAZDAW010000177.1:0-2555 GCA_964503685.1 uncultured Anaerolineaceae bacterium | reverse complement strand
TTGCCATTTATTCCACCGGCAGCACCCCAAAGATTGCAATTTTTGAATCGTCATTAATAATGACCAGTTGTTTACCATCTGGTGAAAAACCAATATCGGTGATGAAATTCCAATTGATCTCATTTCCTGGAAAGAAAATGTCCATTGTGATGAGGGGAGTGCCGTCCATTTTCATTAATCCAATTTTTTGTCCATTTTCGGTGTAAGCCATCAACTCACCACCTGGCGAGGATGCCAGACCCATGGAATACCAGTGCATTTCATGTACGTTAATATTATGTGTTATCTCTTGATCAGGTGAAGAAATGCTTCTGAAATGAATGGTGAGTAAACTTTTTCCTTGATCCACTGTGTTATAAACAAAAAGTTGATTATCATCACCAAATAATCCATCCGCTCCAATTAACGCCGGATAGGGGGATGTTGTAAATAGAGCTTTTTGTTCTTCAAGGTCATAGATTATGAGTTTATTCCCTGAATCTCGTCCCATTAATACCATCGCGTTCTTCCCATCTGGTGAAAAGCGCACAGAAATCAGGGGATTTCCTTCGAATTGCTGACGGGTCGTCAGTGTTCCATCTTTTATTTCTGAAATAACGCCTGTTCCCGAAGTGGCGGTCAGCCAGTATTTTTTTGATATGGATTCAGAATAGAGTATGTTGTAGAAAAGCAGATTCTGATCCACATTAAAAGCAATAATTTTACAGTCCTTGGCTGGACATGCAAAAGACATCAGTATCTCGGAGTCTTCCCGATCATCGCCAAGAACTGATACTTGTTTCCCATCTCTAACCACCCGGTGCAGCCGGTTCTTATTATCCAGTAAGAACTCCCCTTTTTGACAGGAATCGACAGCGGCAACAGCCTGACATGCACTATAAGAATTGGTAAAGGATGCTACGGAAGCGTTTTCCTGTTCCATAAAAAACAACTCTTCTGGTCTATCCCCATTAATCCATCCTGACATGATCCTTCCCTCCCAAAAAGGCAAATCCTTTTTGTATAGAGTACCTTCATTTGTCAGTGTGAAAGATGATAATGAAGGAAGGGCATACGACCGATCAATGGAATAGTCATCACGGATTTGCCCATCATCCAGATTAACAATACGCAACCCTGGACAGTTATTTACAGCTATCCATGTTTCGTCAGCAGAAAATATGGCATCTCTACCTCGATATCTCAAGGTATCCTCTTCACATCTTGTTTGAAAACTCCTGATAACTTTGCGGGTCTCGAGATCGTATATGTTTGTTTCCAGATGATCGATGATGGCTAATTTTTTGCCACTCCCGGACAAGACAGGGAGAAGGTTCCATGATTTACCACTGAATGACATCACTCTGTCGAACGAAATGGCATCCCACACAATGATTTCCAGATTATTTTTTGTCAGTAAATAAAGTCCATCAGACGTGTAACCGATGATACTGCCCCGCATTTCACCACCAACGCCTGAGTTGTAAGAGTAAATCTGATTTCCAGTATCAATTTCAACGACAATGAAAAATGGCTCTCTCTGGACTGATTGAAGATAATCGGAATCGCAACCACTTGAGCAAAATTCCACAGCCAGGTATCTTCCATCGGGTGAAAGAGCCGCATTCCGGTCATTTGATATTGCATAAAGCTCGTTCCCCGCTGAATCAAAAACCGAATTACTTCCGGAACTGTTCACCAGGAAACGATCTCCCGCTACATCAATTTGGATTGCCCCAGGCATAACATATCCCAAGGCATAGTGGGTTGCGGGAAGCAGGTGATTTATTTGTGTGAGTAAAGTTTTGGATTCGGTATCAAAAAGATAATATCCGTATGGGGCGGCAATCAGTGTTTTTGTGCCGTCAGATGATTCCCGGACAATTGCTTTTGGATCTTCATTGGGTAGATAAAGGGCAATTTGGGTTAATCGTTGATAATTTTCTGTTGTAATAACCTCCAGTGCAGGTAGAGGAGTACCGATGCTGACTGGAAGAACGAGCGGTGTTGGTGTTGCAGTTTCTGTTGGGGTAATCGTTGGCAGAGGGGTTAACGATGGTTGTGCTGTTTCAAGGGGTTGTTGGTCGGTGGTATGGCTGGGTGTGGTGGTTGTTGCCGGGTTCGCCGGAATTTGTGACGTACAGGCAAATAAGGAAATCGCGACCAATAATAGCGCCAGCAAAAGCAAATACCTTTTCATGCGCCCTCCAGAACCAAATTATTGGGATATTACGGTGATTATGATAATTATATTCGCTGCCGTGGTTGACATAACCAAATCAATCGGTCTTATCATTAAAGCTGAACAATTTTCAGATGGCAGGAACAGGGGATTCGAGAGTCAACAGGTTACGAAACGTCCATTCGAATTAGCTGTTAATGATATAATGCGATAAAATTTATCAAAATAGGAGGGATTGTGAGAAAACTAATTGTGCACGAGTTTATTTCCCTGGACGGTGTGATCCAGGCTCCCGGCGGTTCAAATGAAGATGTGGATGGTGGCTTTGCTCACGGTGGATGGACCATGCCTTACTGGCACGACGAGATCGGTATGCATTTTGATCAGGCATTGC
>CAZDAW010000176.1:0-2587 GCA_964503685.1 uncultured Anaerolineaceae bacterium | reverse complement strand
TTGTCTGCGACAAATCGAGATGCGATAGTTGCTTCCACAAGGGTGACTTCATGCGGCGAAGCACTTTCCAGGTGAATGGCGATAGGAAGACCAAAGCGGTCTGCCATTGCCATGATCTTCGTACCTTTGCCCCGCTTGGTCTTTCCGACTGCCCGCCCCCTTTTTTGGCGCTCACAAAGGTGCCATCAATGAAACATTCGGACAGGTCGAGATTGCCGCGCTCTTTCAAGTCGTCTGCCAGCGAGGTAAGAATCTTCTCTAGCACTCCTTCTCGCTGCCACTCTTGGAAGCGCCGATGGCAAGTCGCTGGGGAAGGATACCGGTCTGGCAGATCTTGCCAGGCTGCTCCGGTACGAAGTACCCACAAAATGCCGTTCAAAACGTCTCGATTGTTAATGCGTGGACGCCCTTTCCCATCCCCTCGTGGTTCCTTGATTGGAATCAGCGGTTCAAGAATCGTCCATTGCTCATCGGTTAGTTCCATAGGTCAACCTCAATTGTTGAGTTTGACCTATTCTACCCGTTTTTGAGATGACTTCTAACAAATGTTATGGGAGCCGCATAGGTTGATGAAGATTCTTATCTACAGACGCTCCGTCATATAACCTTTCCGATGCTAAAGCCGTTTTTTATTTTAGCAACATTGATTCCCGGTATGGATTTAATGCGCTACATTGATCTTTTCCAGGGTAACGACTGCAGGCGGCCCGGCAGATTCCACACAAGTATTTGTAATCCGCGTTTGCGAGAATACATTCCGGTTTTTCAGATTAGGGTATGCCTCGGTTCTGGCGATCACCTTGTTGGTTGTCATAATCTATCTCGGTCAATTATTTGTTAAGGTATTGGGCATCGAGGAGGTGGCGTCAGGCTGAACCACTATTCTCAGCGCAGATATAAAGCAAAAGAATTATTGGATCAAATCCTGATTTCGATTGTAACGTTGCTGATTCTTGTAGCTGTTTACACGTTGATTGTTGTTTTTCTTTTGAAATGGAGGATATCATGGCGGTTGAAAACCGTGAAGTAGTGGATCTGCTTTCTGAGTTGGTGCGAATTGATTCTTCTAATCCGTGGCTTGTGCCAGGTTCTGCGGGAGAATCGAATGTAACAAAATTCATTGCCGATTGGTTAAAGCCTTTGGGTGTAGAGGTGCGTCTGGAAGAAGTGGAGGATGGCCGGCCAAATCTGATCGCTGTTTGGAAAGGGACTGGCGGTGGTAAAAGCCTGTGTCTTAACGCCCATAGTGACACGGTGGGTTATGCGCTCTGGCGTGATCAAGCGCTCACGCCGCATGTGATCGGTGACCGGATGATCGGGTTGGGCGCTGCCGATGATAAAGGGCATTGCGCAGTGGCGATGCTGGTATTGAAGTCGTTGGTTGAAAGCGGTGTTCGCCTGCGCGGTGATCTCTCTATCGCTTTAACGATTGACGAAGAAGGTACATCGAGTGGTACGATGGCTTATCTGAAGCGTTATCAACCCGATGCAGTAGTAGTATTAGAACCTTTTGGCTTGGGTAATATCACAATTACGCATCAGGGTTTTGGCTGGCTGGATATTATCGTGAAAGGCCAGGCTGCTCATGGCTGCGCGCCGGAAGTGGGTATTGATGCGATTGCACACATGGCGGAGGTTATAACTCGCTTACAGAAATTGGATCGGGAAAAGTATGCTACTACTGCTCACCCATTGAATGGTAAAACAGTCTTTCATACCGGAACGATCACCGGCGGCACCGATTATGCGACATATCCTGGTGAATGTCGTCTGGGTATCGAAATTGGTACTCAGCCAGGTGAAACGATTGTAAATCGCATTGCTGAAATTGAAGCGATCTTTTCCGAAGTTAAATCGATCTATCCGAATTTTAGAGGGCAGGTGGATGTGAAATTGGCGCGAGATCCTTTTGAGGCAAAGGGTCACGAGGCACTCTGGGATATCCTTTCGCGTGAAGTGGAGAAAGAAATTGGTCATAGCGTTACCCCTGTAGGCGAGAACGCATGGGGCGATGCTGCCTTATTTCAGAATGCCGGAATCCCGACCCTGATGCTGGGCGCTTATGGAGAAAATTTTCATGCACCTGGCGAGTGGGTGTCGCTGCCTGAATTGGTTAAACTAACCAGGGTGATGGAATCAACTGTTCGAAAGTTCTGTGGGTGAGTTTTCACTTCTCTCTGGAGCAACTTGACTGATGATATTGGTATGGCTATAATGATTAATAACTTTCAGTCCGAAAGTTATTCTCAGGGGACAAGATTGTTTGCTGTTTTCGTTATTTTGTGTGGGCATATCATGGGTTTGAGGCCTAAGCAAATGAGAAAAACTGCAACCACCCGTATGATTCGCGCCATCAACCGGTCTGCCGTGTTAGGCATGATCCGTCAAAATAGTCCGACTTCATATACCCAGATTGCTCAAAAATTGAATATCAGTTTGCCTACGGTGATGAGGATCGTCGACGAATTGATTCAACAGGACTTTGTCCGTTTAATTGGCTTTAGCCAGATACCTGCAGTGGGTAGACCGCGCGGAATGTTGGAATTTAATGGGCGGGCATATTGTGTAATCTGCCTTGATCTGGGCG
>CAZDAW010000175.1:0-2603 GCA_964503685.1 uncultured Anaerolineaceae bacterium | reverse complement strand
GTTGACCGGTGTAGCGGTTGTCGGTCAGCCCGGCGCCTTCTTCGTAGCGATCCTCGCCCCAGGCCATGTAGCGCAGGCGCTGCACCACCCCGCCGCTGGAGTCCACCAGCTCGGTCAGGCTGCCCAGGTGGTCGCTCAGCAGGTGGAATACACTTGATTATTTACTTATGAGTTTTGGATTTCCCCGCTCTTGTTCTCAGGTATTCATCATACAGGTTCACGGTAGAAGCGATTATTTCAGCCAGCGACGGATTGAAATCCCAACGATCAGTAATCATATATCCCAGCCCGGTATCGGTCACTTCATCACTGTGATCTGGGTCAATTACATTCAACCGCATCCTTTCAAGGATATTTCGCACCTTCAATAATGTGTTTTTACCCCATGGGCCTCCATCTGGTAATCCTGGACGGTCAATTTCCCTTTCTATTTCACCGATGGCTTTATCGATTTTTCGTAAAACACGATGCTGATTAATTATCATTTTATCCTCATCCAATTTGTTAATGAACTTATATCATGGATATAGTATTGGATAGCACCACCTGAAAACGGACCTTGAGGAGCTGCGATACCTTCGATAATAGTTGTTCCTGGCCTTATGGTGGCTCGCGACATGTGAGCCATAGAATTCCATTCTTCAAGGATTGCCAAACTATCTCGTGTTTCGATTTCTGAAGTTGTAAACCAAGAACCTGTTTCCTGGGCATCTTCTCCGAAATACCGATATACATTCTCCCCATAATTCGCTTGTCTTGTTCTAATACTCTCTTGCCTGAAAGATTGTAAGATCAATTTCCTTTTATCGGGAGGAACACCTTGTTCTTGTAGGTAACGAGATGCTTGGCGATATCCTGAGTAACTGGGTAATAACCCTTTTTGTTCTGCTCCCCAGGTGTAAATCTGTTGATTATTGGTTACTACTCCAATCTCCATTGCAATATCGGCAGCTAAAAGATAAGTAAATGCAGCGGAAGTTGTTGCTGCAAATATCGCCACGGAAGTATCCATGGCTGCTTTCATTTCCTCATTGAATTCTGCTTGAGTTATCGGATTAGCAGGATCAACACCTCGTGCCGAATCACCGGTCAACCAGGGAATGGTAATTGCCGCAATAATTCCAACTCCGACAATTGCACAGGGAATGCAAAAACGCCCATCAGGATCTGTATTGTTACAAGGTGCATTATTAACATACGCATACCGATCCCATGCCTGCACACCCTGAGTTTGAATCGGAATGATGCTGTCCGCCTGGGCGAACCTGCCCAACGCCGAGTCGTACCACCTTGCCTGATAGAAGTACAACCCGTACCCCTCTGCGCGTTGACCGGTGTAGCGGTTGTTGGTCAGCCCGGCGCCTTCCTCGTAGCGATCCTCGCCCCAGGCCATGTAGCGCAGTCGCTGCACCACGCCGCCGGTGGAATCCACCAGCTCGGTCAGGCTGCCCAGGTGGTCGCTCAGCAGGTAGAAGACGCCCCCGCCCTCTACGCGCAGGGCGATGCGTTCGCTGCATTATGGCTTCAGTTTTACATCCACATATGAGGCAACGAGCTCATCGGTCGTTATACCATCGCGCACAACATACCCCATGAAAACAACGCGAACCCTGACAGGGTGTGATACATCTGGAATATCTGGAAAAACAGTAGCAATTCCAATCGCAGTTGGATCGATGGGAGGCAACAAAAAATTATCTGACTGGTAAATCATCAGATTCTTTATTTCAATCCATTTGTTATCATCCAACAAAAATAGTCTCGCACCATAGTCGGGCAACAAATTGATGGAGGAATCAGTAGTGGGCTTAATACTAATATTGATGATTCCATCTGTTCGAAATTGATTAACCTGTACAGGAGCTTCAAGAATAAAATACGTGTTAATTTTCTCAGAAGATATTCCCAATTCCGGCATGGGTGGGGGTATTAAGATGAGAATTATCCCAATCAAGATGAATATTGCGATTACGACTGATGAAATGATAATAATGATTTTTCTTCTCACAGTTTCTCCTTTACTCCATTATCTATTTTGACTCTTGCATGGGTGGATTGACAGATAATTTTGTGTTTAAAAAGCCGTATCGCCCCGAAGCACTTAAGATTGATATCGATATCCCTACAGAATTGAAATGATAAATTTCACCCGTATGGACGCTAATCGTCCGTGTAGAATAAGGAGGTATTGTCCCATTATCGGGACTAGAAACGCCCTTTTGATAAGGGAATAGACTAACCCCACCAAAAGATTCGTCACTTGAAAAATAGTAATATCGAGCAACGACTTGATAAATTTCTATAGTTTCGAACGATGAATTTGACACAGAAATATTTGTTATTCTATAACCAAAATCTGTAAGTTCAAAAAACACCTTGCCTGATATTTCTGGCAAGTTACCCATGTTTTCCCGAACCGATGACGTATCTCGGAAATATGCGCCTAGAGTATTTCCACCATCCAAAAAATTCATTGGATTATTAACTTTTTGGTTTGTTGATTCTCCTGATCCCGAAAAACCGGTATAACTTTCTTCAGCACTCACCTTGAAACTCACTGAGCCGGGACCACCTTTTAGAATAATGGAGTTTGTATTTACATA
>CAZDAW010000174.1:0-2672 GCA_964503685.1 uncultured Anaerolineaceae bacterium | reverse complement strand
TGGCAATCATTGGTTTTTGGGCTGCCTGGGAATTGAAGTGGTGGGGTGGTGCGGATGCGGTTGCGGCAATAACCATAAATCTGATCTACCCTGAGATCACTTTTATCCTTGCGTTTTTAATTGTCCATGTGATTGCGACCATCATGCTTACAATTAGATCTTTGGTCAAGGAAAAATCAGTACGTTTCCACAGAATACCAGGGCTGCCGTTGATATTAATAGCAGTAATCTCGCTTCAAATTGTGAATTTGCTGTAATAACCTAAAGTGTATCCCAGACTATTGAAGGTATAATCAAGACTAACAGTACCCACCACGCCTCTGCCTTGAGCATGCGCACCGAGGTGGGTCATATATTTTATTTCTCAGTTTTGTAACCAGCCTCCTGCCACTCAACCACGCCATCCTCCAGGCGCTTGACCGGATAACCATATGCAGCCAACATAATCCCTGCTTCATCTGCATCAATGCAGATCGGTCCACGGCAGTAAGTCACCACCATTTTTCCCATCGGAAGTTCATTAATCCTACTTGGAATCATATCTACCGGCAGTGATATTGCCCCGGGAAGATGCCCAGCATGAAACTCAACCTCCGGGCGAGCATCGATCAGCAATATTTCGTCTTGATCTATCCCATCATTAACTTCTTTGGCGGATATTTTCTCAAAATCATTGCGGTGTGCCCGGTATTGCCCCATGACCTGTTCAGTTTCCGGAAGCTGATTTTGAGCCACTCGCCGCAATTCAACCCATAATCTGGCGATTGATGGATCTGCAAGGTGGTAAGAAATAGATTGCCCTACCCTCTGGCTAATAACCAAGTGGGTCCGTTTTAAACATTGAAGATGCTGTGATGTGTTAGCCACGCTCATCTGGGTAAGGTCAGCAAGTTCTTGAACTGTACGTGGAGCCTGAATCAGAAGATCAATGAGTTCAAGCCGGTGAGAATTAGCCAGAGCATTGCCAATCTGAGCAAACAGTTCGTAAAGACGCTCCTTAAGCAGGCGATTCGTAGTTTTATTAATTGTCATAACATAACTCTCAATAATTCAATAGAAATATTGAATATTATATCGGCATTTTATAATTCTATCTATACTACGTTAGCAAAGAAAGGAATTTCAGTATGGATAAATACTTGTTTGTGATCAATAATTCACCCTACGGTGACGAGCGCCCATACAATGCATTGCGTATGGCTATGAGTCTTCAGAAAAGAGATGACACTCATGTCAAAGTCTTCCTCATGGCAGATGCAGTTGCCTGTGCTAAAAAAGGTCAGAAGACCCCAGACGGATATTACAATATTGAGCGCATGATCAAGGCCATTGCCGCCAAAGGTGCCGTCGCGACCTGCGGGACTTGTTGTGAAGCGCGAGGAATAAAAGTTGATGATTTCTGCGAAGGTGTTGAAATGGGTACTTTGGCTATTTTGACCGATTGGACAGTAGAAGCTGACAAGGTTTTAGTTTTCTAGGTTTTCTTATATGAAAACCCGCGAAAGTGGTATGCCGGATGAAGAATATTGGAATAGTTTTTTTAGTCCGGATGAAATTCTAGAAAAATTAAAACTGGACGAAACGTGTGTATCTGTCGCCGACATTGGCTGCGGATATGGTACCTTCACAATTCCTGCTGCGCGGAGGGTCGCCGGTGTTGTGTATGGGTTTGATATTGAAGCGGAAATGGTTGCAATTTGCCAGGCCAAAGCCAAAGAGGCTGGGCTTTCCAATGTGCATGTGATCCAGCGCGATTTCGTGGAAAAAGGGACCGGACTTGCCGATCAGAGTCTGGATTATGTCATGCTGTTCAATATTCTGCATGCCGAAAATCCAGTTGGTGTGCTTCAGGAAACTTTCCGAATTTTGAAACTAGGTGGAAAGGTTGGCGTCATTCATTGGAACTATGATCCAACCACGCCGCGTGGTCCATCGATGGTAATCCGACCTCGCCCGGAACAGATTCGAGCATGGCTTAACGCTGCCGGGTTTGATGTTCGGCTGCCATTTGTGGATCTACCTCCCTACCATTACGGTATGATTGGGCAAAAAAGGGAGAGCTAACCCTTGAGTGATTTGTTTGTATCCCCAAGATAAAAGTATAACAGTCTGCCTTCTGTTTTTACAGCCGAAAATATGCTTCAAGTAGCACGCCGGCAGAAAAAAACCACCCAGCAGAATTGCCAAATTTTTTCTACTTAATCTGGATGGTGTATCGTTCAGCATTTACGAAGGACGAGGTAGGACCAGATGAATCCTTTTCCTAGATGTAAGATTTCACTCACGATGAGATTCAGCCTGGGGTTGCTGGGTGCGCAACGGGATCGTTTTTTACGATGTTAGTCGCGGCAGAGATGTTCGAATCTGGTTGTGACCTCATGATCAGCATCACATCCGCGAAGATAAACCCGAATTAATCCTTTTGTTTTAAGGATCGTTTCGTCAAGACCAAGCTCATGAAGTTCTTATTCTATACGGATTTTATGCCTTTTAGAGAGAATGGCATTTAATTATCTATAGTTCGTTATACACATGCCTACCATGATCCATTTTTACTTATGTACCCACCTTGGATAACGCCATTCCATCACTATAATTAAAAACAGACAAACTTAATTTAATCGTTGGCTGGACAGAACCTTCTGGGCGCAGAAGTGAGTCCAGCTTTAATT
>CAZDAW010000173.1:0-2802 GCA_964503685.1 uncultured Anaerolineaceae bacterium | reverse complement strand
TAGAATGAATGAAAATAGAAATCGTCCCAATGCCTTTCGCTGCAAGCTCCATGCTGTTTGGATTTCGTTATCTAAAAGGTGTTATGAAGCGCAATTCACTTCCTTCTGATTTTACGATTCTATACGGTGATGCTGGAAAATGATGTTTTCCAACATCGCTGGCAGGTGGGAGAATTAAGGGTAGGGGGCAGTACATCACGTATGGAGGTGAGAATGAACGATAAAGTTTATTCGATTCCGTCCGATGCTGTATTAACTGACTGCGATCGAAACAGGCTGGATGAAATATTTCAGGCAATTAAAAAGCTTGTTCCTGCCAAGATCTGGAACAAGTGTGAAGAACAGCAAACCAGCGCGGGTCAGGTAAATTTTTAAAATGGTCTTGTTATTTTATTTTATCAGTATAATATAAGAGATAGGAGCTGCCGATATGGAGGAAAGAAGAAAACTGGAACGAAGTCGCCTGATTCATTACCTGATGATCTATGAACGCGGCAACGAACATCCGATTGGCAATCTGGTCGATATTACCCCGGCAGGCATTATGGTCATTACTGAAAAACCCCTTCCAGTCAATGCATCGCTTCAATTGCAGATGAACTTTCCTGAGGAAGTGGCCGGAAAGCGGAAGCTCGATTTTTTTGCGACGACAGTCTGGCGGAAAACTGATATCAACCCTGACCTGTTTGCCAACGGTTTGCGGTTGGATAAGATCACTCAGGAGGATATCGATATCATCGAGGCTCTGATCGAGGAATTCAGGGACTGAACGGTACTCAAAAAGGTTAAGACAATACGGCCAGCGGCCTTGCCGGTGGCTGCAATGGAAATGCGGGGGTTGATTCTGTATGTCTTTTAATTATTCGCGAATGGAATACACAATGGATTGATTTCCTTGTCCGCAATTAATAATAACTGGCTGCGTTTTTAATTGCTGTGTTGAATAGAACCAGACCGATTGGCGGGTTGGTCCGGTGTCAATGTGGCTTAACAGGCCATTTAAAATTTAAAAATTATTGACATTGCTTAACGTTTTCGTTAACATGTGATTGGTATCTTATGTCCCGCGGAGGTTAACGGAAAATAAACACAGGGATAAATAATGCCTGAAACTAAATAGATAGTTATCTAATTAAAGCGGGTAGAAGCGTCGAAGCGATATGTGGCTAGAAGCAGGGTGGGCTTTTAGCGCTGAATTTGAGTGGGCACCCTGAATATCGTGAGCTTATGGTGCAACCGGCTGCCTGATAGCAGTCGGTTGCTTTTTTTTATCATCTTTATTGGCGGGTTATTATTGGAAAAGGGGATCATTATTAATACAAGAAGTATAAGAAGTATAAGAATTATCACATATCTGTTAAGACAGTAATAGAACTATAAACAAAATCACTGAGGGAGATGTGAGCTATGTATCGACAAAAAGTTTCTATTATATTTTCTATTTTGGTATTGATTTCGGCTCTATTTAATTTTGTCCAGTCGGAAGGAGTTGCGAAGGCAGCTCAAAAAGGCGATACTACCTGTACAGATGTATCGCTGGTTGCGACAGAAGACACCTACATCAGTGGTTATGATCCTTTATATAACTATGGTGGTTCGCCCTTTGTTAGGGTAACTCGTTCCACAACCGGGCGAGGCGCTTTGTTAAAATGGAATTTGAGTGACATTCCTTCATACGCTTCGATTGTCAGCGTCAGCATGATGTTAACTGTAAGCGGTAGCGCATCGACAACCTTCAGATTATACAATATGCGACGTGACTGGGTGGAAGGAAATCTGGATGCTTCAACCAGTTCCCCTTCAGACCCTGGCGCCACCTGGGGCTATTCTGATTACCAGAATGGTTCTGTTTGGGGTGGTAATGGCGTTTCAAATACGAGTACTGATCGTTACGACGTGAATCTGTGGGCAGCAACGACATCATCATTTAGCTCATTGGGCAGCAAGACTGTCGCTTTCAATATGGATGGCATCGCTGTTGTGCAGGGATGGGTTAATGGTTCCCTCAGTAATTATGGCCTGACGATTCAAAGTTATTCGAGTGGTATTGCCAGTACATTGGAATTTTACTCCACTGAAAATGCAACAGAATCTAACCGGCCCAAACTGAACATCAATTACTGCGTCCCCGCGCCGGAAATTAGCACAACAGGGGCGCTCAGCCCGTTCAGCGCAGCAGTCGAGGCGCCTTCAGCCGAACAGAGCTACACGGTTGCCGGCAATTATTTAACTGCCAACCTCGTTGTCACAGCCCCCACTCACTTTGAAGTGACAACCACCAGCGGGAGCGGTTATGCGTCTTCGGTATCGCTCGTTCCAAGCGGCGGAACGGTGCCAGCCACGCCGATCTATGTCCGCTTCAATCCCACTGCGGTGGGTACCTTCAGCGGCAATATCACCAACGCCAGCAGCGGGGCGACCACGCAAAACGTGGCCGTCAGCGGCGTGGCTACGGCCAACCATGCCCCGGTGGTGACCAATCCCGGCGATCAGACCGATGTTGAAGGGGATAATAGCGTCTCCTTGCAGATAGAAGCGACTGACCCGGATGCCGGCGATGTATTGACCTACAGCGCTGAGGGATTGCCGGCTGGCTTAAGCATCGACCCGGCGACGGGTTTGATCAGCGGGGCGCTGGATTATACAACGGCGGGAACCTATCCCGTGACTGTCACAGCGACGGATAACGGGACACCGGCGATGAACGACAGCGAGAGCTTCACCTGGTATGTGGCGAACATCAACCGGGCGCCGGTGGTGACCAACCCTGGCAACCAGAGCAATGCTGAGGGTGACGTGGTT
>CAZDAW010000172.1:0-3105 GCA_964503685.1 uncultured Anaerolineaceae bacterium | reverse complement strand
GCTACGCTAAGCGACTGACATCGTACCCGAAGGGTAAGCAATCTCTTTCATGGGATAAGAGAGACTGCTTCGCCCTCAAAGAGGGCTCGCAGTGACAAAAACGGGTCAATTTTTCTACACCCGAATTCACGTTATTTAGATGCGATTGCCCTAACCTACATGCCGATTATCCAGGGGGGAGAGAGGGGTTGTTCCCAATGCAAACAACATCCGCGGATAGAAGTAAACTGCTTCCCGGAACTACCTCCTGATTTCCTTATAGCGTTGGTTTACTTTATTCGGTTGGATTGATCGTCGTCAGATATTTCGCTTCTCCATTTGCCAGTTTAAGTATAACAGCCGGTTTTTGTGGGTTGTGCCGAGAATCAAAAATCTGAACTGCAGCGCCTTGATTATTCAGAAAAGTCACCAATCCACTGTCCGCCAAATCGCCGTAGGTGAAACCAGCCAGAATATCTTTAACAGCAGCGGGATCAACCATGTTGGCGTTTTTAATGGCTTCCAATAGCAGGGTGGCAGCATCATAAGAAAGGGCGGCAATTGCATCGGGCGTCTTCGGATTGCCGCTTGCATCTTTATATGCGGCGCCATACCTGGTTATGAAGTTTTGAACAGCGGCGCTGGAATCCTCTGCCGAGTAATGCGTGGTATAGTAACCGGGTTGGACATTATTTATGTTTAAATCGGTGCTTTCAAAACCATCCCCGCCCACAATGGGTATGGTTATTCCCTTTATATTGCGCGCCTGGTCGGCCAGTGGATTAACGATGTTGATGTAACTCGGCAGATAAATCAAGTCTGCACCGCTTGTCTTCACCTGATCAAGAATATCCGAAAAATCGGTCTGCCCACTCGTATAGGTCGCTTTCTGAACCGTGCGGGTTTCCTGGGCAAATTCCGCCTCAAAAGCGTCAGCTAATCCCTGAACATATCCGTCGCTGGAATCATAGATGATGAAAGCTTTACTGGCTCCCAGGCCATACGTCGTTGGCGGATTATTGGCCTGGTAAGCGAATTTACCCGCAATCCCCCCCTGGAACGGGTTAATGTAACAGGCGCGAAACGTATAGGGTTTAACTGCGCCGCCAACATACGTTACGTCGGGATTAGAAGCGCTTGGGGAAATCTGAACAACACCCTGCGGATTGGCAATATCCGAAACGGCCATCGCGGCCGAAGAGCATATATCGCCAATGATAAAGTCGACCCCATCTTGATTGATCAGCTTATTCGCCGCAGGCGCAGCAAGATCAGCAGCACACTGACTGTCCTCTACTACCGGTTCAATTTTCCTGCCCAGTATGCCGCCGGCATCGTTCCATTCATCGATCGCCAACATCATTCCTTCGCGCGCTGACAAACCCAAAGAACTTACAGAGCCACTTAATGGAGCAATCACCCCAATCTTAAGGATCTGGGCTGCTGTCAATATTTCAAACGACCAGGTCGACGACCAGTTGCCGAAATTATTCTTGCCTTTGCCAACTGCCCTCACCCGCCAGTAATAGGTACCCGGTTTTAATTTTTTCAGAGTATAGCTGGTTGTACCTTTGGGCAGTTTGGCGAGTTTGACTATTTTCTTGACGGTCCCATTCGCTGCCTTACTTTTGCCGATTTGGATTTGATAGCCATTCGTATCATTCGTTATGCCAACCCATTGAAACTGCACCGGTGCATCCGTGGGCATACCATCAGTCGGTGAGATCAATGTCGGTGGGACATCAGGCCAGGTTGTAAAATAACTGAGGATGGACTGAGTAGAAGCGCTGCCAGCATCAAACGCCTGCACACGCCAGAAATATTTGGTGTTCGGCGCGAGGGCATTCTCATCGGGCAACTGATAACTGAGGCCGGCTACATCTTCATCAACCACAGGGCTGGTAAAACTGTTGTTATCCGCAACCTGGAGATGATAACGAACAGCTAAAGAGCCGGCGCTTTTCCACTTGAATAAGGGCGTATAATCTTTGACGATAGCATTCTTGCGCGGCAGAGTCAGGACAGGCTTTTTCAACCTGGCGGCGGCTGCATTCACCAGATCAATCTCCTTGGGGACAGGACTGGCAGCAAGGTTTGCCAAAAGAATCAACAAACCCAAAACATACAATAACTTGTAAAGAATGGATTTCTGTTTCACGGCTATTCCTCCTGTTCTTGCCTAGCCATTATTAAAATTTCTTTTAGAGAAATCTCAATTGTTTTTTACCGCCCTACTATAATATTTTATCACTTTATTGTCCCAATACAGCTATCAAACGGCCATCCAATATTCGGGCGACATCCACTGCATTGACCATTGCCGTTTGTCCATACGTGTAAACCGACATGATCAATGCCACGGCGCTGTTGCGGCGCACAAAGAGCAATTCACCTTCCATCGAGCTGATTGGCGAGGGTTCAGAATTGATCATGTCAAATGTAAATCCGGCTGTCTTATTGCCGATGTCGGTCGGAGCTGGCAGCGATTGGACATTCGATGCGAAATTGCCCAATAAAGGTTTCGCAACCAGGTCAGGATTCAGGAAAGCCACATCGAATGTGACCTGCTCAGCCAATGTCAGGGGATAGATGATGGTCGATGCGATGACCTCGATCGTATCATTTTCTTGCTTTAGAAAAACGGTGGTATTAAGCGGACTGGCTTTTGAAAGTTTGCTCTGAATGGCAGCCTGCGCCATTGCATTGATATCATACCCCAATGCTGCCATTTGCTCCGGCGTCAACTGGATGAAACCCTGGGGCAAATCCTCCTGTTTGAGAATGGCGCCGGAAAGATCCGGCTCTTCATTGGCTGGCTGTTGAGCAGCGGGCGCCGGCGTTTCAGATTGATTTTGCGGCGTTTGCCGATTTAAAACCTGGCAACTTAATACCGATAAAATCAGCACAGCTAATAATAAAAATGGAATTTTTTTGACGCTTTGCATAGAAATTCTCCATAAAACAATGACTTACTATTTATTTGCGAATCTAACATCTGTTATTAAAACATCCAGAATCGTTATAAAACCAGCGCAGATCATGCCGCTTTTCAATTATACGCTAACAATTAAGATTGTGCAAGTCTTTTTCTGTAGGATTGGTCAGGTGACCCAATCGGATTTTCAA
>CAZDAW010000171.1:0-3174 GCA_964503685.1 uncultured Anaerolineaceae bacterium | reverse complement strand
CGCAATCCCATTTTGCACGATTGGCGGCTTAAATGGGGTTCGCCAACAACATCAAATCGAGTAACCATTCTGCGCGCAGCGGCTGTCGAATAAAACATGCCCGGCCAGCAACTCTCTGAATTTTCCTGACTCCATGCCGCGAACGCCTCATACTCGTTCAGGGGGATTCCGAAATCTAAAGCCTGTTGTCGAGAAGGGGGATTCCATCCCCAGACCGGATCAAGCCGCGAACAAATGCACTGAGACAGACTCACAATGTGCTCAGGAGCTGCGCCTTTGGGAAAGTCCCAACCTGAATCATTGGCTCGAATGAGAAAATATCCTGCGGAGTAATAATTGTTTAGGTCAATATCCGGCACAGCGTCCTCAATTCTGGATGATATGCGGCAACAGTGGGCGCTTCTGGTAAATGAGGCGCAGGTAGTGGGAGAAGTCATCTGAGGTCATTGGAGTTCCTTCCTATCTTTGATACAGAGGTTTATACTTAAAAAGTGTATCTGATTGGCTTCATTGCAATTGATTGCGGAGAATTGCCCACTGATGACCGTCTCCCAAATAAAAAATACGTATATTAACCATCTTCAGAGGCTCGTTTCACTCTGGGAAAATCTCCTCAAACAACAAGAACTCTCAAACAAAAAGTACTACGAATTGTATGAGCGGTCAAAAAATATACTGAATCAACTGTATCCTGATGATCAGATTTTTTTAGAGAGGGTAGAAGCCGTATCAAGAGACAATATCGATCGTCTAATCGGCAAATTACGAGCTGCTCAACTTGATCTGACCGATGGAATACTCCATCTTGAACATCAACTACAGGGCAAGATCGCTATTGATTTGATGGAACAGGCAGAACAATTGCTTGCTGAAGGTACTCCTGGCGCTCACGAGCATATCCCCGCAGCAGTTTTGGCAGGAGCGGTGCTGGAACAATTCCTCAGAATACTTTGCACCCGTCAGTCTCCCCCGATTCCCCTTAACCTCGATAATGGCAACTTCAAAATGCTGGCTGCTTTGGTCAATGATCTCGAGGCGGTTGGATTCTATAATACCATTGAGAAGAAGCAGCTTAAAGTTTGGGTCGAAATTCGCAATGCCGCTGCTCATGGTCAATTCGCTCAATTTACCCGCGAACAGGTTAATGACATGATTGAGGGCGTCAAAGGCTTTATTGAGAATCACAGGTAGCGCCTGCATTTTTCTATCTCATTATCGCTAGCTATTCCCATCCTCTGGTTCT
This sequence comes from uncultured Anaerolineaceae bacterium, assembly GCA_964503685.1. Lineage (GTDB taxonomy): Bacteria > Chloroflexota > Anaerolineae > Anaerolineales > Anaerolineaceae > CAZDAW01. Next base: position 1,931 of record CAZDAW010000171.1, on the reverse strand, counting down.
TCCATAGACGCGTTGTATTCAAGCCTAAGCTTATGGCGGATGAGTGCTTTGATGCGTTTCTGTCCCATCTCGTTCATATCGCTTAACTTGGTCTGGTAGCCAATTTCTGTATCAGGCGTGATGCGCTCAATGTCTTCCGGCGAAGTCATGTTGTATTCGACGATCAGCCGGTTGGCGATCTTGCGGAATACGTGCGGCATGAGGTCCATGCCGATCATCCAATCCGACGAACTCTCACGCATTTCCTGAATGGCGGCCTTTTCTTGGGGTGATTCGGCCATTGCTTCGAGCACTCCCATCACAGCATCCTGTTTTGAGGGCGGCAGTCTGTCGAATACATCCGCAAGATATACTGCGCGCGGAGAATTTGCGCCCGGATCCGGTGGCAAATAGCCAGCCAGCCTATACAGGATCAGAGGATTGACGCCTAGCGCATCAGCAATTAACCGCAGCGTGCGTGCATCTGGCTCTTTTGATTCTTCAATACCAACTTTCAACAAATTACGCACTGCTGATTCTGAAATTCCAGCTACTGATGCTAGTGAGCGATTTGTGTGGTTACGAACTTCCATTAGGTTAGCAATAAATTGTCCAAGAGTAGGTGATTGGGATCTCATTCGCACCAAATTTCCCCTGATTTCAGGTGATAGATTTTCTCACATTATACCTTTTCCTGAACATCTTTGCGGAATGGACTTGACTTTCACATGAAAACTCTTATACAATTTCTTTAGAACTTTAATGCGTTCTTCAGAGCGCATATGCTGTCAACATATGTGCTTCTTTTTTAATGTGTTCGCGTTCTTTGGAACGCAGTAATATTCTAAATACCGCAACCAGGAGAACTCAAAATTATGGCAAAACGCCGCGGAACAAGTCGAGTGAAAGCAACACCGCTGGTCATCGGACAGGACCCGTCGCTGTGGCGTTATGCCAGCCTGCAGGAGGCGCTCGCGGCGAACACGGGCATCCTCTCAGCGCTTATTCGCGCGGGACAGGACGCGCAGACCAAACCGCTTGAATGTGGGGAGATGCCGTCTGATGGGGAAGCCGACCAGATCGCAGCGCGCTGAGTTACGCTTTTTTATTTCCCGTGTCAGCCCGGACTCAGTCCGGTGAGAAGGAGGGCACGTTATGTTCAAGCGAATCGAGTTTTCACTCAATCTCGCTGATCCGCAGGAGGCACGGCTTTATCGCGCCCTGCTGCCCGCGCTGCGCTACCGGCGCGGCGGAGTTGTCATCCGTCAGGCGTTGGGGATGTTGTTCGCTGAACAGGATCACCTCAACGCCGATCAAACCGTTCGCGATCCGTATGTGCTCATTCAGGAGTCTACAGATAATGGGCAAAGCTAAGGCATCCAAATCGAACACCAATTCCGACGGTGTCGTCACCATTGGTCTGGATATCGGCTACGGGGTGGTGAAGGCGCTCACCGATGATCAGGCTGTCATTTTTCCTTCCGTGATGGGACATGCCCGCGAACTCAAATTCGGCCATGAATCGATGCACACTAAATACCCCGGTGACCAGATCACCGATGACCAGGGCATGTGGTTTGTTGGCGATCTGGCGCTCTCACAGGTGCCGCCGGGCGAACTGTTACGGCTGCGGGGACGCACGTCCAACGAGCGCACAATGGGCAACGCCTTCCGGCTGCGGCTGGCGAAGGTTGCCATTGGCAAGCTGATGCAGGACATCTGGAACCGCGATCCGGTGCATCTGCGCATCGCGACCGGGCTGCCCGTCGATCATATGCCGGATGCGGGAGAACTCAAGGCGGCGCTGCTTGGCCAGCACCTTGTGCAAACCGACTGCGCCGAACTGATCGCCAATGTGATCGAGGTGATGGTCATGCCGCAGCCCTACGGCACGGCATGTGCGCCGTCTAACGGCGTAAGTGACTGCGCGTAAACCGCGTCATAGGTTGAAG
>CAZDAW010000170.1:0-3175 GCA_964503685.1 uncultured Anaerolineaceae bacterium | reverse complement strand
TCAAATTGATAAAAAAAATGAAGATGATGGGAAAAAGGCAATTAAAGCAGCATTCAATGGTCATCGTTCCTGTAAGCATGTTTTTGTGGTAGATAAGGATATCAATATCTATGACCCTCTTGAGGTCGAATGGGCTATGGCCACCCGATTTCAAGGCGATAAAGATATGGTTATCTTCGAAAAAGAAAGGGGTTCCAGTCTGGATCCTAGCGCAGACTCAGAAACATCGTTAACAACAAAAATCGGTTTTGATCTGACTAAACCATTGAAAAACACAGGCAAATCATTTGAGCGGGCTCAATTTCCGGATATAGATCCTCGCCAGTTCCTTGGATGATTATATGAAACTTAACAAAGAAGAGCAAAGTATGCTGAATGGCGAGCATGGTAAAGCCATCCAAAAAGCCATGCAGATTCTAACCACTTTGGGGAAAATATACGGAGCTAATCAATTACTCCCGGTTTCTTCCGTTCAAATATCCGGCGTTAGTTACGATAACCTGGGCGAAGCCGGATTAGATTTCTTAACTGAGATGGCCAATGAGGGTGGTCAAGCATGTGTTCTTACAACACTGAATCCCGCTGGCATGGATCTCGAGAATTGGCAGGTGTTGAGCATCGATAAAGAATTTGCTGATAAGCAAAAACGAGTCATAGAAGCTTTTGCCAAAATGGGTATCATCACAACTTGCACTTGCACACCTTATCTATCCGGTAATTTACCCCACTTCGGAGAGCATATCGCCTGGGCAGAAAGCAGCGCTGTCTGCTTTGCCAATTCAATAATCGGCGCCCGAACAAATCGTGAAGGAGGCCCAAGCGCGTTGGCTTCAGCACTGACTGGTAAAACACCCAATTATGGATTCCATATTACAAATAACCGAATTCCTGATGTCTCGATATCAGTCGATGCTTCAATAAAAGAAACCTCGGATTTCGGGGCATTGGGCCAAGTGATCGGCGCTCTACTCGAACATGAAAATAAAAAGCTCATTCCTTATATCACCGGCATTAAAGAGGCCTCGCTCGAAGGCTTAAAATCGCTTTGCGCCAGTATCGCCACTTATGGCGGCGCAGCGCTTTTTCACATAGAAGAAATAACCCCTGAAGCAAACATATTCAAGCGTCCCGAAAGAAAGCTCGCGATAACCCAGAAGGATATCGATCATGCCTATGAACTTTTGAATGAACCCAACCCAGACAATGTGGATTTTGTCAGTTTAGGTTGCCCGCATCTGACAATACATGAATTAGCTCGAATAGCCAAATTGCTTAGAGATAAAAAAGTTACCAAAGAATTCTGGATTACGACTTCACGTCCGACTAAACAAATTGCTGATATGATGGGATATACACAAATCATTGAGCAGAGCGGAGCAAAAATCGCTGCTGATACTTGCTGTGTCGTAGCGCCGATACAAGGAAGATTTACTGTCATGGCAACAGATAGCGCTAAAGCCTGCTATTATGCCTATGCGAAGAATAAATTCAAAACAATATTTAAGCCTTTCGATGAAGTCGTTCTTGAGGCAACAAAATGATCCTCCAGGGAAGAAGTATATACCAGGGAATTGTCTACGGCGAAGCGCTGACCACAAAAATGAGAATATCCTTTTATGGCGGTGTAGATCCCGAATCAGGTGTGATTTTAGAAAAGGGGCATGAACTTCAAGGAATATCAATCAGCGGGAAAATTCTAGTATTCCCTACTGGCAAAGGATCGACAGTCGGTTCTTATACTTTATATCGTTTGAGCAAAAATGGGATAGCTCCAGCAGCAATCATTAATTCATCATGTGAAACCATCACTGCCGTTGGATGCATTATTGCCGAAATTCCGTGCATCGATCAAATCATAATAGACAATATTAAGACAGGAATGAAACTTAGAGTCGATGGAAACCAGGGGATTGTCGAAATATTATGACAACTATGCGCCAATTTATAGGATACTCAAAGAATCAAAAAGGTTAAACGCGATCACATAACGGTCAATCGACTGCACAATTCGGTCAATAACAAAATCATGTGGGTTTGGCAAAACAATTGAAAGATTATCGTACAGCCTCTGACGCGCAGAAACAACTGCCGGTGCGGTCCAAATATAACGCGATCCGGTTTGCAGAAGCCACGATTGCCGCGCCTCACTTAATTGTTGAAAATCTTGTCCTACCTCATCGGGTTGCAGCCATTTTTTCCAGCGGCCAGAATCAATAACGGCTTTAGCCAACACGGACATAAATTGTGAAGGTTTTAAATCAGAACGCCGCTGACACAGAATTTGCTCTTTGAGTGAAAGATCTTCCAAAGCCAGATATTCTTGTGCAGTAAATTCAGGGCCAACATTTGCCCCACCCATCCCTTCCTCCGGGTAAGCCTTTGGATTTTCGACCCAATCAGTATAATGTCCCTTTGCCAGCGATCCCATAGGCGAAAGTGTTTGATATAAATTACCCGCAGCTGCTGAGTCAAAAAAGGTTGTATGCAAATCAGTGCCAACTTGAGCAACAACAAAACAAGGCCAGGCATACATTAAATTCCTCTTCTCGAATTCAGCCCGTAATAAGAATAAGTACTGCTCAAATCGGTTATAATCGACCAACCCGCCATGTACTTCTTCAGTGCCAACCTCATAGGCCATATCTGGAAGATTATGTCTCTGGCGATAATTCTCTGCATGTGAGATCAATTCAACAGTGCGGCTAACAACCGTTTCAATCGGCAGGGGTGTCCCCGATGTTAAAGTTCGATCTACAGTTGGATCAATATGCAATAAATGATAACCCGCATCAATACATGAAATAAGCGTCTCTTTGACGCCATTCATCGTCTCTTCCAAAGACAAATGGTTTAGTGTGTGAATATCTTTCAACCATGGCCCGCCATGATCGAGACATGGGTATAAAGGGCCATTCCAGTGATATTTATTTGCGAAAGAATGAATCTGCTCTGTGAATTTTTTCGGTGTCCATCCGGTATAGCCGCCATCATTATCAACTTGATTCAATGTGGCTGCAAACAACATCGGCATATTATTATTAGCAGCGGCTTTCACCGCCGCTTCTAAAACAGCAGCCGAATTGGGACAAACTGCTAACAAGGTCAATTTAATACCCCGAGCTTGCCGCAAGGATATAAGTCTCTTTACAAGTTCATTTAAATACTTCATTAACCA
>CAZDAW010000169.1:0-3184 GCA_964503685.1 uncultured Anaerolineaceae bacterium | reverse complement strand
ATCGCTGATAGACGGGACCACCAGATCTGCACCACAACTTCGCAATTCTCTTTCAGTGCCAAAACCGCATAAAACGCCAACCGTTTGTGCACCTGCTGCCTTTCCTGCCCTGATATCTACAGTAGTATCACCAATCATCAGACAATTTTCGGGTGATACCCCAAATTGCCCAGCAACCCAAAAGATTGGATCGGGATATGGCTTTGTACGCGGGCAGGTCTGCGCAGTAACGATGTGCTTGAAGAAAGTAGTTAAATTTGCTTGATCTAAAAATGCCTGCGTAGGTAATTGGTCGCGTGCGCTGACAACCGTCAACGGGTAATATCTGACAAACCGTTCAAGCGCTTGAAAGACTCCCGGAATAACCAGATACTCTTTTTGCCGCCGCATGGGAGATCGCAACTTGCGAATTATCTCAGCAAATTTAACAAGTTCATCATCCACGCCAAATATATCAGGTATCCCATAAATAAAATTCGCCGGCGTTTCTACAGACATAACCAACCAGCGAGAAAACGGAATTGGGTTGCCATCTGGAAAAAGAAAACGGAGTGGAAAAAGCCATCGCGAAATTCGATTCACCATTTGGTCATCAGTATCGCGCAATGTACCATCAACATCAAAACACAGAACCCGAATACAAGAAATATCAAGCGCCATTGATTGAATTAAAATCCCACCAAAAAAAATATAACGGTTCCAATACTTATTAAACTCAGTAGAATACCAACTGCCAGAGTCAATACACCGCAAGTCATTAACATCGTCCGAAAGTTAAAATTCATTTCGCAGTCAAATCCAAAGGCTAAAAAAGTAAACCTTATTTTAATCGTAGATCATTAAATGGGCAACGCACAATATCAGATTGTTAACAATCAGTTACCTGACTTTTTTCGATGCACTTTATTTTATGCTATACTCTTAACAATGTATCAACAAAAATGCATGTTTACCGAAAAAGTAGATGTCGGAGAATTGGGTCATTCTCCATTTCTATTACCCATATCTGGCCGAGATTCAAAACATGCTCAATGATAATTCCCGTTCTTCGTTAGAGCTTCTTTTTAACGTCAGTAAAGAACTTACGGCTGCTCTGGATTTAAAAACGTTATTAACAAGAGTCGTGGCGCTTTCGATGAGTAATGTTGGAGCCGAACGGGGTAGTATTGTTGTCTTGGATAATATGGGGCAGCCTATTGATGGCGCAATCATCTGTGGTAAACGCGTCCAGGAACACACAACACAACAATTACGCGATACGATTCAAAAAGGTCTGGCGGGTTGGGTCATTAAAAACCGCATTCCCACATTAATACCAGATACCAGTCGAGACGAACGCTGGCTCCGTCGCCCGGATGATATGCCCGAACATAGCGGTGCAAAATCTGCTATTTGCGCCCCACTGTTGGCGCGTGAACGAATCGTTGGCGTATTAACCCTGGTACATCCCGCGCCAAATTCATTCAATCAAGAACATCTGGATTTGCTTCAAGCAATTGCCGATCAGGCAGGTATAGCCGTTCTCAACGCCCGCCTCTATTCCGAAAGTCAGCGCCAGGCGCGTGTCATGACCGCACTGGCAGAAACAGCAGTAACAATTAATGCATCGCTTAACCTCAACGAGGTCTTCCAGCAGTTATTGGATAAAACTGCCCAGGCCCTCAGTGTACAGGATGTGTTTCTTGCATTGGTTGATACTTCAGGTCAAGACCTTGAATTTCGTGCAGGCGCCGGACTTCATAGCCAAAAAATCCTTGGTACCCGTATTCGTTTTGGCAAGGGAATAGCCGGTAAAGTAGCCAAGGAAGGAAAAGGTGTTATCGTTCTCAACTCAGGGCAGATTGATATCGCCGAATTTCCAGATATCAATATCAAGTCTTTGATCTGCGCGCCTATGCGCTCTCAAGGACGTTTAATGGGTGTGTTGGAAGCTTTCAATCCAACGACGACATCATTCGATCCAGACGCACTGCTGGTTCTCACCGGAATAGGCAGTATTGCCGGTACTGCTATACATAATGCCCAGCTTTACGAGAAGTTAGGCGTCACAGAACAACGCTACCACGAATTATTTGACGAGAGCATCAATCCCATATTAATTACAAACTGGCGCGGGCAAATTCTGGAAGTTAATCGCCGCGCCGCCCAGATATTAAACCAGCCGCCGGAAAAGCTAAAAGGCTCATCCATTCACGACAGCCACATAATCGATACCGAAAAAATTAGCCTCGCTGATGAACAACTGACAGCCGGAGAAACACTATCTTACGAAACAACATTAATTGCTCAAAAAGGTAATCAAATACCGGTAGAAGTATATCTTCACAAGGTCAATTATCAGAACACTGACTGCTTACAATGGATGCTCAGAGATATATCCGCCAGTAAGGAACTGGAACGACTGCGAGAAGATCTTATGGCAATGATCTACCATGATTTGCGCGCTCCTCTGTCAAATGTAGAAACCAGCCTGGGGATGTTGGCTTCCATGTTACCCGTTGAGAATGAACCGACCATCAAATCTATTCTCAGCATCGTCACCCGTTCCATGGATCGCTTACAGAGATTGATCGATTCCTTGTTGGATATGCACCGGCTCGACTCTGGGCAAGCCGTTATTAAACAGAAAAACACATCCCTGAGCGAACTTGTAGTTGATGCACTGGAAATCGTTGCGCCCATGGCTGAAGGGAAACGACAAAAGATCAACGTTCTGGTACCACATGAATTACCCGAAATCTGGGCCGATTCTGATATGCTTCGTCGCGTCTTGATTAACCTGATCGAAAACGCTACAAAATATACGCCCTCCGATGGACAAATATTTATAAGCGCTCAACAACAAGATCTTTTCATCAATGTATGTATTCGTGATACGGGGCCGGGTATCTTGCCTGAAGATCAAGACCGCGTTTTCAATAAATATACTCGCCTGAAAAACAAAGAGAGTATTCATGGATTGGGTCTTGGATTGGCATTTTGCAAGCTGGCGATTGAAGCGCATGGTGGCAAGATCTGGATTGAAAGTCAAAAAGGAGAAGGAACAAGTTTTATTTTTTCGATTCCGGTAGGCAAACCTGATAATTCAGGCAAATCGCCAGCCGAGATTGAGTAAATACTTATCGGAGATGTTATGCAGGAATTATCACCAAATTTATTTATTGAAACTTCTTATGTGGGTGTC
>CAZDAW010000168.1:0-3261 GCA_964503685.1 uncultured Anaerolineaceae bacterium | reverse complement strand
CTGAAAAGCCCTTGCCCTGCTCGCCGGCGCGGGCGGCTTCGATGGCGGCGTTGAGAGCGAGAAGGTTGGTCTGCGAGGCGATATCTTCGATGGTTTCGACGATCACACCGATCTCGGAGGAATGAGAGCCCATTTCCTGCACCTTTTCGGCGGAGAAGCTGACCCTGGAGCGGATGTTGTTCATGCCTTCGAGGGTGGCCTTGACGGTTTTTGCGCCTTCGTTGGCCGATTCAGACGCCCTGGCGGAATCGCTGGTGACGCGCTGGACGTTGCCGCTGACCTGCTGGATGGACTCGCTGAGCTGGGCGGTGTAGGTGGAGGCTTTGGTGACGGCTTCAGATTGATCGGCGGCGCCGTGGGCGACGCCGTCGATGGCGCGTGACATCTGCTCGACGGAGGCGGCGGTTTTAGAGACGCTTTCGGACTGCTGCGAGGTGCCGCGGGCGACCTGCTGGATGGTAGCAGCGATCTGGCTGGTGGCCTGACCGGACTGGTTGGCGGCCAGGGAGAGCTGCTGCGAGGCGGCGGAGAGTTTGGCGGCGTTCTCGGCGACGCTGCTGATCTGGCGGCGCAGTCCCAGGATCATCTTCTGGAAGGCGGCGCCCAGCTCGTCTTCAGCGCAGCGAGGAGTGATGTCGAGGGTCAGGTCGCCTTGCGCCATCTGGTTAGCCACTTCTACCATTTCTTCCATGTAAATTTCGGCTTTTCGTAATCCTTTACCTGCCTGTCCAATTTCATCATTACGGGTGATGATTGCTTCCTTGACTGATAACGGTATGCCGCGATTGAGGTTACCCAATCCCAGGTCTTGCAACGCGCCCGACATAATCTTCAGCGGGGTGTTGATGCTCGTGGTGATCATCAGCGCTGAAAGAAGTGAGATTGCCAGAGCAACCGCCAGGGCAACGAAGAGGACGGTAATCGAGCGGTTGAAGGCTTCTTTACTGTCCAGGTTCATTTGTTCACTTTCCTGCAAGGAGAGCGTGGTGAGATTGTTGATGGTCTGGTCGAGAGCCGAGCGCAGGGTGGCGATCACGCCGCCGATTTGCAGCATCTCGGCGGCCTCCTGTTCGCGCCCGCTGGCGGCCACCTGCGGCACCTTGGCTGCCTCGGCTCGGTAACTCTGCCAGGTGGATTTCAGGGTATCCAGTTCGGTTTTCTTTTCGTCGCTGAATGAAAATTCGTCCAGCTGCTTGAGGGTATCATCGACGGCGGCGTAATCGGCGTCAATGTCTTTTTGAATGGCTTCGCGGTCTTTGGGAAGGATGATGAATTTATAGATGTCGCCGCGCAGCTTGTACAACTGCGCTTTGGTCTCGCCCAGAATGCTGACGGGCAGCAGGTTGTTCTGGTACATCCTGTTGATGTTCTGATTGAGGGCATAGAGCTGCTGGAAAGACAGGAGAGCGACAATGATTTGAATGATGATGATGAGGGCGAACACGATAGCCAGTTTGGCCAGGGTTTTCAGGTTGTTGAACCTGCTGATGAAGCGGTTAAAGATCGATTGACCCCCCGATTTAACAGCAGTTGCATATTCAGTTGTCATGGTATCCTCCATATACGGCTACAACGAATAAAAGGACTTGCTTAACAGTAATGCAGGCAGTAAAACACATTATCATTATGCCTGTTATGGTTATGAAATGCAATAGATAAATGTTGAAAATGGTCTATCTATTTTGACGGTTTTTCTCCCTGACACTTTTTGCCTGAGAACCAACAAAATAACTCAAGTTGCTGCTCTGACAATAAGCTCTGCGTTCGTCGCTGCGAGAAGGGCGCTTTTTGCCCGACGAAGCGAACCTCAAAGTCAAAGTCGCAATGACAGCCAGGCGGCAGCCTGGATTAAAATAACGTCGGTTGTGCAGGGGTGGGTCTTCCCGTCAACTGCCTGTCATAGCAAAGCGAAGCAATCTTTGCGCCGGTCAGGAAATCCTCTCTGCGAGACTTCGCCTCTGCGAGACTCTGCCTCTGCGATGACGCATTGTTGGTTTCGCTTCACACCCAAAGGGTATGTACCCAATCTCACATAATCAAAGTGTTTTTATCTTGAATTTAGCCGGTTGAATCATGATTATATGGTATAAACCTGATTGAGTTCATAGCCGTTGGGCTGCTTTTCGTGAGCAGCCATCTCTTTTGTTATGACGCTAAAATCGGTTGCCAGTCATCATTGAACAGAGAGGAGAAGCGCATGTCAATTTTCAAGAAGTTGATTGAAGAAAAAGGTAAGGATTCGGGGGAGGGAAATTTGGAGGCGAATAAAATAGAATTCGCAGACGGGGTGATCAGAAAATACAGAGGATATGTAAAAGACGTGATCATCCCGGGACGAATAGACAGGAAACCTGTCGTCAAGATCGGAATAGAATCCTTTGCTCATCTGGACCTGACCAGCGTCGTTATTCCTGAAGGGATCGTGGAAATAGACAATCGGGCATTTACCGCCAATCGCCTCAAAAGTGTGACCATCCCGGCGGGCGTCAAGGTAGTTGGCCAGGGGGCGTTTTCCTGGAATCAGATCGAAGAGGTGAACATCCCTGAAGGCATCGAAAGGATTTCCAGAGAAGTGTTTCTTCAAAACCAGCTTCGCTGCGTGACCCTTCCAAAGAGCGCTGCCTGGATCGGAGAAAAAGCGTTTATGAAAAACAGGCTCGAAACGGTAGAGTTGGGCGAGCGCATTACGATCATTGAAAACCATGCCTTCATGGATAATCAATTGACGCAACTCATTATCCCGGCGGGGGTGACAGTAATCGAGGATTGGACGTTTGCCAACAATCGGCTGGAAAGCGTGACGCTTCCTGAAGGCCTGACCAGCATCGGCGAGTGCGCATTCGGCGGCAACCGGCTGACCAGCGTGAAGATTCCGGCGAGCGTTACCGACCTCGCCCAGGATGCATTCGATCCGGGCGTGGAAATCATTCGAATGTGAACTAAAAAAATCGGCGGGCGGGTTGGACAGGATGGATGCGAGCGGTGAATCAACCGACGAGACCCGCCCGGATAAATTCCCGCAGGGGCGCTTCTTTGCAATGACAGCAAAATTTATGATTGATGCATCATCGGTTATATTTTCTTGTGTAGAGCAAATAAAACCGGGCATGAGCGTTATCCAGATTTACTCTAAACGACAAAACAGGCAACAGCATGGTTGTCAGACATACATGCGATTGCCCTGGGGAAAGATCAGCTTGACAGGAGGAGATAGACCGATATGATTAATCTATCTCATAAGATGTCTGGACAGGAGGAGAG
>CAZDAW010000167.1:0-3280 GCA_964503685.1 uncultured Anaerolineaceae bacterium | reverse complement strand
AATTCCTCTGCAGCAGCGAGGAAATCCGGGTCTTTAATCTTTTCAGCTTCCCAATCTTCAAATCTTAGCAATTTCCTTCCTTCCATACCGCATCCTTTGAATTTTTCTGGTCTAGATGATCAAAGATCGCAAGATCTATTCCGCCTTAATTAATCTGATCGGGAACTAAAGAAATCTAAATTATCATAATCCAGATTTCTTTAGTTTGAGTATCAGACGGAATCAAAATATGCACCCATCATAATCTGCGGCACACTTTTTCATTTCATGCTCGTATTAACAATATTAAATCATCTTTTAGCGGTTAGGGTTCTCCAAGCGAATGAAAATCGGGTAATCCTTAATCAAGAAATTAGGGATAGTAATACCATTTTCATCATTGAGAAATTCGAGTGATTGTTGACCGCTGAAAATTGGGTCCATGGCTGTTAATCCATCTGCTTGCACACCAGGTATCTTAATCTCTGTTGCTACCCCTGGATCATGATCCACAGCCGAAACATCATTCCATAGTGCTAGAAGCAACGAACCATCTGGGGCAGTAAATGCAACATTTTTATACTGATTAGGGTTCGGAGAATCAAAAGTAACGGGGAGGTTAATTGCCTGAACGTCCGACAACAGACTGGAAAGGTGAATTAACATCTCTTGCATACCCGGAATTCGTTCATAATCTTCATGCCCTGCTGTAACCCAGAAGTCCTGTCCACGATGGTAAACGATCCCTCGTAAATAGTATTTCACAGAAACCATGTGTGAGTATACATACTTCTTGTGTTCATCGTTGAGCTGCATATTTGTGTCGCTCGTACGATATTGAAGTTCTGTGGCGAAAAAATCACCTGTAAATCCATTGGCACGAGCCGTCTCAACAATTTGATTTACCATCCCAGGGTAAGCATTGTAAAAATCAGTCTCATAAGCCGGGGTGTTACCGCTGAAACCATGCCATGCAATACCATCTACAAGGGGCATCAACTCAGAATTTTCGATACTGAGAAGATAATTCAGCGCGTTCGGTTCAATCAGCGGTGTTACCTCGCCAAGGATAATCCTGGCATCCGGTTCGATTTCCCGGATCACTGGAATTACTCGTTCTGCCAGGCGAATATAATCCTCCACCTTAACACCACGCTGTCCATCCGTCAGATTAGGTTCATTTAACAGACTGTAGTATCTAATCTTTCCCTTATATTTGTTGACAATAAACCGGGTATATTCAAGAAAACGCTCGATTTCTGCATCATCCCGGAAACGTGAATATCCATCTGTAATTTGGATTTCAGGATCCCAGTACGTAAGCACATACACCAACTCCACACCACTCGATGTAAGCTGGTCCATTGCTTCTTCTTGACAATCTGAAATCTCAAAATCGCTATATTCCCCTCTTCTTTCCGCTTCCGGCCAGTCAAACCATTCCAGGTTAATACGCAGGAATTTTTCTCCAATTTCTGTAGCCGTATGGGCATAGAGTCCGGCGTTGTCCAGATTATCGCAGGTAATAACATACATGCTTCCCAATCTGTTCTGCCCGAGTTCTTCATAGGCCGGATTTGCCAATTCCAGGATTGGATTGGCATTATTATTTTGGAAACCATACTGATTGTTTTGTTCTGTCACAGGAAGAGAAAATTCCGATGTGTTTTGCCCTGCCACAAAAGCATTGGCACGCAGCTCGGTTCCACGGAATCCCCCTTCTTTTTCGAATATAAACACGCCGGATTCGTCTACTACGACATCGCCCTCAAAAATTTGCATTCCCTCAGGGGTTGTTGAGAAGAATTCGATAGAACATCCTGGGCAAGCGGCGCCGGTGACTTTGCCGCTGTTGAAATCCACGCTGACAAGGACCGGTGGAGCCAGGGGGATTATATGAGCGCCCTCAACGAGATTGTAGTAGATATCTGGAGCGGAGTTGCCAAAAATCTGATTCTGTGTAATGCGGTTATTCTTTGTATTTCCGCTGCCAAAATTAACACCGCCATTGACGCTTTCTGGAGCATTGTAAGCAATAATGTTCCCCGGTCCAATGATGTTATCACTGGCTGCATTCTTTAAATAGACGCCGGAATATTGATTTCCAAGTTGTGCTTGACCCAAAGCATCAGTGCCGATCAGGTTACCCAAAATCGTGTTTTGTGACCCTCCTACGAAGATCCCTTCACCATTAAAGATAATTTGGTTGCCTTGCCCGAAAGGTCCATCACCAATACTTCGATCCCCCCCGATCACATTGTTGTGAGAGGCTGGATCAATCAAAATTCCAGTCCCACTGAAATGCTGTATTTGCAGTCCTCGAATAATATTCCCGCTGGAATTAAGCGCAATACCTTTTACCCAACCATCGTTAGTGATTTTTGAACCATCCAGAATGACCCCTGCGTTGCTGGCATCAATGGTGATATGACCTTTTTGGATCATAAGGCTTGATTGAAGAAAAATTGTCGCAGGTCGGTCAGGGGGAAAAACTTGTGGATCAAATAAAATCTGGTCGCCTGGTGCAGCTTTTAGAATCATATCACGCAGACTGCCGTCTCCAGAGTTTTCGGTGTTAGTGACATAAAAGGTTATCCCCGGAGTTGGTGTTGGAGCAGCAGTTGCGGTAGAAGCCGTGATTGTGGCAGTGCTCGCCGGAGCAGAACTGGAAGTAGGTTGGACTGTGCTATCGACCTTTGTTGCGCATGATGTCAAAATGAAAACAAGAATAATCGTAACAAATAGGATTCGTTTCATCATTTCCCATCCTCCTCCATTGGATGATTTTCAGCGACATTTTTGTTAAGCCTAAATCAAAAATCAGCGGTCAAAACTTTTTGTGATAAATTTTACAATAGTCCGTTTTTTTTGCCAACATTGTTCCGCCAGTGTTCCTCAAACAAAGGTTTTTCTACCATGCTGCTCACAACGCGCAATACTTATTGTTTTTACAAAATGAAACCACCCTCTTTATGCAAATTACCATTTTGTTCCAATTCAAAAAGGTCCTGCTGTTGATTTATCGGTAATTAACACCGTCTGCGTCCAGGCTGACGTGACGCAGACGCCTTGTTGACACGCCGCAGACGTTACCGCAGACGCTGCCGCGGACGTTGATCGAACAGGACGGTTTCTAAAGCGGTCTTTCTGATGGTGAGACAGGAAATATCAACTGAAGAAGAAAAGCGAGGAATTGGTCTCTTTTCTCCGAGGGCAACGGCAAAAATTCTGCATTGTTTTGGATTAAATTCTTCGATTGAACGGTTGTAAATAGGCTATTTTTTGGCACAAACAAATCGCC
>CAZDAW010000166.1:0-3341 GCA_964503685.1 uncultured Anaerolineaceae bacterium | reverse complement strand
CCACAGCAATTATTATCGCCGTGTTAACCTGAATGATAATAAATCCTATCCAACAGAATGATCAGAATTTAACAGCCCGACCTGCCTCAAATGCCAGACGATTTAATTCTAAAAGTTTTACCGGGACATGCCTGGCAATTGCATCCAGCCACTTTTCGGAAGGGATATTCAGAACTTTAGACAATGTACCAAGCAACACAGCATTCGCCGCTTTGACATTGCCCACTTTTTCGGCAATTCCAACTCCATCCACCCAGTAGGCTTTTTCCGTGAAGCGTGCAGTAACTTCACGGATTTGTTCATCGGTCGGGTAGCTGGCATTACCTGAACTGACCGTCAGAGGAACTATTTGATAATCATTGATTAACACAACCCCACCAGAGCGCAAATGATCAATATATCGCGGTATTTCTGATTTCTCAAAAGCGACCAGGTAATCAGCCTCACCCCTGGCAATGATAGGAGAATAAACCTTCTCACCCCAGCGAACGCCAGAGATCACACTCCCGCCCCTTTGTGACATTCCATGGACTTCCGCTTTCTTAACATCATATCCCAAAAGTACACCTACTTCTGCAAGCACATCGCTGGCTAATATTGTCCCTTGTCCGCCTACTCCGACCAATACGAAATTAGTCGTAGGAATTGTTTCAGTCATAAGAATATCTCCTGATCGATGTATATATTATTCTGCATGAACCCTATCACTTTTTTGCGCCAATATCTGATCTCTAAATAAGATAGCATCGTGCGGACATACCTGAGCACAAATTTCACATCCGGTGCATAGCATCGGATCAATTTGCGCTAATGGCCGGTTGTATTTCAAATGCATTATCTCTGATTGAGATATCGCCGGACAACCAATACGGAAGCAAGTTTTACAGCCAATACAAATATCGTGATTCACTTGCAAAGGTAAATACTTTTTGCGTTGAGACGGCAACAAAGCGCACTCATGGCGCGCAATTAGCACAGCCGGACCATCTTCACTTATCCATTCCTTAAGCGTTGTTTCCACGGCTTTCACATCGTATGCATCGACAGTTTTCACTTTTTCAATACCCAACGCACGAACCAACGCCTCAAGATCAATCTCATTTGTTTCTTTATCCTGAAGTGTCCGTCCGGTGCCCGGGTTTTCCTGGTGGCCTGTCATACCAGTAATCCGATTATCCAGAATAACTGTAATTACATTACTGCGATTGTACGCAACGTTGATTAATGCGGGAATTCCTGTATGAAAGAAGGTTGAATCGCCTATCACTGCCACGTGGCGTTCTTTATCTCCAGCAACCGCTGCGCCATGTGCAACAGCTATACCAGAGCCCATAGAACCGCAGGTATGAACAGCATTAAGGGGTGGAACCATACCTAAAGTATAACAACCTATATCGCCATTTACCGGTACTTTCAGTTTGCTCAAGACATAGAAGGTGCTTCGATGCGGACAGCCTGGGCATAGCACAGGTGGACGCGGCGGCGAATTGATACCAACAACTTGGGGAACAGACTCCCTAAATTTATCGCCCAGAAGACCTGCATTTATTGCCGAATTCCGCACGACGACTGGATCAAGTTCGCCAAACAATGGAAAGATGGCTTTTCTATTTGGCGCGTAATCATCATGATCAGGTCCACTAAATACTTCTATGCCCATCAAACGAAGCTGGTCCTCAATAAATGGGTCAAGTTCCTCCAGGACAATTAATTTTTGTACACGCTTTGAAAATTCCAAAAGCATTTTACTCGGCAATGGATAGCTCATCCCCAATTTGAAAACACTCGCTTCTGGAAACACTTCACGGGCATATTGATATGCTATTCCACAAGTAACAATTCCCAGGTCACTTGACCGTTCTTCCACAATGTTCAATGGGAAATTTTCAGCATATTGGGAAATTTCACGCAAACGTTCTTCAACATGCACATGATGTTTTCTTGCATGAGCTGGTACATCAATATATTTGGCTATATTGCGTGGATACTGTTCCTGAATCTTTGTTTGATATCTGTTTTCGCCAATCGTCACAAGGCTGCTTGTATGACAAACGCGAGTCGTCATTCGAAGCAACACAGGTGTGTCGAACTTCTCGGATAAATCATAAGCGGCGATTACAAAATCATGCGCTTCCTGGCTATCGGCCGGGTCAAGGCACGGAATACGCGCAAAACGCGCATAATTCCGATTATCTTGCTCATTTTGAGAAGAATGCATCGACGGATCATCGCCCGAAACAAGCACAAGGCCGGCTTCCATCCCAGTCATAGAAGCATAAAAAAGTGCATCGGCCGCAACGTTAACACCCACATGTTTCATCGTTGATATTGCCCGTTTGCCCGCATACGCGGCTCCAATTGCTACATCCAGAGCGACTTTTTCATTGGAAGCCCATTCTGCATACACGCCAGGCATTCGGGAAAAATTCTCTAAAATCTCTGTGCTTGGTGTACCCGGATAACCGGAAGCCACAGCAACGCCTGCTTCCCATGCTCCTTGAGCTACTGCTTCATTCCCTGATAACAATCGCTTCATCCCTCGACTCCTCCTTAAAAATCATATAACATCAAAATCATCAATCAAACTGGTTTACACAACAATCAATCTCTTTCAAGCCTGTCCTACCGGTTGATGATACGGATAATCAAGTTCAATACAACGGTTAACACAATGCTCAGAATAATGGAACCCAGGATAGGAAATATACAGGTCATACCCCCGGCTTCAACCCGCAATGTACCCGGTAAATGCTTTAATCCTGATAGCTTACTTAAAAGTAAAAACAGGCCGCCTGTAATGACAAGAGCGATCCCGCCAATAATTAACCATTTTCCAAAAGGTTCAAGCCCCTGCATGCTTTACTCCAGATAAACCCAAAAATCTCCCACGCGTATCATCCTCCAACCAGAGAATTTATCGCTTTCCCATTCTGAGATAATTGCACAGGGTTTGTAATCGAGTTTTTCATATTGCGCCGTCTCATTTTTTACTTGAATATGCTCAATCTCGCCAGCAAACCCCTGATTACGAAGCATAACCCAAAATGGATATTCCATCGTATTCCTGCGAATGATTAAACCAACCTTCTGGCAGTTAGAGTCAGCAACCAGCTTCGTTATATCACGATATTCTGAATAAACAGACATATTGCTTAAAAAATACATCTGATCATGAGGAAAATTGTTGTACAATGCATCAACATGCACCGGACGAGTCTGATTTTGAAAAGTCCAGTTAAATGATATTAATGCAGTAATTAAAGCTACACCCCAGGCAAGCCGCCAATTCTTTGGAAACAACACAATTGCCACAATTGGACACCATAACACAAATTGAGGTA
>CAZDAW010000165.1:0-3412 GCA_964503685.1 uncultured Anaerolineaceae bacterium | reverse complement strand
GTAAACGCATTGTTCTATTCATAACAGCCATTCGATCCGGCCTTTCGTGCACCCGGCATACTTTAGCGAGGAGAGGTAAATGACTAAAGTTTTCGTGTGGATGGCGGTTGCTGTTTTCGTGGCAGTTGTTCTATTATCTGTGCTGGCAATATTTAAAATATTGCCAATGCTTGTATGGATGGGGGTTGTCATTCCGTTCATTACTTTCCTGGTGGGTTACATCATCGCTTTCGCCATCGGGGCATCAGGGCTGCTGAAAGAAGAGCTAACCAGAGATGTTATTAAAGTGGGAATCGGCGCCATCTCAGGCATCACGATCTCGAATGTTGCCAGTTGGTGGGAGAGTATTAATCAGTTTCTCAATGATCCGGAACCGGAGGTGGGGGTATTTGTTCTGGGGGCAAGCCTTTTTACTTTGCTGATGGGACTCGTTGTGGGAATTTATATTGGGCTTCAAATGAAACCGGCTGTTCAGAAATCGGGAGGTGCAAATGCCCAGAATCTGATGAGGAACATGGCGAAATTCCTGTAAGCGCCCATTCTGGCGCGTTGAGGTTTGTATTGAGTACAATTTGCTCACCTGTAATTTACCAGTAAAGATGAGGATTGTCCGGTCATTGCATCGGATTGGATGTAAAGGTGTATCAACCCGGGTATCCCTGGGATCATCATTCTTATAAGGAGGATATTATGTCAGCAGGTGTTATCGGTTTAATCATTGGTTTGATTCTGGCCATCATCACAGTTATCCTCATTCTGTGGGGCGGGGGCAAAAAGGAGGGCGGCGGTGAAAAGGCAGCCCAGGTGCAGACGCCGGCCGCGCGGGGTAAAAAGGACGATCTGGCGATCATCGAAGGTATTGGGCCGAAAATTGCCGAAGTGCTCAAGAAGAATGGAATAGCAACTTTCGAGCAACTGGCAGAGGCTAAAGTTTCTACGCTGGATAAAATTCTGAAAGACAATGGGCTAAATTTAGCCCAACCTGATACCTGGCCGCAACAGGCCCGCCTGGCCGCGGCAGGCAAGATGGACGAACTTAAAGCGTTGCAGGAGAAACTGAACGCAGGTAAGAAGGAATAGGTTATATCACCACACGGCTGGCAGATCGGATATCTGCCAGCCGGATTCTTGTTTCCAATGGTCTAAAATCTAATAGACGGGGATTTTGCCTTCCGCCAGATCGAGCGTAAAGCCGTGTATTGAAGCGAGCTGTTCTTCCAATATCGATTTAACCGGCGCTTCGATATCTTTCAGCGTTACACCTTTTTGCAACGATGTTTGAACCGAAGCGAGCATGGGGTGATCAATCGGCTGGCCGATCTGTGAGCATAACCAGACATGCACTTCGTTAATACCTGGAACCCGGTCGTATATCTCTCCGGCAATGCGGTTTGAGAGGGCCGAATAGATTTTTCCCACGTGGCTTACCGGATTTTTACCGGCTACTGCCTCAGCGGCGATCACCCGATTGAGGGCGATCAGGCCGTTGACCTTGTTGCCGCGTCCCACCTGCCCGCCATCGGCGCCCTCGGCTGCGGTTCCGAGTACGGTCAGGTACATCCCGCTGTCGCCGCGGGCAGGATCATCCAGCGTGTTGATCATTACCTTGATCGAGTCGAGGGTTTTCTGCTGACTGTTGAGGTAAGCGGTGAGGCTGGCGCAGATTTCCTCTTTGCGTTCAAAATAAAATTTTTCATTTGCGACCAGTGGGCTGACAAAAGCCAGCGAGACCGTTAGCAGCAGGCTGCGGCCATTGCGGTAGGCCATGACTTTTACATCTTCGCCGGATTCGGGAAATTTTTCCTTGATTTCTTTTGAATTCAAGTAACGTTCAGCCGCGAGCACCATTTTTTCCGTTTCGGTTAACGGCGCGTAGCCAACTGCTGCCGAGGTATCGTTGGCGACAATCACATCACGATCGAAGATGCTGGTCAATTCCAGCGAACCTTCCTTTAACTCATTTTGAAAGAGAACATGCCTGTCGGGATTGAGAAAGCGCATATTGCCGCGCAGCCACTTCCTGGCGGCTTCTTCGGCAATCGATCCAACGTCGATTCGTTTGCCTTCGAATCTGGATGTAGCCCGGTCGCCAAAGAGGATACGAATGATTTCCAGGATTCGACCGCCGCCCAGGCGAGGTTCTGACCGGCCGGCAATGAGCATGCCTTTATCGATGTTATAATGAAGAATACGACCGAATACGGCTTTATATTCCCTGCAGAGGGCAATGGAAACCTCTTCCATGATGGCGTCGCAGATTGTATCAGGGTGGCCGATCCCTTTGCGCTCGACTAGTTCGACTTGCTGCTGCTCCATCGGGAGCTGACATAATTCCGAAATGACAACATTAGCCATAGAACCTCCCTCCTTTCTCTTTATTATTATGATACTGCTTTTTGTTGATTATGTTTTAATCAATTTGACGAGAAAATGTTGAGGAGATAATGAACGAAAATTACGCAGCAAAAGTCAGGCAGCAAATCGAACGGTTGCGCAATGGCCCTTACCGGAAGATCGAGGTGGAGGTGAGCCTGAAACGGCTGGCCTGGTTTGCCGCACATTACGGCGGCCAGACCGTCGCGCCGACGCCGCGGCGCGCCTTTGAGATGCTCTTCTTCGAATATATGGGATTGGCGGAAGACGAAGTGCCGGTGGTGGAGGAATCGGATGAGGCGATCACCTGGCTCTCGGTCAATCCCTGCCCGACGCTGGATGCCTGCACGGAACTGGGGCTGGACACACGCCAGATATGTCGGGCGGCTTACGAAAAATCGACCCAGGCTTTTATATCGCAGATCGACCCACAGTTGAGATTCACTCGCAGCTACGAGGAGATTCGCCCCTATGCGCGCCATTGCCGGGAATCGATTATCCGGGTGGATTTTGAAGCGATGATGCGCCTGGCGATTGCTGAAGCCGAGCAATCGCGTCGGGAGGGCAATAAGGGCTACGGGGCGGTGGTGGTTTACGCCGGGCAGGTGGTAGGTAAAGCCCACGATACGGCGGCGACAGAAAACGACCCCAGCCTGCACGCCGAAGTGAACGCCATCCGCCAGGCAGCCAAAACACTGGGATACGGCAACCTGTGTGGAGCGCTGTTGTTTTCGACTTGCGAGCCGTGCCCGATGTGCGCTTCGCTGGCGGTTTGGGCCAACGTGACCAGCATCATCTACGGCGCTTCGATCGAAGAGACGGCGCAAATGGGAAAGGCGCGCATCCTGATCGGAGCGCGCCAGGTGGTGGAGAAATCGCCGGTGATGGTGGAAGTGATTGGCGACGTAATGGGCGAGGCATGCCGGGCGTTGTACGCGTGAGCAGAACGGGCAATCCTCCAGCGTGTTTGACGAATTTATGCTATATTATTAAGGCCAGATTCTGGTGTGACCTATCAATCCAAATTTAATATCGAAGT
>CAZDAW010000164.1:0-3431 GCA_964503685.1 uncultured Anaerolineaceae bacterium | reverse complement strand
TTTTTCTCCCCCCTGCCCCCATCCTCATTTTTCCCGCGTTTAGCTACGCTATACCGCTATCGCCGGGTCCAATGTGGGCGAGCTGACATCCGTGACATTGTTGGGCGCAGCGTCGCTTGTCAGCCAGGCTGTGAGAACTTCGATATATTGCCATGCAGTCGCTTCAGGAGAAATCCCATTCGCGGAACCACTGTCAACGACAATAATACCACTGCTAGGCGAGAAGTTTTCGGGAAATGCCTGCTGATATAAGCGTTCAGCCTGTGCAAAAGGCGCATCGTCTGGCACAAAGTCGCGCTGATCGGATGTGCCAACATCTTCAAGGCTCGGCGCAACCAGCGGCAGAATAATCGCCAGTGCAATCCAGGTTGCGATGATTGGAATACGGTATTGAGTCGCTAAACGACCGAGAAATCGGAACATCAACGCCTCCTCAAGAAATACCACAAAGAAATGAGCTTATACTCAGATTATGAGTATGCACTCATTTTACGTTTGAGGTATGATTACTGTCAACTCCTAAAAATGAGGGGTGACAAAATGGAAATAAAGGGAAGCGTTGTGAAAAAGCAGGAGAATACGGAAAACACTCGCCAAGAACGCCGCGCTGCGCGCCGTAAGGCCGAAATATTGGAAGCTGCGGCTAAGGTGTTTGCTGAAAAAGGCTTCCACCGGACTACGACCAAAGACATTGCAGAAGCGGCAGATATTGCTGAGGGTACGATTTACAACTATTTTGAAAACAAAGATGACCTGCTTATTAGTCTTATCGACTGGTTAGCCGATCTCGATTACCGGCGGGAAACCTATGAACAATCGCTGGATAAGGATTTTCGCCAGGCTTTTCAAGATTTGTTGGCTGAACGAATTTCGTTAACGAGCAAGCGAAACACGCTTTTTCTGGCTATTTTGCCAGAGATCTTTGTTACGCCTCATCTGCGCAACCTTTATAAAGAACAGGTTATGGCTCCAGGCGTCCGCGATTTGGAGAAACATCTTCGGGAACGGATTGAGCGCAATCAAATTGAGCCAGTCGATGTATCACTGGTTGTCCGTGTGCTGGGGGCCTTAGGGTTGGGCTTTGAATTGTTGGCGATGATGGACGACGTGGAAACACAAGCCCTTTGGAATGATACGCCGCGACTGGTTGAACTCCTGACTAAAGTGACTTTTGATGGCCTTCTGAAAGTTCCACCATCAGATTCGGCTTCGGAGGGCAATTGATTTGATTGTGTTAGTTTCAGGCTTGATCACAGGAACCGATCAAGCCTGAAAATGCTTAGTTAGTTACTCGCAAATTCCAGGAGCGCCTGTTCAGCAGCAAGCAGCACTTCGTCATCGGGAGAAAGCAGATTTTCCTGGGTGATGGGAACTATCACATCCGGCTGGACACCGCTTCCTTCAAGGAGCGTTTCGCCGGTAGCCGGGTTTACAGGACGTCCGGTGGGGATTTGTACGCTTAGACTACCGGGAAGCGTATACTGACCGTCGCTAACTTCACCCGTAAAACCGCCGGTAGGTGTGTTGCCGACGATAAGCGCCCGGTGATCGAACGTCATGGCGTAGGTGAAGAGATCGCCAGCACTACCGGTCATTTCGTTGACGAGCACGGCTACCGGACCAGCATAGTAAGGCTCACCTTTCAGAATTTCTATAAAACCACGATAGGCAAAACCGCCTTCACCATCGGCATAGTAAAAATCGAAGAGCCGGGAATAGTCGGGGAAAAAATGTCCAGCCATGACCATGGCCAAGTTTATCAAACCACCGGTATTGCTGCGGACATCGATGATGATGCCTTGCGCGCCGGCATCGATAAGGCTTTGCAGGGCAGAGGAAAACATTTCGTCAGCGGCGCTGACTTCTTCGGCAAAACCGCGCACACTGATGTAACCAATGCCTGAGTCGAGCATTTGCGACGAGATAACCTGGTCAGAACCGCTGGATGTGTCGAAGGCAGTCAGAATGGAAGATGCATCAAATTCGCGGGTGAGAGTGGCGGTGTATTCTTTGCCCGTCGAGGAACGCCAGGTAAGAGTTACCTGGGAACCAATTGGACCCTGGAGGAGAGTCGCCGATTGAAAGTAGCGGCGGCTATGGGCGGTTGACGCACTGTTGAGCAGCAACGGCGTTTCATCCAACGCTTTTAAGGCTGGAACACCATCTACTTCGAGCAAAACGTTATAGAGATCGATTCCAGCGTTCTGGGCAGGAAGTCCTTCTTCCAGGCCCGTAATGATGACTTCGCCGCTGCTGGTTACGGCTAAAGCGCTGATGCCAACACCACCAACCAGCAGATTTTGCAGAACCGAAATTGACGCATAGCCGATATGCGTATCGGGGATAAGTTCGCCTAAGTAGGCAATCGCCAGATGGAAGCTGACATCATCGGTGGCAGCCTGGACAAGCGGCGTTACTGTTTTGTAGATGGCATCCCAATCCAGTTGTTTTTCGGCAGAAAAGGGATAGGTTTCTTTGGTGCGCTGGAAAAGGCGATTCCAGGCATCTTCGTAACTCATGAATGAATAGTCGTTGAGCGCGCCGAGACTCTCGATGATGGGGAATTCTACAGTTTCCTGACGGATGATGGAAAACGGTTGGGTGTCTAAAGCGATCACGCTCCAGCCAGCGGGGAGGGACATCAGGGACTCGTCGCCGGTGAAGGCTGCGCCATCGGGACCCAGATCAGACGGGAATTGTTCACCGTCTTGAACGGCCCAAACAACGACATGACCACCAATGATGGCGTAACTCAGCGGCTCAAGATGGACCGATTCATCAAGAACGGTTTCGCCCCGATTGATGTAGTCATCGCCGATAAAATTGATGTAAGTTGCAGCGGTAAAGACCTGGATGCCGGGTGGCGTCGATAGGTCGCCGTCAAAATCCATGAGCGTGCCCTGCGGCGTCTCAGGAAGTTCGATCTGGTAAGTGCCACTGGTGATGTCACCCTGCGCGATGCCAAGTGTTTGGGCAACCGGTGGGGAGATAAAAGCATAATCTTCGGCTATCTGGCCGTAGAGATCAAACAGAACGATGCCGTATTCCGCACCGATTTGGGGATAGATGGGATTGGTTGTGGCGTAAGTGCCGGTGATAAAACGCGGTTGGGTGTTTTTCTGTTGGGCAGTGGTTGTGGTGGCAAACAGTGGAAAGGTCAGCGCTAAAACGATAATCGCCAAGCTGCGGTATTTCATTGATTATCCTTCGTGTATTCCGATATAGGTGTTATACGTCCAACCATAGCCAAAAGTGATAAAAATGACCAACAAAACGACATTTTCAACGCGCCCGCGAAGATTTCGGTTAACCTAAGTTTGATCTAAGGCCGACCAAAGTCAACTTTCTTTCGCTCAGATGACGCAGTTTGTCGATCTTACATCACAAAGCTATATCCCCTTGTCGAGTTGCTTGAGAGAAAACCAGAGGTG
>CAZDAW010000163.1:0-3529 GCA_964503685.1 uncultured Anaerolineaceae bacterium | reverse complement strand
TTAACTTATTTTTGATGACTTTATTCCTATAATGTATTTATGAGTACTGCACAAAGAATTATTCCAATATACACATCAAAAGGTGATGCAGAGGCCTTTCTCGTTTACCCACATATCTATAACTCTCTTGGCGAGTGGATTGGCTGGGTTACCCAGGAACGGGAAGTTTATTCTATCCTTGGGCATTATGTGGGTTATTTAACCAATGACCCGCGAATTATTAGAAAACGGAATAGCGATGGTTTGCATTTACCCCATACAGCGCCATTTAAACCGCCGCATATTCAGATTCCATCGAATATTCCTCTGGCCCCATTAATGTCGGATTTGTCTTATGATACTATCGATGTCTTACTGGAAAGTCCAGAATTATTACATCCCGCCGATTCTGGGGAGTTACGAAACGATATGGATTAAATATCTTCCCTTATCGTTTCGCGTTCCAGGGGTTGATAGTATAAAATCGAGTTAACTGCTTGTATACTTATGGCGACATCTGAAGGTCTCTCTCCCATTGAAGATGGCGGCCAGGAACAGCCAATATCTGCGATTCGATCTTTTAAGGAATTAATCGATATTGCTTCTGGCCGGTCATACTGCGAGTCAGGGCTGGAAAGTAATTCCGGGTTGGCCGAACAACTGCCTTTCCCCTTTTTAGGTATCGTCGGCCAGATGGAAATGAAAATTGCTTTGTTGCTTGCATTAATCAACCCGGCTGTAGGCGGCGTATTATTGATTGGACCGCGTGGAACCGGCAAGACAACTGCTGCCAGAAGTCTCTTGAATCTATTACCGGATGTTACACGCAGCGCCTGTTTTTATGGATGCCTGCCAGAAGATGTTGAAAACGGCGGCATTGATGCAATTTGCCCGAATTGTGCAAAGAAATATGCAGAAGGCGTTTCACTTACGATACAAGATCGTGTTCACTTTATAGAACTTCCCCTCAACGCAACGCTGGAGGACGTGGTTGGTGGTTTAGACGAGCGGGCATTGGTGCACGAAAGACTTCGCTTAAAACGAGGGATTCTCGCTCAGGCCGATCAAAATCTATTATATATTGATGAAATCAACCTGCTATCTAATGACATCATTGATGCAATTCTCGATGCTGCTGCACAGGGTAAATATACCGTACGGCGCGGGCCAATATCTGCCACCTACTGGTCGCGATTCATTCTGGTCGGCTCGATGAATCCGGAAGAAGGAAATCTCCGGCCCCAAATTATGGACCGTTTTGGGCTGCGAGCAATTGTTCCTGGATTATCTGATCCTGACGAGCGCCTCGAAGCCTATCGGAGAGTACAGGCATATATTACCAATCCTCGCCAATCTATTGCACATTATTGTGAAGAAACTGAATGGTTGAAATCAGAAATTCAATCAGCACGACAAAAATTACCCCGAGTCCGAATCGAAAAAGATATTGCCAGGATTGGAATCAATATCATTCAGCAAATGAATATCGATTCATTGAGAGCAGAAATAACACTCTTCGAGTCTGCACGCGCTTATGCAGCCGCTGATGGCAGGTTAGATGTTAACCTGGAAGATTTACATGCAGTCGCACCTTTAACGCTTCGTTTGCGAAGGTCTGAATTTATGGCGAATTATTTAAGTCAGCAGAAAGTTGAAGAAGAAGAGATACACACGATTTTACATCATTTCATCTGATTCAAGAGGTAAGCGATGAAAGAAAAGGTTGTTTCTCATATTAAACGCCTGGAAATGTGTATTTCGGGTGAAATACCTGATCGTGTTCCTGTGGCTCTCTGGCGTCATTTTCCAGTCGATGATCAATCGCCTGAGACTTTGGCTTCGGCAATTATCAGTTTTCAGCAAACTTATGATTTTGATCTGGTAAAAGTAACACCCTCTTCATCTTATTGTTTACGAGATTGGGGCGTTGAAGATGTCTGGAAAGGAAATCCCGAAGGGACAAGAGAATACACCCATAGGGTGATAAGGGATCCCGAAGACTGGACAAAAATACCCATCCTTGACCCACGGAAGGGTTACCTTGGAGATCAACTGAAGTGTCTGGCGATTGTCCAAAAAGAATTGGGGGGTAAAGCGCCTGTCTTGCAGACAATTTTTAATCCGCTTTCTCAGGCAAAAAATTTAGCTGGCGCAGACCTTTTAATTTATCATATTCGAAAGTACCCTGATGCAGTAATCACTGGTTTAAATAGAATATCAGAAACCACTATCAGTTTTGTGGAAGAATGTCGCAAACTGGGGATCGCGGGTTTATTCTATGCGGTACAACATGCACAGTATCAGTTATTATCTGTTTCCGAATTTCAACAGTTTTGTAAAGTGTTTGATGATAAAGTATTAGATCACACAAAGGGTTTTTGGCTGAACATGCTTCACCTGCACGGTGAAAAGGTAATGTTTGACCAGGTAACCGAATACCCGGTATCGATTATCAACTGGCATGATCGCCAAACGCCGCCCGCACTTTCTGAAGCGCAAAAGATTTATCGCGGTGTTGTATGTGGAGGTCTGGATCGTTGGAATCCCATGACGCTTGGTACGCCAGAGGATATCTATGCGCAGGCGAAAGATGCGATCGCTCAAACAAATGGGAAACGTTTAATTTTGGGTACCGGGTGTGTTTTACCCGTAATTGCTCCGCATGGCAACATTCTTGCCGCGCGGCAGAGTGTGAATAAATATTCTTAGCAAAAGGTAAATATCAATTGGCCAGTCCTCGAATTATATCAGGTTCAGCTCGCGGTATGCGCTTATTTCCAGTTCCCGGCGATTCAACACGTCCGATCACAGATTGCGTAAAAGAATCCTTGTTCAATATCATTGGGCCTGATATTCAGGAAGCCAGTCTGTTAGATTTGTTTGGCGGTACGGGCAGCGTCGGAATTGAAGCCTTAAGTCGGGGAGCATCATTTGTCCGTATTATTGACAATAACCGGAACGCTATAAAAACGCTTCATCGAAACCTGGAACATACGCGTTTAAAAGCCAATGCAGAGGTAATATTTTCCGACAGCTACATATTCCTGAAAAATAAACCCGACCGCTCATTTGATTATATTTATATCGCTCCTCCTCAATATAAAGAACTGTGGAAGAAAGCCTTATTGCTTGTCGATGAGAATGATGCATGGCTGGCAATTGATGGATGGATCGTTGTCCAGATTGATCCCATTGAATACGAGATGGTTGATCTGAAGAAGATGAGAGAATTTTCTCAACGTCGCTATGGAAATACTTTATTAATTTTTTTTGAACGAGCTGGCGACAACCCCGAGAGGTAAGAATGGCCGAAAGAATAACCCCTCAAACAATAATTCAACGGGCATTTCCTGGTATTGCTCCTAAAGAAGTGGATCAACTGATAGAAAACAGTGTGGTGCATATTTACCCGCCCGAAACGATTCTCTGTTATGAAGGAGAGACTGAAAGCACCTTCTTCATTATCTTGGATGGGAAAGTACGCGTCACCAAGGTTATTAACAATGTTGAAACCCACGTATTAAATTTTTTGGGCCCGGGTGATTTTTTT
>CAZDAW010000162.1:0-3544 GCA_964503685.1 uncultured Anaerolineaceae bacterium | reverse complement strand
TCTTTCAGTTATGTGAAAGAAGGGGTTTGTTCTTTTGATATTGCTATATTTTGCTTATCGCCACGAATATCATCGGGCGGCGTTTTGTTTCGCTATAAAAGACAGAACGGATTGTTTGTTCGATTTCGTCTTTTAAATCAACGACGCCCGGACGTCCGGCGATTTCAGAAATGCGACGACGCGCTTCGGAAAATAAATGATCGGTTTCGCCGAGAACCATAAATCCCCGGCTGATGATTTCGGGGTCGCGCATGGGTTTGTTAGTGTATTTATCGAGGGTAAGATTGATGATTACCACGCCATCTCGCGCCAGGGATTCACGTTCGCGCATGATTTCCGGGCCCACATCGCCGACGCCGGAGCCGTCAACGAAGATGTAACCACCAGGGATGCGCTCCGCCAGCTGCATCTTGCCATTTTCGAATTCAATGACCTGCCCGTTTTCGACAACAGCAATGTTCTCTTCAGGAATGCCGATCTCTTTTGCCAGGCGGGCATGCTGGGTGAGATGGCGTAACTCACCGTGGATAGGGATAAAGAACTTGGGGCGAACCAGGTGCAGGAGCAATTTGATTTCTTCCTGACTGGCATGCCCGGAAACATGCACGGGGAAAATCGCTTCATAGATCACGGTGGCGCCGCGCTGGATGAGGCGATTGATGGTGCGATTGATGTCTTCTTCGTTGCCCGGAATGGGGTGCGAGGAGAGCACCACTGTATCGCCGGGCTGGATATCGAAGAGGCGGTTTGTACCCGACGCCAGGCGTCCCAAGATCGAGGAGGGTTCGCCCTGCGAGCCAGTGCACATCAGCACAACATCGCGCGGTTTCATGTTGAGCGCCTGATCCAGGCTGACTACCACCGTTTCAGGTATTTCGAGGTAGCCAAGTTTGCGCGCCATTTTCATATTATCGACCATGGTGCTGCCGGTAAATGCCAGTTTGCGCCCGTTGCGTTCTGCGGCGGCAGCAACCTGCTGCATCCGCGAAATCAGCGAAGCGAAACTGGCGATAATGACCCGGCCAGGGGCGTTAGAGATGACCTGGTGCAGAGCGTCATCGAGCACTCTTTCGGAGGGGGTCCAACCGGCGCGTTCTGAATTTGTGGAATCCGCCAGAAGGGCCAGTACCCCGCGCTCGGAAAATTCGGCCAGCTTGGCGTAATCACTGGGCCAGTTATCTACTGGTGTGTGGTCGAATTTATAATCGCCGGAATGAACGATCAGTCCAGCGGGCGTAGTGATGCCCAGCCCCACGCCGTCGGGAATGGAATGACAGACATGGAAAAATTCCACTTTGAACGGCCCGATCTGAATGCTATCGCCGGCTTTCACAGTATTCAGCGAGGCTTTGTTGATCAAGCCGTTGCGGGCAAGCTTGACTTCCAGCAGGCCGCGAGTTAATGGCGTGGCGTAGATGGGGGCGTTGATCTCTTCCAGCACGTGGCGAATGGCGCCGGTGTGGTCTTCGTGGCCGTGGGTAATGACGATGCCGCGCACGTGCTGGCGGCGGTTGTTTTCCAACAAATAATGAAAATCGGGGATGATGTAATCAATCCCCAGCATATCGTTTTCGGGGAACATGATACCGGTATCTACGATCAGAATGTCGTTCCCGTATTCATAAGCCATCATATTCTTCCCGACTTCCCCGAGTCCCCCCAGGGGTATGATGCGTAATTTTTTACTCATAAAATAAATTCCTTCTTGCTCAATAATATTAAATAACCCGGTTGGAGGTCACCAGCCGGGCTGTAAGATTTCTTTATCCAAGATAAACGAACCTACGTACAGGCATTGCGCTCATGACGGGCATTGATGCAACAGTCACGAAATCCATCCTAAAGGGCATTATATCACGCAATAGGCAAATTCTCAGTAACTTGATGGGGCTTTCGCAGATGGTCTGTTCATAATAATTATACTGCTCTGAGATTTAAATGCATCAATATTTCTATTGTTTTCGTATCTACATAATAGCCTCACGGGCTTTTACCAGTTGTTCCTTCACGGCCTGAGGAGCGGCGCCGCCCCAGGCGGCGCGGCGGTTCAGGGATTGTTCGAGGTCAAAAACGGTATATAAATCATTTTGGAATGCGGGGTGAATGGCCTGCCATTCATTCAAGGGCAGGTCAGGGAGCCTGACGCCCAGTTCGAGGGCGCGTTTGACCGCCCCGCCGACGGCGTGATGCGCCTGGCGAAAGGGCACACCCTTGTTTACCAAATAATCAGCCAGGTCTGTGGCAAGGACTTGCGGATCAATAGCGGCGCGCATGCGGGCGCTGTTCACCGTGAGGGTTGCGACCAGCCCGCTTAGAACAGGTAAAAGCACTTCCAGGGTGTCGGCAGCGTCAAACACCGGGGGTTTGTCTTCCTGCAGATCTTTATCGTAGGCTGAGGGAAGTGCTTTGAGGGTGCTCAATAATCCGGTCAGCCGCCCGATGAGAACGCCGGCTTTAGCGCGGGTCAATTCCAATGGGTCGGGATTTTTCTTTTGCGGCATCAGGCTGGAACCGGTAGAAAATTCGTCGGCGAGGGTGATAAAACCGAATTCGCTGGTCGAATAGAGGATCAGCGCTTCGGCCAGGCGACTGAGGTGTACGCCGAGGAGAGTTGTGCAGAACAGAAAGCCGGCGGCGAAGTCGCGGTCAGAAACGGCGTCGATGCTGTTAGGGGAAGGATAGACGAAGCCCAACTCGCTTGCCAGGGCGAAGCGATCGATCGGGAAACCCGTCCCTGCCAGCGCGCCGCTGCCGAGCGGCAGGCAGGCCGTTTCATAGGCCAGATTTTGCAGCCGCTCGCGGTCGCGCTGGAGCGCCCAGAAGTGAGAAAGCCACCAGTGGCTGAGGAGAATGGGCTGCGCCTGCTGAAAATGGGTGTAACCTGGCATGATCACGTCAAAATCCCGCTCAGCCCGGTTGAGAAGTGTTGTCTGAAAGACTTTGATCTGTTCATCCAGGTGTTTTATCGCATCCAATATCCACAGGCGGAAATCTGTGGCTACCTGATCGTTGCGACTGCGCCCGGTGTGTAGTTTGCCTGCCAAGGGGCCGATTAATTCGGTCAGACGGCGCTCAACAGCAGTGTGAATATCCTCGTCGCCGGCTTTAAATTCAAACTCACCTTTTATAAACTCAGCCTGGATGATTTGCAGCCCGCGATTGATTTCGTCTGTTTCGGTGAGCGTCAAAACTCCGGCGCGCTGCAGCGCTTTTGCCCAGGCGATGCTGCCGCTTATGTCCACTTCCGCCAAACGCTGGTCGAAGGAAAGCGAGTTATTTAGAGCGGCAACCGTTTCATTTAAATTGCCTGATAATCTTCCAGACCAAAGCGCCATAAGGTACCTTGTATTTCATATCAATTTATGATGATGTGCGTAAAACTTGATTCTTGAAATCTTCAAGTTATATTTTATTTTTAGATTGTGGGTAAGGACGGGCTGTGGACCCGTCCTTACGTAGGGTTACTCCAAGTATAGCCGATTTCAAACGACCATACTTTTATCTTATGATTGTATCATTCGGAGGGTATGTTTCAATCAGTCGC
>CAZDAW010000161.1:0-3649 GCA_964503685.1 uncultured Anaerolineaceae bacterium | reverse complement strand
GAAAAAATGCCCGTTAACCCATTTTGTCCTGTGTCAATATTCCTTAAACAGTACCAAAAAATAAATAAGCTGAAGTTCAGACATGAGTTCGGACAGGGCGCTGAACGAGGGGGATAAAAGCTGCCAAAACCTCATCCAGGATGGCGAGGCGGTCGGCTTTGGGGATAAACCATTTCTGTTTCAGCAGGATAAATAAGCCAGAATAACGTTTCCACTTCTTGCCCTTTTTCAGGTTCGCTGAACCGGGAAGCCGGTCTTTTTCAAGCATTGGCTCATTTTCAGTGATGATCTCGCCATAGAGACGATCGCTGATGCCCTCACCCGGCATCAGACCGATGGTATAAACCAGGAGCAAGAGAGCCAGCATCTTTTCCATGTAAGTTTGTTGTTTGTTCATAAGTTTGGTCATGCCCGGAAGGCTTTTCAAATTGCGGAAACTTTCTTCAATTTTCATACGGGCAAAGTAAATTCGCAAACCTTCTTTCGCCTCGAGGTCATTAATTACCCACATAACTTCTGAAAGCCCTTTTTCCAAGGTTCCAGCCAGATTGACCCACGCTTTGCCCATATACCACACCCCTTGATGGGTTACTATCTCTCCCGGAGCAATGGTCAGTGCAACTCCTTTACCTTCCTGATCAAAGAATTTGGGCGGATGACTTCTTGAATTCAAGCAGATGACAAGATGTTGGTGATTTGTTTGCGGAAAATCAAATTTACCAATTCTTAGAGCTTCACTCTTTCCTCTTGTCCGAACTCATGTCCCAACTTCAGAAACAGGGCTTGCCAGAAAACCCGTCCGTGTTAAAATAACACTATAATCGAAATGCTTGGCGTATTTCGCCCAGATCGTAAACGAGCATTCGTTTTTCGCGAAACGAATAGCCGCCCAACACAACCGACAAAAATATAATAATATTATCCTCGAAAACAGAAATGGTATCGACTCATGACGAAATATAAAATCATCCTCAACCCCAACTCTGCCA
The DNA here is from genome assembly GCA_964503685.1 of uncultured Anaerolineaceae bacterium. Taxonomy (GTDB): domain Bacteria; phylum Chloroflexota; class Anaerolineae; order Anaerolineales; family Anaerolineaceae; genus CAZDAW01. The sequence continues at coordinate 2,660 of CAZDAW010000161.1, read as the reverse complement.
GAGGAATGGGGGGAAAATCGATCGAACGCATCAAAGAACGTCTGCAAGGGCATCATCTGGATTTTGATATCGCCACTTCTGAACGCGTCGGACATGCCATCGAACTGGCTCAACAGGCAGTGAAGGACGGCTACGACGTGGTGGTGGCTGCCGGAGGCGACGGCACCGCCAACGAAGTCGCCAATGGCCTCATGCTGGCAAAGAAAGCCGGCGTCGGCGAAGCGACTTTTGCCTTGCTGGGCATCGGACGCGGCAACGATTTTGCCTTCGGCGCCGATATCCCCACGGACTTCGAGGAAGCCTGCCAACTCCTGGTGAACGGACGGCGGCAGCGTATCGATGTCGGCTGGATCACCGGTGGCCTGTACCCTGAGGGCCGCTACTTTATCAACGGCGTCGGCATCGGCTTTGACGCCACCATCAATTATGAAGCATCCAAGGTAAAAATCGTATCCGGCGCTCCCTCTTACCTGATCGGGGCGATTAAGGCTCTCCTGTTTTACTACCTGGCGCCCCTGGCGCGTTTTGAAGTCAATGACAGCAAAGTTTTTGAACAGCACGCCCTGCTCGTCACGTTGATGAACGGCAAACGATTGGGGGGCGCTTTTCTGCTTTCCCCTAACGCCATCCTCGATGACGGTCTTCTTGATTTTGTGAGCGCCGGAAAGATCAGCCGCCCGCGCATCCTTACCCTCCTCGGTCGTTCTCTCAAAGGGGAACACATCGGCCAGCCGGAAATTCGCTTTGAGCGGATAAAGAAACTTTCTGTAACCGTGTTGGGCGAAGGCGTTCTGCCTGCTCAGGCCGATGGCGAAGTCTGCTCGCTTGAAGGTAAGCAATTGACCGTCGAGATCCTCCCCCAGGCGATGGAAATCATTTGCAAATAACCATCCATCCTATCGTTTTGCAGTTGGGTTGAGTGATTTCATGTTAATGCGTTAACCTTTCGATTCGTAACAAAACCACAACATTCTGATGGCCTTGGAATCATTTTCCATTTGGGTTAATTAAGCAACTTAAAAACTCGAACAACGGAATCGGAAAACATCATGCCTAAATATAAAGTAATCCTGAACCCCATTTCAGGTCGGGGGATGGGCAGAAAATCAATTGAGCGGATTAAAGAACTTTTGTCGAGGTATAACCTGGATTTCGATTTGGTACTTTCGGACTATGCCGGCCACGCCATAGAATTGGCCCGGCAGGCAGTGAGGGATGGTTACAATGTGGTGGTAGCTGCAGGAGGCGACGGCACCGCCAACGAAGTGGTCAACGGCTTGATGCAGGCGAAGAAAGCCGGTTTAGGCGAAGCGACCTTTGCCATGCTGGGCGTCGGGCGCGGCAACGATTTCGCCTTTGGCGCCGGCATTCCCATGACACTTGAAGGGGCCTGCCAGGTGTTGACGGATGGTCAGCATAAGCGTATTGATCTTGGCTGGTTCACGGGCGGCTTCTACCCTCAGGGCCGTTACTTTGTTAACGGTATTGGCATCGGTTTCGATGCCATTGTAAATCGCGAAGCATCGAAATTGAAAAACGTCTCTGGTATGCTTTCGTATCTAATGGCCGCGCTAAAAACAATTTTCCTCTACTTCCATGCGCCAAAGGTGCGGATTGAGTTGGATGATAAGGTATTTGAACAACCAGCGCTGATTATCTCTGCTATGAACGGGCGAAGGTTGGGCGGCGTTTTTATGATCGCCCCAAATGCTGTACCCGTTGACGGTTTATTCGATACGGCCATTGCCGGTCAGGTAAGCCGCTTACGAATCTTTACCCTCCTCATGCACGCTATCAGGGGAACGCATATCACCCAGCCCGATTTTAAATGCGGCCGGGTGAAAAAGTTGAGCGTTACAGTATTAGATGGCGGCGTATTGCCGGCTCAGGCCGACGGCGAAATGTACTCACTCGATGGCAAGCAATTGACCATCGAAGTCGTCCCGCAGGCGATAGAGATTGTTTGCCGGTAATTTCTTAATAGATAGAAAATCCAAAGAGCGCCTGACAAAGGAATAATTCCAGGCATGGAACAAGTCAGCCAGGAAATGCACCCAAAATTGCGAGAATGACGCGATAACCCTGGAGAACTTGAAGGATCAGCCTGGTAACAAATAGCAAACCGCGCTACCGATGGTTTAGTTTATGCCATTCTACCAACAGTCGGTTGTTTATAAGATTGAATAAAGGTATTATCAGAATATCGACAAGGAGGTTGTAAGTGAAATGGTCAGCGAGAATTTTTCGAAAATGGCTCAATTTATTTCAGAGTTGAGGAAAGAAAAAAATCTGACCCAAAAAGAATTGGCAGAACAATTGGGTGTTACAGATAAAGCCGTGTCAAAATGGGAGCGTGGGTTAAGTTGCCCCGACATATCGCTATTGTCAAAACTCTCTCAGGTATTAGGCATAACAACAAGTGAATTGTTAAACGGCGAAAAAGCAGAGCCATCTTCACCAGAAGCAGATGCTTTGGTTGAAGCAACGCTTCAATATGCTGAAACCGCGACAAAAAGAGTGATCGCTAAAAGCGTGCAGTGGAAATATATTGCCATAGCGTTGGTAATCACGCTATTGAGCATTCTTACCGTAATTGGCTGCAATTTAGCAATTGATACTGGTTTGGCATGGGCCATTCTGCCTTTAAAAACAACTGTGTT
>CAZDAW010000160.1:2691-3855 GCA_964503685.1 uncultured Anaerolineaceae bacterium | reverse complement strand
GATCCTGTGCGTGGCATACATCTTTGCGATGCGGGCATATAAAAAGCGGGTGTAAATACGAGCACGTTCAGGCTCGATATCAGGAGGTCAGAAGTCAGATGTCAGAGGACAGCAAAACCACAGCGCTCCCCGCTTCTGACCTCAGAGTTCTGACTTCTGACTTCTGTTTTCAGAACACCCCATACTCGCTTGACGAGATTGTGTAATAGTATAGAGAAGGTAGTAGGAAATAGGATGAAAAAACTGCCTTAAAGGCCAAATTCTTCCTACCACCTGCTACCATTTCTTTTCCTTTCTCCACCTTCGCTGGTAAAGCCTATACTATCGATAACTTTCCCTTTAACAGTATTCACCTCTGCCCATCCACTGTATAATAAAGTTCACTCATAGACGCTTACATCAAACAGGGGGTAAAGTTCATGAATCTGGTCCAATTTTTGCGTGAGAAAAAAGTATATGATTTACACCTTCCGGCAACAATCGAACAAAAACTAGTCAAGGCAAAATTTATTGAACTGACAAAAATTTATGGGGCGTTAATGGCTTTTGAGGCTGCAGATTTATGGCCCCTGGATGGGTTTTCCCCGGATGAAATTAAAATCATTGAGTATCAGTTCAACAGCCTGGTTTACTCGGAAGGCTTTCGAAAATCTCCTCCACAACCCCCAAACACAACAGGTAAAACCACCACTGCGCCATCCACTACTCGGACAATTGGCAGTGCAAATGCAGCCCCGCACCCCTCACGCATAAATTCCCCCAATAATCAAGTACGCAATCCTGCTTCCCGGCCAGCCAGCCCACCCCAACCCCCCAGACCTGCCCCGCAAAGCTCCGGATTGACACCCAACTTACTCTGTCTGGAAAAACACTACGCTACCTTGCTGAATCAGGTGGAGCTGATCGGTGAGGTCGGCATTACCAAAGAAAGCCTGGATGAATTAGCAATCGAGCTAAAGCGCCTTTTTTACAACTGCCCTCAAGATGATGTTCTGGAATTTATCTCCAAATACTGTCCGGCTTCTTTTCTTGTATTTCTGGTGGGTCAGGGCATTTTTGGATATCGAGGCGGTGATTACTGGCAATCGGTTGAGGAGGCCATAAATATAAATGTCGATCAAGTCAAATTTGGTAAATGCTTTGAACGCCTGCTCAAACAGTTCA
>CAZDAW010000160.1:0-2591 GCA_964503685.1 uncultured Anaerolineaceae bacterium | reverse complement strand
CGTGCGGCATTAATGCACTGGCAGGCAAACCCGGGTGATTTATCCGCAGATGAAACCGGTCTGCCTGAGCATATTGTCGTCTTCCTCAATGATTGGGCAAAAAATAATGCGCAGGATTCAACAACAAAATCAAAGCAGCGTTATCGACGCCCAGAGTTGTGCCTGGATCCCTGGGGGCTCGGTATATTCTTGCGCCTACCCACCCAGACCGTTTCCACCATGTCTGCTGGAGCAGTTAAATGGGAAGTGGAGATTGAAAACGGATACCATGAAACACTGCAACCACGCACGGTACGTAATGGCGACCGCTTTGAAACCCGTGAACTGACCGTTCGCCTGGCCGATATCGCGGATAAGATCAATGTGAAACTCCTGGTGAATGGGCAGGAACATGCGTGGGTGATCCAGGGATATTCACCTGACCATCCAGTTCTGGCATTCAACCTTGAAGACAGTTGCCTGATGAACCATCTCTACGCCCGTGTCGTTTGGTTATTGATCCCAAAGCATCTTGATTTCCGGGTTACAGAAGGTGATGGCGAGAAACTGGAAGACCTTCCAACTCAACCAGGGTCGTGGAGTAAATTACGCGCCGAATGTTGGGATCTGACCCATGCGAAAAAAGCCAACTTATTTGGAGGGCGCGCTACCCTCCCAATTATTATACGCAATCAGGATAAAAGGCAACCGCCAAGCCTGAATGGAGGCACACTAATAATTGGATCTCAAAACGAGCAACCTCCCATCTACTCTGGCAAACTGCCGGTACTGATAATTCCTGTTTCAACTCCAAATGACAGGCAGATGGAATTAAGGCGCTGGCGTTTGTTGATCCAGCCTGTGGATGAAGCCGTTCCGAAAGATCCGATCACAATCAACCTGGATGAAATGGTTTCAGATGCCATCCAACTGGACGAGGATGGATTTACAATTTCCCTCGCTCACGCCACATTGCTGGGGCAAAAAGCTGTTGGAACGTTCCAGTTGTACCTTAAAGGCCCCATGGGTCGTGATGCCCGTTTTACACTCTCGTACCTGCCTGAATTTATCGTGGAGGGTAATCACAACCTGCACCTGCCGGATCCATTTAAGGGAGCGGCAACTGCAACCGTAAAAATTCAAACCGGGCTGCTGGATAAGTTAATACCAACGTCATCATCCGATGGTCTCACGGTATCACCGGAACGCCCCGGCCATTACATCGTTAATATCGATGGCACCGTAAGCACAGCCAGATTGGTTTATATTCGGGAATTGTTGAATCGCACTGAGGTAAGAGTACCTGTTGAAATTAATATTCGGCGCTTGCGTTGGCGAATGGTGGAGGCCAGTGAAGTCTTGGACGAATGGGTGGCACAACCCATATCATTTCCCGCTCAAAAATTGCTACAGGCTCAATCCCCGTTGCTGATTATCGATCTTCCGCCAGGTGAAGATGATAAAGCCATCACCCATCTGATGCTGACCCTAAAAGATATTCAGGGAAAGACCCTTCAAGAGGTTAAGGACACAAATCGCAACGGTCGAAATATGGGGAGATTCTGGCGTTTTAATTTGACCGATCTTACCGATTCCATTAACTATTCACCATCTCCCGCTTTCAGAATTGAATTGACCGGCAGAACCGAAAATGCAGGGCCGGATATCTTCACGCAACCGGTGATGGTTGTGGGCAAAGATTTACGGATCACTCAGGTGGAGGCCAATGGTCATGTTTCCAAGCGAACAGTCAACATATGCTTGAACTGGAAGGAAGCTTTCCCGCTGCGTTCACGAGCTGTTCATGTTTGGTCCTTGTTTCGTCCCTGGGTCACCCCACAGATCTTTCACATCCCCGATGAAGCAAATGGTGAATTTGAATTTTCAATGCCCGCCACCCTTATGCCAGGGGGAGTATACCGGGCAGCATTGGTGGTCATCGACCCATGGGTAAGTCTGCCGCCACAACCGCTGCCGCCTGCTTGCGGCACACCCGGAACGGTTGAGATTGAAGTAATTCCGCCCCGCGAACGATTGAAAAGGGTTCGCAAGATGATTGGCGAAACCGGCCAAATTGCTGATCAGATCGCTCTACACATGGAAGCATCTCAAATCTGCCAAACTTTGGACGACCCGGCTGCGGCCCGTCAGGATCTGGAATGGTGTTGCCAGAACGCGAGTTTGATGGACGTCAGGCAAATGCTGGTGTTGAACGATATTATCTCATCCAGCCTGTTGAATGATTTAAACAGCCAACTGGGCAAAGTCATCATCCAGCCCGATACACTGACGCGCTTACTGGACAACCTGGAAGCAAGGGGCATCACGCAGGACGAATTGCTCCGGTTACTTTCCCTTGCTCCGGTTTCCCAGGATTGGCCAGTGGACAGTTGCGTGCTCTTAATGCGCGTGGAGGAACCAGGTATACGGTCTAGCGCCCTGAATAGTTTAATCCGACAGGACATTCCAACAACCATACAGGCTGTGCTGTTGCTAATGGAAGATGCGTCGTTAAAACTGGAAGAAGCTGTTGAATTCCTTCTAAAAGAAAAGCCGCTGGCGATGGAGCACTTGAGAAAAGTCGCCACTGATAATCGTTTGGCCTGTCAACT
>CAZDAW010000159.1:0-3967 GCA_964503685.1 uncultured Anaerolineaceae bacterium | reverse complement strand
ACAGGACCCCGATCTTGACTCCATTCGCCAACAGCCGGCGTATCAAGCGTTGTATCGTTGTATCAATGAAATAAACAGAGAGAAAAAAGCCGGATGAGGAGCGGCAATTTCATCATGACAGCCAACTCTACAGACAGATGGAATAAACGCTACAAAGAAGAAACCATATTATATATATATAAGAAACCACGCGGTTTTTTGCTGGAAAACTTACATCTGCTCCGCAAGGGCGGCCTGATACTGGATGTGGCCGCAGGCATGGGCGGTAACGCCCATCATCTCGTTTCGCTCGGATATCGGGTGCTGGCAATTGACAGCGCCCAGACCGGCATGCAATTTGCGAAATTAAGATCACCGGCTTTGATGGCGGTCATTATGGACGTCAACCATTTCAGTTTTCCGGCGGATCAATTTGACGCCATTCTGAATTTTTACTTTCTGGAACGCGAACTCTGGCCGCTTTACCAGCGGGCTCTCAAACCGGGAGGCATATTGATTATGGAAACCCTGACGATGCCCATGCGTCAGATCAAACCAGAGATTAACCCCATCTATCTGCTCGAGCCGGGTGAACTGCGTACTGCGTTTCCGGATTTAAAATGCCTGACCTACCGCGAAGGATGGGTCCTGTCGGATAATGGACACCGCCGGTCAGTAGCCAGCCTGGTCGCCAGAAAACCCGTTCAGGATAACGAATCCTGACCTAATCCGTATTTTCACCCGTCCAAACCGCCACGCGATTCCTGCCTTTCTGTTTCGCAGCGTATAACGCTCTATCAGCCCATTCGATCAGCATATCCAGATTGCTGCAAGTCGGATTCCACTGAGCCACACCAAGACTGATTGTCACCTGGAGGCGCTGGCCGTTACAAGGAACCCAGACCCTTTGGGTATCCTGGCGAAGACGTTCGGCGGCCTGAACAGCCAGATTAATATCCGATTCGGGCAGGAGGATGGTGAATTCCTCGCCGCCATAGCGACCCAGAATGTCAATTTCGCGCACCTGTTTTTGCCATGTTCTGGTCAACTTTTGCAACACCTTGTCGCCGAGCGCATGTCCGTAGGTATCATTGACTCTTTTGAAATGATCCAGATCGATCATAATCGCCGATAACGGGCGTTTGTAACGTCTGGCGCGTTCAAATTCGCGCTTCCCCAACTCGAACAGATGACGGCGATTAAAAATACCCGTCAGCGAATCGGTGATAGCAAGCTGCTGGGTATATTCAAAAAGGCGGGCGTTTTCAATTGCCACCGCGGCCTGATTAACATAAGCCTGCGCCTGTCTGGCTATATCTTCTGAGTAGGCGGATACTTTCAAGCTATTTATGCCAATAAAGCCAATGATCTCACTGCGAACAATCATCGGAATCCCCATCCAGCCGCGTGTGTCGCCAGTATCGCACCAACCCTCAAAACGAGGATCCTTTTGCGCATCTTCAATAATAACAGGGCGTCCACTCCTTCGAATTTCATTGAATAATTTATCTTTGTTAGAAAATTCCTGTCCAAGCACTTCCTCTACATTCAAGAATCCCCTGGCCGCCATGATGTGCAAACTATCTTTGTCAAGGATGAAAGCAGCCGCCGTATCGTAGGGAATCACCTTCTCCAATTGGATCAGGATCGTATCAAGGACCTGCTCCAAATCCAAAGAGGAAACCAATGCAGCGGTAGCCTGGCGCAGCGACTCTGCTTCTTCAGCGCGGCGCTGAGCAGTTTCAAACAAACGTGCATTCTGGATGGCTACCGCGGCCTGGCGGCCGAGCATCTCGACTAGCGACAGCTCGCGTTCGGTAAATTGCTTTCCGGTGTGAAAACTAAAAACCGCCAGCATTCCATTGACCTGCGCCCCTGCTTTTAAAGAAACCCCCATCACTCCGATCAGGCCTTCTTTTATGTTTTGCGGCAACGCCTCCGGATAATCTGCATAGTTGTTGACCAGGATCGATTCGCCGCTGTCAATCACCCGCCAGGCGAGTCCCTGGCCGCGGCGAATTTGCACGTGCTTCATTCCTTCCGGAAGATTATATTCATAAACTGTGTCCAACGTATCACCGGCGGGCGACAGCAAGGAAATCGCGCCGCCATCAGCGCCGACGAGCTCCACGGCCAGACGAACCACATTTTTGAGGACGACTTCCAATTCCAGGTTACTGGTGAGGATATTGGTCACCTCATTGATGCGCTGTTCTCTGACCAACGCCTCGGTCGCCTCACTATATAAACGAGCATTTTCGAGGGCTAGCGCAGCGTGCCCGACAAGCGTGGTCAGTTTTTCAGCGTCTTCAAGATGGTAATAATCCGGTACGGTTTTATCAACCGAGAACAGCGCGACCAATTTGCCATGGGCATAAATCGGAACACCCATCCACGACCGAACATGGGCAGTCGCGGGATTCTGAATCCAATGGGGATCAGTCTTTGCATCTTTAACAATAACCGGTTCGCCGGTTTCTATCAGTTTTTGCAGATGATAATATTTATCGAGTTCAAATACCATTGATTCAAATAAATGTTGGTCTAATGGTCGATATTTCTCGTATCCCACCGAACGATATGGCCGGCCAATATTCCCTTCAACTTGAACGATCGTGGCGCTATCATACGAGATGATTTTCTTTACCTGTTCGAGGAGAATATCAATCACGCCATCATAATCGAGGGTTGCACTCATGATCGATCCCACTTTGCGCAAAGTTTCATCTATCTGCTGCTGACGGATTTCTTCATCCAGGATTTTCTTTCGCCTGATCAGAGCGCCGAAAATTCGGGAAGCCACTTCTATTGACCTGATCTCGGACGGGTGCCAGATACGCCGGATGCTATATTCGATGAAGATCATCGACCCCCACCATTTACCGGCAACGAATATGGGATTAGCAACCAGATTGAGGACGCCTAATTTGTTGAGGATCAATTGTTCATAACCTGGGATCATATCGATCATACCCCAGACAGATTTTCCTCGCGAAAGCGAACTAAAAAGCGGGTGACGTTTTATATCTTTTACCAGATTCCGGCGGGGAATGTTTTTTCGCTTCAGTTTTTTGTTTATTAATATGTCATATCGCAGATGAACGACCGTTTTTCCACCCTTCTGATATTCATTTTCTAAACAGAGAACCTGATCAACTTCCAACACCTTACCAAGTTCAGCCAGAACGGTTTTGATCCCCCCTTTCCACTCCCGCGTCTCGAAGAATTTGATAATGGCCGAATAAAAAACCCGAACCATATCATCCCGGCGCGCCATCACTTCTTCAAAAAGTTTTCGTTCGATAGCCAGAGCAATCGGTTCGGAGATACTCGTTAAAAACGCTTTCTCGTTATTACCATAACAGGCGTCTTTGTGATATTCCCAGACTGCCAGTACACCCATTACTTTTTGATCAATGCAAAGTGGTACGCCAAGCCATTGGGTAACAGGTACATCATCCGGTTTGACGCCATTTTTTTGGGCAAAGGCTATATATTCCTGGCGGTTTACCAGAAGGGGCTGACGGGACTGTATAACCGACGCGACCAAAAAATTACTTTGATCACTCAAACGCGATAGACCAGCAGGCCGGGCAGGAAATTCATCAACGCTGTATCGGACGAGAAGCAGATTGGTTGACTCGTCAAAAAGTGTGATCGACAGGTTATTAGCAGGAAGATAGCGGGATATAATTTGGTGCAACTGAACAAGGAGTTCGTCCAGATTACTGGCCAGGTGGGTTGCTTTTAATATTTCCGGGGACACTCCTCGACTCAGGTCAACCTTCATCACCAACTCCGGTTTTCACAATTTATATTGATAAGTTCTTCCAACGGGTTTGACCGATTAAGTCAACAAGTGGAAAATCCCACCTGCGTTAAATTCATTATATCATAATGGTTTTTCTTTCATACCTACATGCCAGGGCAATTGCATCTTATGTCTGACAACCATGCTGTTTGCCTGTTTTATCGTTTAGAGTAAATC
>CAZDAW010000158.1:0-3993 GCA_964503685.1 uncultured Anaerolineaceae bacterium | reverse complement strand
TTTTTTATGCTCTATCTTGATATGATGAGGAGGTGATGTGTATAGGTAGAAAATGCATGCATACGGACGTAAATTTTTTGTCCAATCGGCCAAAAGTTATGCAAGACCAATTTAACTATCAATTATTATGTAAGGAGAGAAGGATGAAACGCCAATCATTATTTTTTGTTATCGCAGTGATGGGTTATGCTTTCGATGGTGTTGGTTGCCTGCCAGCCCGCGGCTACGCCGACGCCAGAAGCGCCTGCTGAAGCGCCTGCTGAAGCTCCTGCCGAAGCGCCTGCTGAAGCTCCTGCCGAAGCCCCTGCTGAGGCTCCTGCCGAAGCCCCTGCATTTGATGGGTTAAAGCACGAGGCGCCTGACTGCGACTATGGCACTGAAGATGTGCCCGCCAAACTCAAATCGATCGAAGCTATTGATCAATTCACGGTCAAATTCACTCTCTGCCAGCCTGACCCAGCTTTCCTTTCGAAAGTTGCTTTCTCTGTGTTCTCAATCCAGGATAAAGATTACCTGGATGAAACCGGCGGCGATTCGGTCAAAATGAGCGAGAATGTCAATGGCACCGGCCCCTATATCGTCAAGGAATGGGTACGCGGCGATCATATTACCTTTGAAGCTAACCCCAATTATTTTGGCGAAAAAGCAAAAGTGAAAACCCTCATCTTCCGCTGGTCTGAACAATCAGCGCAACGCTTCCTGGAGCTCCAATCTGGCACGGTTGATGGTATCGACAACCCTGCCCCTGAAGATTTTGAGGCTATCGCTGCTGATCCTAACCTTGCACTCTTTGAGCGCGATGGGATGAACATCTTCTATATTGGCTTTAACAATAGAATGCCGCCTTTCGACAATGAGAAAGTTCGCCAGGCGATTAGTATGGCAATTGACAAGCAGCGCATCGTCGATAACTTTTTCCCGAAGGGTTCCTCAGTTGCTGAACAATTCGTCCCTGAAGCCCTTGAACCCGGATATACCAAAGACTTGAAATGGCATGAATATAATGTCGAAGCTGCCAAAGCGTTGTTAGCCGAAGCTGGATTCCCCAACGGATTTGATACTACCCTGTCCTTCCGCAATGTGGTGCGCGCTTACCTGCCCACCCCCGATAAAGTTGCTCAGGAAGTTCAGGCTGAATTAAAGGAAATTGGCATCAATGTGACCCTGAAGGAAATGGAATCAGCTGCCTTCATCGATGCCACTTCCGCCGGTCAGGAAGCATTCTACTTCCTCGGTTGGAATATGGATTATCCGGATGCCACCAATTTCTATGATTATCACTTCGCTACCGCTGCCAATCAGCAGTTTGGTGATCTCTATTCTGATATTGTTGCTGAAATCAATGCGGCTGCAGTTCTCTCTGATCCTGCTGAACGTCAGGCGCATTACGACCAGGTTAACGCACTGCTTAAACAGCATGTTCCGATGGTTCCTGTTGCACATGGCGGCTCTGCTACTGTCTTTAAAGCCACAGTCGAAGGAGCTCACTCCAGCCCACTGGGTAATGAAGTCTTCTCTGTAATGGATAACAAAGCAGAGCAATTGGTTTGGATGCAGAATGGTGAACCTGCGGCTCTGTGGTGCAGTGATGAAACCGATGGCGAGACCCTGCGCGCCTGCGAGCAGGCATACAATGCCCTTCTGGGCTTCAAAGTTGGCGGAGCGGAAGTTGAACCCGCTCTGGCCGAGAAGTGGGAAGTCAATGATGAACTGACTGAATGGACCTTCTTCCTGCGCAAGGATGTCAAATTCCACAATGGGGCTGATCTGGACGCTAATGATGTTGTGGCCACTTACACCTCATTCTGGGATGCCGCAGACGCCAATCATGTTGGCCGCACTGGCACTTTTGAATACTTCAACACTTTCTTTGGCGCTTTCTTGAACGCGCCGGCTGCTGAGTAAACCGAGTTAATTAATTTGGGGCATGTTTTAGGGTAAAATAACCTCATCTCGAAACATGCCCCATTCTTCTTAAATATTTATAATGATTGAAATCATCATTATTGTTTTTTTGTGATCAATCCCTTAAGGTAAGGAGAAATCAATAATATAAACCCGAGATGCCACAGTTTATTGCCAGACGCTTAATTTTATTGCTGCCGGTCATGTTAGGTATTATTCTGGTGACGTTTGTCATCATCCGTTTGATACCTGGCGATCCATGTGTTGTTATGCTGGGAGAGAGAGCCACGCCTGAAAAATGTCAGGCTTTTAAAGAACGCATGGGTCTGGATGATAATATTGCAGTTCAATTTGTTCGTTATATCGCCAACATCTTCAAGGGAGATCTTGGAGAATCGCTTCGTTTTGGCATACCTGTAGAAACTCTGATTGCTGAGCGATTGCCAATGACCATCGAATTAACGCTGTTTGCGATGTTGTTTTCAACATTCTTTGGAGTACTGTTGGGATTGATTTCAGCGCTCAAACGAAACAGCCTTGGGGATGTATTAACAATGATAGGTGCCAATGTTGGGGTATCCATGCCGGTATTTTGGTTGGGTTTGATGCTCGCGTATGTGTTTGCCCTGATGCTTAAAGGAACGCCCTTCTTTATCCCGCCATCTGGAAGACTTACTTCTGGTTTGAGTTTACCTCCCTTACAGAAGGTATGGGGGCTTACAGAGTTGGAAGGGTTTGGAAAATTTTGTGTTTCACTCCTTTCAAGCTCTGTAATATTTAACAGTATTGTGACGGGAAATTTTAAAGCTCTAAAAGATGCCTTGTGGCATTTGATTTTACCCTCTGTAGCAGTTGGCACCATTCCACTGGCTGTCATCGCTCGAATGACTCGTTCCAGTCTGCTTGATGTTCTTGGGCAAGATTATATTCGTACAGCGCGCGCGAAAGGTTTAATTGAACGCCTGGTAGTTACCAAACATGCTGTCAGTAATGCAATGATTCCTATTATTACCATTATCGGTTTGGAAACTGGTCAGTTATTGGCAGGCGCTGTATTAACCGAAACAGTTTTTGCATTGCCTGGTGTGGGCACTGCAATGGTATCTGCCATCCTAGCTCGCGATTATCCTGTCGTTCAGGGTTTTGTCCTTGTCATTTCAGTTATTTTTGTCCTGGTAAATTTAATTGTTGATATCTCTTACGCTTACCTGGACCCCCGAATCCGGTTAGATTAAAACTTCATTTTTATACGAGAATCCATGAGCAACGATGTTGTAACCTTATCTCCAGAAAAAATAAACGAACGCCGTCCACCTGCTATTGAAGCGCTCAGACGTTTTTCGCGCCACCGATCGGCTCAGGTTGGCATGGTATTGTTGAGCATCCTGATATTGACAGCGATTTTTGCTAAATTTATTGCCCCTTATGATCCAACAACGCCATTAAAGGATGTCAAACGGCGAGATACACCCTGTATTCATTTCCTGGGATGTCCAGCCGATAAACCCGAACATATTTTAGGAATTGACGGTAATTTCCGCGACCTTTTCTCGCGTATCGTCTATGGCTCACGCCTTTCACTTCAAATCGGGTTAATTACGATTTCTTTTGCAATTATCATCGGTGGTTTATTGGGCGCTGCTGCCGGTTTTCTCGGTGGCTGGGTCGATAATATTATTATGAGAACTATGGATGTTCTGATGGCTTTTCCCAGCATGCTGCTGGCGATCGCTATAGTCAGTGTTTTAGGAACTGGTTTAATCAATGCTCTTCTGGCAATTGGCATCGTTTCGATCCCGGTTTACGCGCGTATCGTACGCGCCAGTGTTATCTCGGTTAAAGAGCTGGATTATGTTTATGCTTCAAAATCATTAGGAGCATCTCCCCTTCATTTGTTGTTCAATCGCATTATGCCCAATGCCCTGACGCCGCTCATTGTTCGCGGTACATTGGGTATTGCGACCGCAATATTAGATGCTGCTGCTCTGTCATTCCTTGGCTTGGGCGCTGAACCTCCGACTCCTGAATGGGGATTGATGCTTGGCGAAGAGCGGAATAGCGTTTTCAACGCGCCGCATCTTGTGTTTT
>CAZDAW010000157.1:0-4049 GCA_964503685.1 uncultured Anaerolineaceae bacterium | reverse complement strand
CTTGTTAAAACCAGGCCCGTTGGATGAATATGAATGGAAAATTATGCGCAGGCATCCGGTATACATGAAATTCGTGCGGCAAAGTTGGCGCATGGCTCATATAATTTACGGATTGAGCAATCTCACCATAGCCAGGTGCAGGCGGTGGTTGCTCAAAAGCACACGGTTCCGGCAACGGCAGCAAGTTTACCTTTCAGACGCATACTTACCCCCTTACGGATGATTTCCAGGTCAGACTAAAACTTTACTTATCCGACAATTTCAGCCAGTCGGGGAAATTTATCCTTGATTGATTCGTAAATCTCGCGATAAAGGACGAACATCTTATCGTAACGAGCATGGTTATCCATATCCGGTTCGGTGACCGTCGAGATTCTGATATACTTCTCAATTTCGTGCCAACCGGAGAATGCACCCACACCCATCCCGGCGCAGAAGGCCGCTCCCAGCGAAGAACCGGGGTGGTCGGCTACCTGCTCTAGACGAATTCCCAAAACGTCTGCGGTGACTTGTTTCCATAGTTTTGAGCGCGCCCCGCCGTTGGCGCAGCGGGCGTAGGTGGGTGTCATGCCATGTTCGGCTAAAACCTTCAGGTGATGGTAAAAACCATATGAGATTCCCTCCAATACAGCTCGATAAACATGCGCTTTGGTATGGGTGAGAGTCAACCCAACCAGGGTGCCGCGCGCCAGGGGATCTTGCACGGGCGTCTTTTCGCCGAGAAAGTAAGGCAGCAGGATCAGACCATCGGAACCTGCCGGGATGTTTTCAGCAGATTTATCCAGATCGGAGTAATCTAATTCCGGAGCGAAGGTATTGCGGAACCATTTAATCAGACTGCCACTCGAAGCCATGCACCCGCTGGCAATATACTTGCCTGGAATATCGTGGTAATCAAGGAAGAGACGTTCATCTACCATCATGGTGTCCAGGCTGACCATGATATCGCCAGCGCCGCCCAGTTTGACTAGCAGGTCGCCCTGGTTCTTCAAGCCGGAGGAGAAGGAGGAGGCAATGTGATCAGCGCTGCCTGCCACGACCGGCGTGCCTTCGAGCAGGCCCGTCATGGCGGCGGCTTCTTTGGTCACCTTGCCGATAATTTCAGAAGGCCAGTGGACACTTGCCAGCATCTTGCGATTGATAGTGGAAAGCTCCAGAATTTCATCGTCCCAATCTTCTTTGAAGATATCGAAGTAGCCGCTTTCCAGCGCCCAGTTGCGTTCGATGTGATAAACGCCGGTGAGTCGGTGGGAGATGAATTCGTATGATCCCATTAAATGCACAGCCTGATCGAGAATTTCGGGTTCGTGACGGCGCAGCCAGAGAATTTTCGCGCCGATGGTTTGTTGGGTAATGGCGCTGCCTGTGCGGCGTAAAATATCGGCGGCGTCCGTTTTACTGCGTAAATAATCGATTTCCTCATGGGCGCGGGCATCATTTTGTTGAATAGATGGGCGCAACACCCGGTCGTCTTTATCGAGCAAAACAATTGTTGGCACCATTCCACTGCAACCGACCGCTCCGATTTCATTGGGTTTAATGCCTGCCTGGCGAATGCATTCGGGCACACCTTTGCAGGTGTTTTCCCACCATTGGTTGGCATCTTCCTCAGCCCAGCCCATACGGGGGGACATTAAGGTAGAGGGATTCTCCACCGAAGCCACCACGTGACCTGCTTGATCGATCAGGATAATCTTGGTGGCCGTTGTTCCGATGTCGATTCCCATCAGGTACATGGTTATTTACCTCGGGCGGCTTTAACTTCATCCATGAAAGCTTTAACCCGCTTTTCGTCCACCGGGTTCCAGGTATAGCCATCGACCTTAAGGCTGGAGCCAACGATGACGCCATCGGCCACCGAGAGATATTTGCGGATGTTTTCAGCTTTACCACCGGTATTGAGCAGCACCGGTACCATATCGCCGACGGCATCCTTGACCTCTTTCAAGGTATCGAGTTTGGGTTCCATTCCAGCCGTCATCCCGGAAACCAGGATGGCATCAGCCAGGGAAGAGACAACCGCACTCTTGGCGCGTTCGCCCACAGTACGCGTTCCCAGGAAGGATGCAAATTCGGGCGTGACGTTATAGAAGCATTTGAGATGATCGGCATGAATGTTGTGACGGTAACGAATTGTTTCAGCCGCATCCATACTCCACAAACCCATGTCGCTTTCGTACACACCGGTAAAGACTTCGCGAACGAAAGAGGCGCCGGTCGCCATGCCGACTGCCAAAGGAAGTTTTGGGTCCCAGAGAAAGTCAACCCCAAAAGGCCGGTCGGTTGGGTGTAGCTCGGTGATGACACGCGCCATTACAGCGGCTGCTTCGAGATCAGCTTTGAGGGCATAGGGCCGGTCACCTTCGTTGCAGAATAAGATGCCATCCACGCCGCCGGCGAGCAGCTTGCGTAAATCCTCCTTCATCAAAGCTACCATGCCATCAATACCCAGCTTGGGATCATAGAGCGGCGCGCCGGGCAGCGGCGGAAAGTGAGACATTGCGATGACAGGTTTTTCTACACCAAACAGTTCCTTTAATAAATTTTTATTCATGTGCGCCTTTCTTGTTCCAGGAGAATATAAAATATTCCAATCAATAATATTGGTTTATTATAAAAATATATGATTAGGATCTAATAAACAGACCGGGTGTACCGTCGATCTGATAGGGCCAGGTATGTTTCAGTTTTCTATGCCACGATGGTCCGCACTCCGGCAGATTTGAGCGCCTCATCTAAAGGTGGGGGCGGGAGCTGGTCGGTAACGAGGATATTGGCAATATTCAACGGGGCGATCTTGACTGTGGCTATACGGCTAAATTTGTTAGAGTCGGCGACAAGGATGACTTCTTTGGCATTCTTCAGCATAGCCTGTTTAACTAATGTGTCATCCCAGTTATATTCGGTCAATCCCGCTTTGGCGTCTATGCCCCCCACCCCCAGGAAAAGACGATCGACGTGAAATATTTCAAAAGCCCGGTGAGAAAGTTCACCGATCATGGAGGTTTCACCTGGCCGAACGATACCCCCCGGCAACACCAGGCGTAAATCGGGTTGGTTAACCAGCAATGTACCAATTAACAGGCTGGGTGTGATAACCGTAATATTGCGTCGGCCTATCAGGTTGCGGGCGACTTCATAAGTAGTTGAGCCAACATCCAAAGCCACACAATCGCCATCCGCAATCAATTCGGCAGCAGCTTTGCCGATGCGTTGCTTCGATTCAGTGTTGATCGTGCTGCGCAGCATGAGAGTTGGTTCATAAGAACGTCCTCTTGCGCTGATGACGCCGCCATGGACTCGTTTGACCAATCCTTCGTGCTCTAAATCGGTGAAGTCGCGGCGGATGGTCATTTCGGTAACGCCAAGTTCTTTGGCTAATTCAGCAACTTTTACTGTTCCCTGAAGTTCAACTGTATCAAGTATGGTTTTGCGTCGGGTTTCTCTATCCATGTTCGTTTACTTTCGAATTGTATAATAATTATGTTCGTTTGTCAATTGCAAAGGGATAGAATTTTTCATCTTGTTATCAATACAACATATATAGACTTTTTTTGTCTTATTAGTTTTAGTATATCCAGTGCATCTAGTTAATGCTCTTTATGGTACTGTGATGAGAATTTTTAGAAAATTATTAGTCGTTCTTAGCGTATTTGTGGTTTTGATGGTTCCACTTTTACCCGCTTCTCGTGCTCAGGCAGTTGTTTCGTTGCCGGCGATTTCTCTGTTGATAATGCCAATACCCGCGGGGATACAGTAATCTCCCGTTTCCATATCACTTCTGATCCCGATATAGCGGATCCAGCCAGTGAAGAGGTGATTTTTACGATTGAACAGCCGTATGATAATTATAATGGCGGACAGCTTGCTTTTGGTCCTGATGGCTATCTCTATATTGGTATGGGAGACAGTGGTTCGGCTGGCGATCCGCAGAATTGGGCGTAAAACCCGGCAGTACTTTTAGGAAAAATTTTCCGCATTGATATTGAATCCGTTATATCAGATACTTTACCGCTCACTCATTGGGAGGACCATACTTTCTATATTTA
>CAZDAW010000156.1:0-4055 GCA_964503685.1 uncultured Anaerolineaceae bacterium | reverse complement strand
CAACGAATCATCCAACGGCACGCCATTCAAGGCGAAGGAATACGACGGGCAGCCCTGTTACCCCGACCCCACCGCCCTGAAAGACAAAGTTGACGGGCTGGTGATCTGCACCCCGCCCGCCCAGGGCGCAAAGCTGATCGACGAAGCAAACCAGGCCGGCATTCGCCGCCTCTGGCTGCAAATGGGCGCCGATACCCCCGCCCTGGTCCAACAGGCCAAAGACCTGGGAATGAGCGTCACCGCCGGCAAGTGCATTTTACTCTACGCCGAGCCGGTCAAGTCTTTCCATAGCTGGCACAGGTTCTTCGCCAAACTCTTCGGGGCGCTGTAGATCCCCATTTTCACAAAACGAAAACAGGGGAGAGAATTACTGGGATATGAATTTTTACCCCGATTGCGCAGGATGGGTCAGAGATGCCAAACAGGCTTTATCAGGCGCTCCAGACTGATTGAAATTGCTGCTTGAAAATTCAGCATTCCAGAGATAAGATAGATTTGTATCTTTAATTCAAATGAGTCATTCCCATTTTTAACCCATAACAGGGAGGGCGCAAATGGCAATCTCACGAATTACTGAAATCAAGGCATCTTCCACGAAGAGTTTCGATGATGCGATCAGGGCAGGAATCGCTCGCGCACACAAAACACTCAAGCACGTTACCGGGGCGTGGATCAAGAATCAGGAAGTCCTGGTCAACGAGGACGGACAGATCAGCGAGTACCGGGTCGAAATGAAGGTCACTTTCATTCTCGAAGACTGAAGCCGCCGCCCAAATAGATACGCTGAGCGACTGACATCTGGCCTCCCCGCCAATCAGGAGAGCGCCGCGGCCGCTCATACCCTAATTAACTCAAGCTGCCGCCTGGCTGTTATTGCGAATCTCGGATTTTGACGTTAAGACCGCTTTGTCGGGCAAAAAGCGCCCTTCTCGCAGAGGGGGCGAAATGGCGCGTTGGCAAACGCACCCTGCAGCGATCCAGTCTGCCATCTGGCAGGCAGAATAATCGATTTGATTATATAATTAACTCAAGTTGCCGTCTGGCTGTTATTGTGAGCCTCAGATTTTGACGTTAAGACCGCTTTGTCGGGCAAAAAAGCGCCCTTCTCGCAGCGACAGACGCAGAGCTTATTATTGTCAAGGTAGCAACTCGAGTTAATGACGTAAAACGCTTGATCAAATAAGGTTTCACGCAAATTACCAGGATGAATCTTTTAAGCCAATTTTCCGGAATAATCGTTCGCCCCAATACCCGGCCCTATCAACAACTGTAAATTGATAGGTCAATCTTCTTCTATCTCATTTTATAATATATTTATTGATTGAATCAAAATAAGATTCCAAATTTTATTGGTGTATCGCAAAAACGTAAGACGCCCATTTGGCCAGTTTACTTATTCAGGAGCCGAAAAATGGACATAATGAGTTTACTGTTAAATTTCGAGAAGCAAAACCAAACCATCCAGGCGATGACAGGCTTCATGCTCATCGCCATCATTGGCCTCATCGACTACCTCACCGGGCACGAACTGGCATTTTCAGAACTCTACATCATTCCCATCGCGCTCATCGCCTGGTGCATGGAGCGCAAGTTTAGGCATTGGGCGGCGATTCTCAGCGCCGTCGTCTGGCTGACCGCCGACCTGTCCACAGGGTTTCCCTACTCTCAGCCTTTTATTCCCATCTGGAATACCTTGATCCGCATGGCGCTTTTTTTTATGATCACCTGGCTTTTCTCCACATTAAAAATTTCAATGGCTCGCGAGAAAGAACTCGCCCGAATTGACTATCTGACCGGGGCGGCGAATTCGCGCTGCTTCAAAGAATTACTTCAGGCGGAAATTGACCGCTACCAGAGATATGAACACCCATTTGCCCTCGCATACATCGACCTGGATAACTTCAAGAGCGTCAACGACCGGTTCGGGCATTCCGCCGGCGACGAGGTGCTCCGCGCCGTCGTCAATTCGGCCAAAAAACATCTGCGGAAAACCGATGTCATTGCCCGGCTGGGCGGCGACGAATTTGCATTGCTGCTGCCCGAAACCAGCCCGGAATTTGCCCGCAGCGCCATAGCTAAAATTCAGGGTTATCTGCTGGATGAAATGCGGCGGAGCAACTGGCCGGTTACCTTCAGTATTGGGGTGCTGACGTGCGGCAAAACGCCCCGCACGCCTGACGAGCTGGTAAAAATAGCCGATGAATTAATGTACGTGGTAAAACGCAACGAAAAGAACGCCATTAATTACGCCGCTTATGCCGGTTAAGAGCGGGCGATTATCTGAATAGACTTTTTCTTTATATTGTTTACGACTCCTCAGGCGCGCTGTTATTGCGGATGATATCCCGGTAAAAGCGGAAACTATCTTTTTTGATGCGCCGCTGAGTGAGAAAGTCAACATAAACCAGGCCTAAGCGTTTGGAATAGCCGAAAGCCCACTCGAAATTATCCAGCAGCGACCACACAAAATATCCCTTCACCGGTATGCCGCTCTCAATGGCCTGATGAAGGACCTGAAGGTGCTTCGTCAGATATTCGATGCGTCCCGCATCATGCACCATGCCGCCCGAATCGAGCGAATCATTCGTTGCGCACCCATTCTCGGCGACATACAGGTCAATCTGTGGGAATTCGCGGTGCATGCGCGTCAGCAATTCGCCCAGGCCGGCGGGATAAATTTCCCAATCCATCGCGGTATAGTCGCTCGATTCAACCCGCACCATGCGAGTCTTGAGAGGGTCAGAGGCAGCGGGGTCGTCGGCGACCACCATGCGGGTATAGTAATTGAGGCCGACATAATCCAGCGGCGGGGCAATCAATTGCATATCGCCGGGGTGGATCT
The DNA here is from genome assembly GCA_964503685.1 of uncultured Anaerolineaceae bacterium. GTDB lineage: Bacteria > Chloroflexota > Anaerolineae > Anaerolineales > Anaerolineaceae > CAZDAW01. The sequence goes on along the minus strand of CAZDAW010000156.1, from coordinate 1,213 downwards.
CCGGCGCGGCATCGCCGAACATCTTCAGCATATCCGCCGGGTACTCGCCGCTCAACACCGGCAGCGAGAACCAGCCGTTGTGAAAGCGGTCGAAGCGGGCTGCGGCGGCCCGATCGGCTTCTGAATCGCTCGCCGGGCTGATCGGGTAAATATTCAACATAACTCCCACATTACAGTCGGCGCTGTTGGCCCTGAGTATTGGTACCGCTTTCCCGTGCGCCAGAAAGACGTGGTGGATGGCAGCGTTCACCTCTTTGAACGTCTGATCCTGGCGGCCCGGCGCATGTTCGCCGGAATAATAACCCAGCAGAGCGATGCATAACGGCTCGTTGAAAGTCGCCCAATGTTTCACCCGGTCGCCCAGCCGCTGCGAGACGATATCGGCATAACGGGCGAAATGATCGGCCGTTTCCCGGTTCGTCCAGCCGCCCAGGTCATCCAGCGCCTGAGGCAAATCGAAATGATAGAGCGCCGCATAGGGGGTGATGTTAGCGCGCAGCAGCGCATCGACGAGGCGATCGTAAAAGTCGAGCCCGCGCTCGTTGACCTTTCCCTTCCCATCCGGCAGGATGCGCGTCCAGGCAATCGAAAAGCGGTAAGCCTTAAGACCCAGTTCGGTCATTAACCTGATATCTTCTTCAAAACGATGGTAATGGTCGCAGGCAATTTCGCCCGTATCGCCGTTGACCGTTTTACCCGGTATGCGGCTGAAGCGATCCCAGATCGAGTCGCCGCGCCCGTCTTCATGCGCCGCGCCTTCGATCTGATAAGCCGAGGTCGCTGCGCCCCAGATGAATTCCTTTGGAAAGTGAAGCATGTCAGATCCCTTTGATAAAGTAATCGTGATTCAGTCAATCCATTTTATACCCAAATGATATTGAGAGGGAACCATTTCTGAAAGGGCAATCGCATCTAAATAACGTGAATTCGGGTGTAGAAAAATACCCGTTTTTGTCACTGCGAGCCCTCTTTGAGGGCGAAGCAGTCTCTCTTATCCCATGAAAGAGATGGCTTACCCTTCGGGTACAATGTCAGCCGCTTAGCGTAGCGTATCCCGCAGGGGCGCTCCTTCGCAGTAACAGCAAAATTTATGATTGATGCATCATCGGTTATATTTTCTTCTGTAGAGCAAGTAAAACCGAGCATGAGAGTTATCCAGATTTACTCTAAACGATAAAACAGGCAAACAGCATGGTTGTCAGACATAAGATGC
>CAZDAW010000155.1:0-4183 GCA_964503685.1 uncultured Anaerolineaceae bacterium | reverse complement strand
ATCGAAAAAACCAGAGAGATAGATATTCCAAATAAGATTAAACGCTTCCTTGATTTCTCAATATTATCTTTCATCTTCTGAATACTTATCATTTGTGTTCCAATGCCTATTTTCTGATTCTCCACGCCGTCTTATTTTTCCGGGCGACAAACATTGCAAAAATGGGTTACTAAACAGCCGAAATTGCTTGTGTTGCGCCTGCGGCAGACAATTTAGCTTTTAGCTATATTAGTAAGAATGCCACCCCTGAAGCGAGATAATTGGTTAATTTATAAATAGGGCTATGGCTTTTACGGAAAGCCATTCCAAAAGTAATCTTTACGTGCTCAGTGAGGCCGATATGAATCTTACTATACTACAAAATATGTTTGCGGCATTGATCAGCATATAAGAAAAATGAGTGTATGTACTGTATGAAACACATGCGATTGAGCGTTTTGCAACACCATGTCGGGTAATCGGTTCTGATAATGAATCGAGTGGTAAATAATTAGACATTCAGAATCTGATAAGATAAGAAATCCCTGGCCCGAAGTCGTCGCGTTTGAACATCTGTTTTGTTGCATGTCCTGCTTCTGCTCGCAATATCATTATAATTAGTTTTATTTTTTATATTGTTTTCTGAACTGCTGTTACAATTATGAGATTGAAGTGGGCTTGTGTAGGATAAATTGCTGACGTAAACGTGTCATTAAAAACAATTGTGTTAGGGTTTATTGGATTTGTCCACAGAAGCTAAAATTATCTATTCAAATTTAAAGCAATCCTTCGTGAGTACACTTTATTGCTTTTCCCAAAAACATTCCTAATCTAACAGCTTGTATACTTTTTCTCAGACGCTCATGAGCGCTTGGCCTAATTTTGTTGTGCCTAAAAAAATTATAAACAATATAAAGGACAAACTGTATGCGTCGATAAGCTCAGTCGTCTCCTTCTTCAGCCTCTCACCGATCGTGTACTTATCTCCTTGCTGAAGTCCTTTGTGAATTGGATATGGCAAGCAACAAGTCATACGTTGGTTTGTAAACAGGTTATTCTGAATATTGTGCCATAACATAGTCTCAAATATTCTACAATATCGCGACCCGCTTCGCTGGAATATACCATAGTCAAATGGGAAAATAATCAATTCGAATCCCGAAGCAACCTGACAGAGAACCCACAACCCTTGTCGTTGCTGCTCCTACTCAGGCCCTCGTAGTCGTAGTGCAGGTTACGGCTCCATGCGCGTGGCGTACCGATCTCCGTTGCACTCCACCAGTAACCGTCGGAGCCGACGTTGCGGAAACCACCATCGATGTGACGTAAACCGCCCGGAAGGGCCGAGAAACCACTGCTATTGTTTTTTGTCAATTCACTGCCGATTGCTCCATTGCTTGAATACGTATACCAATCAGTCTTTGCCGCCATTGCTTTCGCGATCTTGTTTCCCATCGATGTCCCTTCCCAATTGTGGCCATTGGCGATCAGATAGTTCTGAAAAGTATCCCATTCGGCATCACTCGGCACATGCCACCCCGCAGGAGCAATCTTCTTGTCATTTGTTGGGTTTATAACGTACCAGTTATACAGTGCGCCATACTTCTTGATGCTATCCGCATTGGTCATATTTTTGTAATAGCAATATTTCGGCGTGGTGGTAACATCCCAGGTTGAAGTTGATGTTTCCAGTGGAATTGCGGAACCGTCATTGTACTTCGTCACCCGTAAATTCTCCGTCATCCAAACCTGATTCCCTATCTGCACACTCTGATACACATTCCCATCTGCATCCGTCACATCCCCCGCATTCGGTAACATCTTGATCACTACCCCGCTCGTATCCGAGTTCGTGATGACACAACGGTAATTCAAAAATTCTGCCTTTGTCGCAACAATGACATCGCTTATCACCGCCGCTGCCTTCGCCTGCTTGGCCAATGCGGAAGGTCCATTCGAAACTACTCCCTGTTGCGTTGAAGATGCTCCAAAGGTCGAGGCTTTGAATGAATACTTTTCATTCCCAATGGTAACCTTGCACAGGAAAACACCAGCGGTTTGCAGCGGTACGTTCATCGTGTGTTCACCCAAGCCGAGCATTGTCTTGCTGCTAAAAAGCTGTCTCCCGCCAACATCATAAATAGAAATACCGATAGAAGTGATACCGGATAGTGTGAACGCGATCTTCCCATTTCGAAACTGAACCGGATTTGCCGATATTGCGTTAAATGTGGTAGACGGTTTTGCTGAGGTTGCGATCTCCGTAAGTGTAAACGCTCCACCCACGCCCGACGTTGCCGTTATGTTGGCTTTCTCAAGTTTTACTGTCGCTCCCACAATACCGACTCCGCCACTGTCTTGAACTACGCCGCTGATGTTGATTGTCTGCGACGTGCAGAGCGAAACTCCCAGACAGATTGCTGTAACAGTTTTGAATGAAAACACCGAAAACCTCCTTGGGTTTGATTGTTTGTTGTCTATCCTTTGCTTTCCATTCACCATGGACGGCGACTTGTTTTATATGTCAAAGGGTCTTTCTCCCTTTTTATTTATCTTCAATGTCTTCAAAATAAACCGGCACTGGAATTTCACATTACAACATTTAGGATTGTATCTGCAACACCAGCAAATGTCCCATATTAACAAAACCATCGCGGGGTGTTGCAGATACAATCGCGTTGAAGGAAGGCGCAAGATTAAATTACCGATTTTAATACATCTGCATGGGTTTAGTATATACCTCGCCGCTTAACAATTAAACCCAAATTTTCCATTAGAACACCGACATCAATCAAAAAGATGTATTTTCTAATGGACACCATTAGGTTAATTGCATCATAATCAATGAGTTACTTAGGATAGTTTGTGTATGAACACTTTAGAGCTCAAGTTTATAGACGAGGAGATCACCGCGTGGGGTGGAATTGCATTATTAAAGAACCTCATGGATAAAACAGGTTTCAAGGAGATGCTTGAAACACTTCCATTACCAGAGCAGGGATCAAATCGGGGCCATAACCCAGTACAATTAATTATACAGTTTATCGCCTCATTATGGTGCGGTGCAAACAGATATTCTCATCTGGATATTTCTCGATTCGATACTACATTACAAAAGCTATTTGGTTGGAAACGTATGCCGGAGCACAAAGCATTCCAAAGGTATTTTGAAAAGTTTTCACCTTATGATTCTCACACACGCGTTTTTGGAGAGATTTACAAGTGGTTTTGGTCAAATATGCCGTTTGATAATTTTACCTTGGATATTGATTCATCAGTTATAACACGCTATGGTAATCAAGAGGCTTCGTGTAAAGGTTATAACCCTAAAAAGCCGGGCAGGAATTCACATCATCCACTAATTGCATTTGTTGCTGATGTTGAAATGGTTGCTAACTTTTGGCTTCGTTCAGGAGATTCACATAGTGCAAACAATTTCCAGGCATTCTTAGAGGAAACACTACGGCATTTTCCAGGAAAAAAAATCGGATTACTTCGACTTGACAGCGGTTTTTATAGCAGAGAAACATTTGAATATTTAGATGGTATGGAACAAAAAACTCAATATATAGTTGCGGTTCCAATGTATTATTCTGTACAACGCAGTATTGCAGCAGTAAATAACTGGATGAGACTTGATGCTGGTGTAGAAATCGGTGAATTTTCATTTCTCGCACAGGATTGGTCTACTGCAAGACGAATGATAGTTGTACGACAGAGAATTGAACAACGGCCTAATGCTGTTGGTAAGCAGTTGAGTTTATTTGATGATGCAGTTGACTATAACGGGTACCGATATACTTGCTATATTACAAATTTAACTTTAGGTGCTGCAGAGGTATGGAGACTGTATCGGGGAAGAGCAAATTGTGAAAACAGGATTAAAGAATTAAAATACGATTATGGTCTTGACAAAATGAATCAGGCCAGTTTTGATGGAACAGAAGCATCGTTAGTAACTATGACTATTGCATACAATTTCATGAGCCTGTTCCGTCAAGTAGTTATGTCGGATAAAGTTAGAAGTCGGCTTTCAACTTTGAGATATAAGCTTCTTGCGATTCCATCTCTAATAGAAAACAGCGCTCAGAATACGATAATAAAAATGGCGGTTCAGATGAGGCGACGTTTATGGATTCAGAAATTGTGGGACAGCTCATTGGGGCTCTCTCAACCGAATTCAGCCTAATGGACAATTTGGGTT
>CAZDAW010000154.1:0-4331 GCA_964503685.1 uncultured Anaerolineaceae bacterium | reverse complement strand
GGGAGGGTGTTACTCTACCCACGCCTGAATCAACACATATTGGACAAACTATTTTACTATAAAAGATTTGGTCGAAAAGTAATATCTGTATGGTTGAGGATGGATATAATCCCCTCATTACCGCTAGTTCTGGGAAGGTTTGTTTTTTGGGCGATATAAAAAATGTAAAAATCGAGAGAAAGTTAATTTGTTTAAATAGTTTGACAGGTGACATCTTATGGGAAAGATCAATGCAGAATACTGCATCAGCGATTTCGTCTGTAGCGAAGAGCGTATACGTGGCATATAGTGGTGGTTCGCCAGGGGTAAGGAAATATGATATTGAAACTGGTAAAATAGATTGGTCACAAGATTTCCATGGCACGGGAACTTTATATTTATACACATATGAAAATCAAATTCAGTTACAAGTGGTTCCCGACAAGTTTATTATTCTCGATGCTGCTAATGGAGATATCATACAAACGAGTTCTATAGACTCAAATTCTGAGACACTTATCATTAATCCCAGTATTACGTTTTTAAAAACAGGGTATGAACTATATTCAATAGATACTATTACAAATATATCTAAATGGTCAGTAACAGTAGACAGTATTTTGAATATGCAACCACTCTTCTTGAACGACAAGGTCATTTTGAGAACAGGAAGAATATTAGGGAGCGCTTCTGCGATTAATTTTGAAACAGGTAAAGAAGTCTGGAAAACGAAGGATAACATCATCGGTAATCCAGTGTATTCATCAAAAACGAATAAGGTTTATGTTTTGTCACGCGAAGGGGATTTACTTGGAATCGATAAAGATAGTGGCAAACAAAATATCATGACCATCTTTACACCGAATCCTCTTATTCTCTATGGCGAAAAAGAAGTTGGAGGTTATGAATTGGCTTTTGATGAAACGAGCGGAACGCTTTTTGTACTATTGGGTGACAGTCGTCAATTGTTTGCATTTCAGGAGCAATGACAAGTGGGTCTATTTATTTGGACTAGGGCTATAGCATGGAAATAAAACCCATTCGCACCGAAGCCGACTACGAAGCTGCGTTGAAAGAAATCGAACAATTGATGGGTTCACAACCTGGCACCCCTGAGGACGACCGATTGGATGTGTTAGCGACTTTGGCTGAATCTTATGAAGCCAGACACTTTCCAATCCCAATCCCTGATGATCCGGTGGAGATTTTGAAGTACTATATGGAAAGTTGCGGGCTTAGTTGTTCGGATTTGATCCCATACCTGGGGAGCAAACAACGGATTTCTGAGGTGCTCAATCGAAAACGCGGCTTGTCGATTGAAATGATCCGGCGTTTACGTAACGACCTGGGAATTCCAGCAGACTTATTTAAACAATGGCGCTACATTAAAAACTAAATTCGGCAATGGAGAGGTGGACAAAACCCTGATCATCGGGTTTCAATCCATGCCATTGAACCAAGATGTTGAAAGCAGCCATTGTGAAGGCCAAACGGGCCTTGAAATAATCCCAAACACGGCGACTAATGTGTTTGAAATGGCAAATTGTGGTTAACATGGATAAAACAGTTTCAACAAGAATACGAACTTTCCAGGTACCCCGCTTACAAACCTTGAGATGGACGTTGGCTGTATCACACTCACCAGTCCCAACTGATTGAGGACGAAACACAGCTTACCCCCTACAATCCAGCGATGGTTCGAAAAGCCTTTCTTTCCAATCTGTCGCTCACTTCGCCCTTGATGATATGGGTGCAACAACTCTATTCCGTAGCTATCGGCAACACCCAACATCGTCGCTTCTGCCAAAAAACGTTCCGTCCAGTTCTGATGAATCTTGAAAAGGCGAAACAATCGGGTTCGCTCCGGCAATTTAGGAAACAAGTGACGATAATCGCGAGCGATCCAGCAGTAAAAGGCACGCTCGCCCACACCTTTGAGTGCAAACAGAACCACCAACGTTACCACTTCACTGGGATACAGGTTTGCCTGTGGATGTTTCGCTATATCTTTCATCTGATCATCAATTCGACAGAAAAGTTCAGTGATAAAATCTTCTGTGGTCATGGAGTTCCTCCTTCGCTTTTTGTCTGGTAACAATTAGCTTAGAGAATTTCATGACTTCTTTCAACTAGCACCATTGGTTATTTATGGTTGCCTTTTCTTAACTTCTGTGATTTCATTAATTGGAATAAAAATTACAGCGTATAGTGCAGCTAAATAATGTTTTATATTATTATTTAGGGTTATAATCATTGATATAGAATCATTTATCGGAGGAAGAATGACAGACTATTCTCGTCCACCAGGAAAAACAACAATCGATCCAAATGTATTATTATCTATAGCTCGATTGACAACACTCAGTGTACCAGGCGTCAAACGCCTTGGGCAACAGAACCCTGGAGTAAATCAATGGTTTAGAAAAGCAGATACAGAGGGAGTAGATATCTCAATTAAAAACAATCAGGTATTCACAGATATTTACGTGATACTCAGCGGCGATGTAAACGTCAGGGAAGTCAGTCGGGAAATCCAGGCGCAGGTATCCCGATCAATTTCCGAAATGGTTGGAATGGAAGTCGGGCGAGTTAACGTGCATATCGAAGATATCGATTACAGCGCAAGCCCGCAACCATAATTATAATTAATTAATGAAATCTCGAACAAAAGCGCGTTGTGTCGCGTTACAGGTCCTGTACGAAATAGACATTACAGGCCACAAGCCTGTCAGTGTATTCCAAGAGCGACTGGAAGAAACACCGCTTGATCCAGACTTGGAAGAATTTACTCGCCAGATTGTTTTTGGCATCTTACCAATAGTCGAAAAATTAGATTACCTGATTGCAGAGCATGCCCCCGAATGGCCTCTGGATCAGGTAGCTGTAATTGATCGAAATATATTAAGAATGTCGCTTTGGGAGTTTGCAGCTCAAAACACCACACCAATGAAAGTGGCAATTAATGAAGCTATTGAACTGGCGAAAATGTTTGGTTCAGACAGCACGCCGCGCTTTGTTAATGGTGTGTTAGGCAGCCTGGCAGCGCGACAAAACGAAATCCGTCAGGCGCTCAGCGCATATCAAAAAACGGTCGGGATTCCTGGAGATGATGACAACCAGCCGCAATCATCTGATAATTAAAACTCCATTTATTGCGTTTATTATTATAATTTTTCTAGCTGGTTGCAACATTTCTGATTTTTTATCTCCAGGAAACGCCCCTACACCTGCCTATCCAATTCCAGCAACTCCAACAGCACTTCCTTCCACTCAAATTACATTTACGGTAGAAACCCCTGCTGATACGATTATCAGCGAATTGACCATCAATCTACTTGACGAAGTGACAGGATTGGCGCTCAATCCTGCGCGCTATCCGATGCAAAAAATTGACGCCCGTCATTTCACTGTAAAAATTCCTGTTACGCTTGGCTCGATTATAAAATATCGTTATTCACGCTCAACGCCTACTCCGATGGATGAGTACAATGGAAATGGATATCCAGTTCGTTATCGAATGTACTATGCGACAAATCCAGCGACCATTAATGATTATATCTATTCATGGCAGGATAACCCCCATTCAGCGCCAACTGGACAAATACAAGGTGTGATTATTGATAAAATCTCCGGCGCTCCCATCCCTGATATTCTTGTATCCATTGCCGGGAATCAGGTATTCACAAATTCTGACGGATCATATCGAGTAAATGGAATTCCTGAAGGAACACATAACTTTGTTGCGTACGCAATTGACGGGGCATACCAAACATTTCAACAGGGCGCCCGGATAGCGGTTAATTCAACCACAACCGCTGACATTGCCTTAACCCCTTCGCCGCTGGTGAATGTTACGTTTAACATGTACTCTCCTGAACTTAAATCATACCCATATCCTGTACGCTTAGCGGGTAACCTTTTTCAATTTGGTAACACATTTTCAGACCTGGCTGGCGGCGTCAGTACAATCGCTTCTCGTATGCCATCGCTTAAAAACCTGGGCAACGGCAATTTTTCTTATGAAACGACGCTGCCCGTTGGAGCTTATTTGAAATATAAATATACAGTGGTCGATGGTTTTTGGAATTCTGAACAGACTATCAATGGTAAATTTTCAATACTAGAGATCATTATCCCCGGCAAAGACATTATTTTACAAGATCATGTTTATGCATGGCGTTCAGGTAATTCGGCTCCAGTGATTTTTCAGGTGAATACGCCGGCCAATACATCTGCCTCTGATCAAGTATCAATCCAATTTAATCCTTTTGCGTGGACAGAACCCATCCCAATCTGGTCGCAAGGAAACAATCAATGGGCTTATACGCTCTTTGGTCCGCTCCAAACTTTAG
>CAZDAW010000153.1:0-4645 GCA_964503685.1 uncultured Anaerolineaceae bacterium | reverse complement strand
CATTATGATAAGTGGGACCGGCCAGCATGCCGGTCCCACTGTGATTATTAATCGAGTTGAAAAACGAGCTACTCAGCTTCTTCAGTTGCTTCCGGCTCAGGAGCTACTTCTGGCGCGACGAATTCGAAAGCACCTTCTTCTGGTTCCCAGCCTTCGGTGCTCCATTCATGCGGAACGCCCTTCTCGTCGAGCGCAGCCTCGTAATCCTTCAGGCCAGCGGGAGTTACAACGTCTACGCCGGTGTCAATGACGCCATCAACCGCGCCTGCTTCTTCGAGGACGGCTTCTACATCATCGCTCTGGGACATCGCATAGATGATCTCGACGGACTTGTAGCCCATGTCGTATTCACGCTGAGCAACCGTCGCCTGGATCGCGCCGCTCATGATGTAGTTGATGATGTCGGTAGTCGCGTCGAACGCCACAACCTTGATTTCACCAACCTTGCCCGCTTCGGTGACAGCAGTCGCCCAAGCCGGGCCATTGTAAGCATACACGCCGAAGGCACCCGCGAGATCCGGGTTGCCGGAGATCACAGAGTTAGCAAGCTGGAGAGCGTTGCCTGCGTCTTCGTGGTCGTTAACGGGTTCCAGTGTCTCAATGTCTGTTTCTTCGATAGCAGCCAGGAAGCCGTCGGTACGTTGCAGGGCGTTCAAAGCTGTGTCGGAGCCGCGACCGATACCAACCAGGCCACCTTCGGGCAGCAGTTGGGACATCGCCATACCAGCATAACCACCGGCGGTGACGTTGTCGGTTCCGATATAGACCATCGACACACTGTCCTCAACGGGGGGCGTGTCAAGCGTGGTTACGAAGATACCTGCATCCGCCGCTTTTGCCATAACTGGTTCCAACGCATTGGGATCAGAGGGGGCAATAGCGATGCCGGTGACACCTTCAGCAATGTAGGCTTCCATGGTATCCATCTGGGCTGTTACGTTTTCGGTTGGCGGAACAAAGAAGACTACCTGGTCTTCCGACAACCCCAGGTCTTCAGCCGCCGCCCGGACGCCCAATTCCACATTGGACCAGTAAGGATGGACCGACTTGCCGATCACCACGATCTTGATGTCGTCCTGAGCCAGAGCCTGTGTTCCCACCACAGGGGCGATGCTGACCAGCACGATTGCAATCGTAATTAAAGTAACCAGATAACGCTTCATGAAAATCCTCCTTATATAGATACCTGACAAGGTGTTCGATGTCACAACGTAAAATGGGTTATTCTTTGGCGGATTATGTATCTTTCACTCCTTTCTTCTGTTGGACACTCAATTGACTGAAAAATGATTTGATTTGATCAAGAGTAATTCGGCGGCGAAGGGTGTCATATACCACCGCGATGACCAGCACAGCACCCAGGATGATGTCTTGCAGGTAAGGCGAAACGTTTTCCAGCACCATACCATTTTGCATGACTCCTACGATGCCCGCGCCGAGCAACGCGCCCAGAATCGTGCCTTCGCCTCCAAACAGGCTGGTACCACCGATCACGCTGGCAGCGATAGCCCACAGTTCATACGAAGCCCCCACTGTTGGCGTACCCTGGCCCAGCCGGGATGCCATCAAAATGCCTGTAACCGCAGCCAGTGTGCCGCTTACGCCGTAGCAGAAAATACGCACCCGGTCCACATTAATCCCGGACAGGCGAGCCGCTTCCAGATTGCCGCCCACTGCGTAAATGCGATAACCGAGTTTGCTGTAATTAAGAATGATGGTCGCAATGATGGCGATGACGATCAGGATCATGAAGGAATAGGGGATGTGGTGATAGTAGCCCTGCCCCAGTTTCAGAAATAACTTGTGGCCCCCTTTGTAGGGAAACACCACGGGATAACCTTTTGTGATATAAGCCGCCAGTCCGCGAGCTATCAGCCACGTTCCCAGCGTAATGATAAAAGGCGGTATGCGTAGTTTGGTCACAAACACGCCGTGCCAGATTCCAAATAATGACCCGACACACACCGTCAGGATAATGGCGAATGCCATCGGAATCGGTCCTACGTCCAACATTCCGATTCCTTTTAAGATCAATGTGGCAACGATGATACTGGTGAGGGCTACCAGTGAGCCGACGCTGAGGTCAATGCCGGTGGTGATGATGATAAACACTTCCCCAATCGCCAACATCCCGAAGGTCGCCACAAAACGCATGATAATCGCCAGATTCGTTGCCTTGGGAAACACTTCTGGATTTCGGTAATAAAAGAAGCCACACAGCAAAAGAAAAGCCAGAAGTACATTAAGTTCGCGGAACCCTCCCAGCGCAACCCGCCGTTTGGGTTTAATTTTTTGTTCAGATACAGTCATGAGTTCCCTCCAAAAAAGAACCGGTGTCGAGTATAAATTCAAACTGGCCCAATATTACATACAGTACCTTCGCCCAAGAGGGCTAAAATCGCTGGCTGACTGTGTAACGTCGCAAAGGATTCGCGTGGATGTCGTGCGTCTCTCACCTCTCCGAAGCCAGCCCGCACTGTTGAACCCGCCGGATAGTGAGTACCTATTTCTTTGTCGGAATTCCGCACGATTCCCGCAGCACCAGGTGTGTTGGTATCTGAATATAATTAGGCTTAATACTTTTGCGATCAATGAGTTCAAGCAATTTTTCAACGCTAACCCGTGCAATTTCGGGAAGAGATTGGGCGATTGTTGTTAGCCGCGGAAAAATCTGTTCGCTAATGGAAGCATTATCAAATCCGATAACAGATAAGTCGCCAGGAATTCGCATTCCCAAATGCAGACCCGCGAGAATTACACCCACAGCCATCTCATCATTTCCCGCAAAAATTGCGGTAGGAGCCTGGGGCATATTCAGTAATTGGGCTGCTGCCTCGTACCCGCATTCAATGCTGTTATCTCCTTCGTAGATCAACTGGGTGGGCACAGGCAGTCCAGCAGCTTCCATTGCCTGAAAATATCCCAATCGTCGTTCCTGACTAAACCGCTCGGTTGTCAGGCAGGTAATATGTGCAATCCGTGTGTGACCCAAACTGATGAGATACCTTGTCGCCTCATTCGCGCCAATTCGATCTGTTGATTCAATTGAAAAGGGGTGCTCATTCATAAAATTGGGGTTGATCGTCACATACGGTATACGATTGTGCTTGAGGAAACGCATTAACTCAATGTTGTCACTACCCGGAGGAGCAACGATTAATCCATCAACCCGGTGGTTATTGATTACACGTCCAATATATTCAATGTCAGCGAGGGGTTTGTCAGGATGATTTTCAAGCGCGAGCACCGAATAATGGTGTGGCCGAACATCGGACAAAATACAGCTAAATAACTGCATAGCATACGGCGACTCTACACGAGGCAGAATCAGGGCGAACAACCGGGATTTACCGCGCTTGAGGCGTTGTGCTGAAAGGTTAGGAACATATCCAAGTTCATGCACAACTTCATTAACGTGGTGCCGTGTCGTTTCTGCTACACCAGACTCATTGTTGATAACACGTGAGACGGTTTTGATAGAAACGCCTGCTTTTGCAGCAACATCTTTAATTGTAGCCATAAAAATCCTAAGACCTTAAAGATGTATTTATTTAATCTTTCGAAAAATATAAGACCTTAGACAAGGTTATCGATAACGTTGTCTATAACAATAAAACACGTTTTTTTCGGAAATGTCAAGTACCTTATTCAGTAAGAGCAAATTGAAGTTCAAGCAACAAGTCTGCGTCTGAGATGCGAAACTCATCGGTGAGGGAAAATTTTAGCCTAGACTGCGCGAGGCGAACCGTGACTGATTTCAGTGTAGCTTGAAATTCTGTTGCCGAGTATAACTAAAATAAGTCTTTCATTGATGTGAAGGGTCAGTTTTTCCTATGCAAACGGTTTGTCCTGAACAAGTAGGCATTTCTTCCAGTCGTCTCCGGCATTTGGATGCAACGATGCAGCGATATGTAGATGACGGAAAGTTAGCTGGCGTAGTGACATTACTGGCGCGGCGCGGTCAAGTTTTCCAAGCAGGCTGTTACGGACTGGCAGACCGTGAGCGTAACCGCCCGATGCAAACAGATACTATTTTTCGGCTGTGGTCAGTTACGAAGGTCTTTACCACTACTGCTGTATTGATGCTCTATGAGCAGGGGTACTTTGCGCTCGACCAGGATATTGCAGATTTTATTCCGGCTTTTCATGATACGAAGGTTTACACAAATGGGGAAAAGCTGGTAAAAAAGGAAAGACCGATTACTATCCGGCAGCTCTTATCTCACAGCACTGGTATGGCTTCCATTTCGGGACAACTTGGCACGCCACCTGAACTGGAAATGGCTAACCTGTTCCGCACTATCCGCCCTGGCAATGAACTGGCAACGGTAGTTGAGCGGATGGCGTATGTTCCACTTGCCTTTCAACCCAATACGGTGTGGCATTATGGCCCATCGCTGGAAGTAGCCGCCCGCCTGGTTGAGATCGTTTCTGGGAAATCTTTCGCCGCGTTTTTGCAGGATAATCTGATTGATCCGTTGGGTTTAGGCGATACGGGATACAACGTTAGCCAGAGCAAGGCGGATCGATTCAGCACGTTTTATGCCAGGGCTGAAGACGGCAGCCTGAAAATTATCAACACACCCGAACGTATCCTCTCGAAAAAGCAGGGGAAACCAAAGAAGAAACCATTTTCTAACCGCTG
>CAZDAW010000152.1:0-4921 GCA_964503685.1 uncultured Anaerolineaceae bacterium | reverse complement strand
ATAAGAAAGCCAAAAAATGTTCGGCTGAAAAATTTACCTGACCCTAAAATATTATCCAGAGAAATCCCAATTACAGGAGCCATAAATGGGGCGCTAATCGCTCCCATAACAATGATTGCTGGTGAATTAAATAAGATACCCGCTCCAATGATTACACCTGCTAATAACGAAAAAATATAAAAATCAAATGTAGGGGAAGATTGGTGCGCCAGTTCATCCAAAAACTCTGCGCGTTCACCAGCATCCAGCGGTGCAATTAATCGGCGTTCACGCCGCCGGCGCGCCGGCGTCAACTGTTCTGGCTCATCTGGAATTGGTTCACTACCTGAAATGCTCATCGTCGTAAACTCGCAGTGATTCGGTGAGGATTTTCTAACAGGTCCAGTGCAGTTATTATATCCTCAACCAGCAAATCGGAATTTTGTAAAGCTTCTAATGCCAGGCCTTCGCGAGATAATACACAAATACCCAGTGCTGCTTCACGCAACATCAATGCATCATTATATCCCTGCCCGATTGCAGCAACACTTTTCGGTCCCAATTTTGTAATAAAATCAGCCTTCTGTTTGGCTTCATCCCTGGGTGAAATCACAACGAGTGATAAACCAAAACTTTCCTTGAAGATATTCCCTTTGCCATGAGTATCTGCCGTTATCAAGTGTACATTCACGAATTGTGTCAAATGAACCAACTTATGCCCAACTCCCTCAACAGGAATGCCGTCAATCGCCAGTGTACCATTGACATCACAAACCAGATGCTCTAATTGGATTGAATCACGGCCGGGAATAGCAAGCTGAATCACGGAATTATTATAATACAATGTGGTGAAAACTCTCCAAAGAAGAAATCATTACCGTACAAATCAAATTCATCAAACCGCAACCGTCATTTTGATAAAGCCAAGAACGCCGGTTGCGGTTTATTCCTCAGGATATTTTCAGGATGACTGGTTTTTTTTTATTTTGCCAGGCTAATCATTTCCATTACGATCCCAGCGATGAGAGAGTAACTTGGTATATAACGCTCCTGGCAATGGCCCCGCATCACTACAGGCGATATTACTTTCCACATGACTCAATTTGCGCATTCCAGGAATAATTGTACTAACGGCTGGGCTATTTAAAATAAACCGCATTGCCATTTCGGCCATTGTCATGCCAGATGGCACTAAAGGCCGCATACGTTCAATACGTTCAACAGTATTTTTCAGTTTTTCCGGGGCAAAATATACGTTGCGGAAATCGCCTTCTGGCCATTTGCTATCCAAAGTTAAATTTCCAACCAGGCTGCCTTCATCAAAAGGCACGCGGGCTATTACCCCTACATCCATCTTCAGACAGGCCGGAAATAATTCATCATCAGGGCTCTGTTCAAAAATATTGTAAACAACTTGCACAACATCAATCAATCCACTTTGAACAGCCTTGATACCATTCCAGGGTTCACCACGATTGAGACTGATACCGATCATTTTAGCTAAGCCCTGGCTGCGAATTTTATCGATAATCTTAACTAAACGATCATCCTCCAACCAGGAATCCTCCCAGGTATGAAATTGAATTAAATCAACACAACTCACTCCCAGGTTCTCTAAACTGCTGTGGAGATAATAATCAACATGTTCAGGTGGGAAACAATCATCCAGGGTATCCTCCCGCCGGCTGGGCCATTTCCAGTTTTTTGGTGGGATCTTTGTAGCAACATAGAGTCGTTTATCCGGATTTGCGCGCAAAATTTGCGCCAGGAGTCTCTCGCTATGACCCTCACCATAACCCCAGGCAGTATCAAAAAAGTTACAACCCAAATCAATCGAATACTGCAAGGATTGAAGCGACTCGTCGTCATCAGAACCACTCCAACTACCCATTCCCCACATTCCATACCCAATTTCACTGACCATCCAATTTGTTCTACCAAAACGTCGCCTTCTCATTAAAACTCCTTTGATTTCTCTAAATTACAATAAAATATTTCTGCATATCAAAACGAACACAAATAATCAATTCTGTAATTTTTCAGCAATCGGCTTCAAATCAAATTCAACATCGATTTGCTTTCCAACTTCGATAAGCGATTTGACGACCTCCGCCATTAGCGGAACACCCACATTTAAGTACCGCTCAGCCAACTCAAATTCTTTTTCTCCGTGGATGTATATCCGATCCTGACCAACCGCCTTGGGAGCGTTTTTCATTTGACGGATTAACTCATCCATATCTTTCTTGAACTCAGATGGATCTCGAAAAGCATCGACCTTAATTGCAGCGAAGAAATGTCCAACATATGTGCCCTATTTCTCATCTTTCGGACGAGCAACATTCGCACCAAATGCTGCTCCAGAAAGAACACCAGAGAAAATATCCACCAGTAAAGCCAATCCATAACCTTTATACCCGCGCATAAGGTCAGTGCCCCCCAGTGGCATTAGCGCACCGCCCTGTAAAACTAAAGAAGGATCCGTGGTAACCTTTCCTGCACGATCAATACCCCACCCCTCAGGTATATTTTTACCTGCTTTATCATATACAGTGACCCGTCCAATAGGGACAATACTGGTGGCCATATCCAATACATAAGGGCGTTCTTCGGCTGCCGGGGCAGCTACGGCAATCGGATTTGTGCCAAGCATTGCTGTTCTCCCATAAGTCGGAGCTACCAGAGGTTGAGCATTGGTAAAGCTAATACCAATCATATCGTGAGGCAGCGCCATCATGGCATAATAACCTGCTATCCCATAATGGTTGCTGTTGCGAACTGTTACAAACGAAACGCCGAATTGACTGGCTTTTTCAATGCACCGCTGCATTGCGTGGTATGAAACAACCTGGCCAAGCCCATTACCACCATCAAGCGCCAGGGTTGTAGCTGTCTCGCGAAGAACACTAACCGCCGTAATGGGATTAATCATACCTTTTTGCAAACGGCTGCCATAATAAGTGTACAAACGGATAATACCGTGAGAATCAATGCCGCGAAGATCCGCCGCTAAAAGCACATCAGCAGCAATAAGAGCATCAGATGGAGAGACACCCAACTTGACAAAATAACGCACCATATAATCTTTTAAATCGTCAGCTTTATAGTAGAGTACTTTACCCATGAAACACCTTATGATTACAATGATTTAAAAAAGTTGCATAGACAAACTCGGAACATGAAACTGATTATAGCGGATATTATCAAACAAACGAAGAGGCAATAAGCTATTGTAAATATAGCTTGGTTAAAACATATCGTTTGATGCCATTGAAGATAGCCTTATAAGCAGTTGACATCAGCAATATTGAGTTAATTAATCAGAATTAATAAAAGGAAATCCAATCATAAAATATTATCGGATTTCCTTTTATTTAGACACGTCATTTTCAACAATATCTGGCCTAATAATGAACACACCAGATCAACAAAGATTTACTCACTTTTTAACGCTCGATTTTAAAGCTGCCTCAAAGATTCCTAATGCATCATCAATTTGTTTTTCAGAAACAACAAGCGGAGGAATCCAGCGAATCGTATTATCCCAAGGATTACAGGTAAGCAACATCAGACCGCTTTCCAGGCATGCCGCTTGAATAGCCTTCGTTGTAGTTTTATCTGGTTTACGATCAGCGGTACGAAATTCAGTACCAACCATTAACCCCAGACCACGGATATCGCCCATAATCGGGTAGATTTTTTGAAGCCCGCGTAAACCAGCAACAAGTTGCGCACCACGTTTCTGGGCATTTTCCAATAGATGTTCCTCGCTCATCACCTGAATCGTTGCAACAGCCGCAGCGGCGGCAACCGCGTTTCCGCCATACGTGCCTCCATGTGAGCCAGGAAGCCACTTTTTCATAATTTCCATTGGGGCAAAAACACCTGAAAGCGGCAGACCGGAAGCAATCCCTTTAGCGACCGTCATAATATCTGGCTGAATATCAAAATATTGGTGAGCAAACCATTTGCCGGTGCGGCCAAAGCCCGACTGAATTTCATCAATAACCAGCATGATGCCGTGTTGTGTACAAAGCTCGCGTAACCCCTTAAGAAAACTGGCAGGCGGCACCACATAACCGCCCTCACCTAAAACTGGCTCAACGACAATTGCGGCAGTTTCCTGGGGAGCTGTTTGTGTCATCAAGATAAAATTTAACTCATCAAGACACCACTGACTGGTTTGTTCCTCTTCCCAACCATAACGGTAGGCATAAGGATAAGGGGCAACAAAGACTCCTGGCATAAGCGGTTGATAACCCAGACGATAGCTGGTTTTTGACGTTGTCATCGACATGGTACCCACTGTACGCCCGTGAAAGCTCCCCTGAAATACGATGATGTTTTGCCGCCCAGTCGCATGACGCGCCAATTTAACTGCGCCCTCAACAGCTTCAGCGCCCGAATTGCTAAAGAAATACCCATCTAAAACTGGAGGGACAATTGATTTGAGTTCATGCATTAGATCCAATATTGGCTGATGAATAACCAGGTTTACCTGACCATGGATAAGTAAGCCGGCCTGTTTTTGGATGGCTGCCACAACCTTTGGATGGCAATGACCAGTGTTAGTTACCGCGATGCCACAAGTAAAGTCAAGATACTTTTTGCCATCAGCAGCATAAAGATAACACCCTTCACCGCGCTCAATGACAATATTGTTAGACCGTGACCAGACTGGAGAAAGATGAGATAAGGCTTCCAAATTTGAAATCATAGTAATCCCTCATTATTGGTTTTGGTTTAATAATCGACGGTCAAAGCGACGTGCAAATTACTATCGGTGCAACTGGCGAATGTAAATTTCTTCCGGAGATGTCAATATGGCGCAAACCACATACAAATTGATTGCCCTCAATTATAGCTGTAAATAAAGATGAAGGCCAATAAAAACAACTTCACAGTAAAAATAATATCATTGACCGTAATAAATCTTCAATGT
>CAZDAW010000151.1:0-5163 GCA_964503685.1 uncultured Anaerolineaceae bacterium | reverse complement strand
GTAAGCAGTCCTGTAGAACTGAATTTTCTCAAACAAATGGATGAAAACGCCTGGGGGCAGTACTCCCAGGCGTTTTTATCAGAAGCCATCTCAAAAATATTATCCAAGCAAAATCAGCATATAACCTGGTTGGACAAAAGCCAGATAATTGACCAGAAGATGGTCATGGCGAACCAGAATTTTACTAAAGTTTTGCAACCAAGCGAACAAACGCTCGATTTTCCAACGTTTGCGATAGCGCTGCAAAGGACGACCATCTTGAGTCTTTTCCTTTTTTCGATTCGTCTTATGTGGTGCGTTCCTCTGAACGCCTTTTTCTTTCAACCTTTCATTCAGTGAATCGCTGCCATAGGCTTTGTTGCCAATCAGTTGATCCGGCAATTCTTCAGTGAAACGAGCTTCCAGAATATCTTCCATCAGGGTTACTTCAGGCGGCGAAGCACTTCCAACGATATGGCGATAGTGTTGTGTTTGCCGATGCCATGATCTTTGTACCTTTACCCCGCCTGGTTTTTCCCACCCCAAGTCTCCCTTTTTTGCAATGGCAAAAGAGCCATTGATAAAACATTCTGTCTATATCCAATTTCCTCGTTCTTTTACACCCTTTATTAATGCTCGAAGGATATTCTCAAACGCACTTGAGTTTACCCGGCAGGTCTGGTATGGTGGATATCGATCGGGCATGTCTTTCCATTTGTATAACCTGTACGCATATGCCGTTCATGATTTCCCGGTTATCTCATTTGGGCGGCCTCGCCCTTCCGGCTGGTATCAAGGGCTGGATGATTGCCCATTGCTTGTCTGTAAGATCCTTTGGCTTGTCTCCTTTTCGGTTCCAAGTCAAATTTACCATTTTTGAGATTGATTATGGCAGAAAAGGGTTAAATTACAGGCACCCGGTTATCTTCCGGGCCAGCCCAGCGAATGGTGACGGCCTTGTTCTGAATCTTCCAGTTGCCCATTTTACGGATGACATCTTCGACAAATTCTTCTGAAACGTCCAGGTAAGTTTTCTGCTTCTGGATGTCGATCTCGCCGATGGCGCTGCCAGGGATACCGACGCGGTTGGCGATGGCGCCGACGATATTGCGGGGTTTGATGTCGTGGGTTTTGCCCACGTTGATCGAAAGTCGGACCATGCCCGGCTCGTAACCGTTGCTGCGCCGATGTTGTTTACCGACAATTTTTGTTTTTTCTCTTGTTGTCGAAGTCTCGAATGATTTGATTTCATCAAGAGTGGGCAGTTTTTGCATTTCACGCGCCATCTGAATGGCGGCTGCTGCAATCTCGATGGGATCGTAACCGTAGTCGATGATTTGTTCGACCAGTTTTCGACCTTGCTGTGTTTCTTCCAACGCCAGACGGGCGACAAGTTGATCGGTGAAAAGCTCATCTCGCCGGGCAAGGACTTCTTTGACAGTGGGCAGCTTGGCCAGAGTCATTGGCTGGCAGGTATAGCGTTCGATCTCACGGATCAGGCGTTGCTCTTTTGAGTTGACAAAAGTAATGGCGATGCCGGTTCTACCTGCGCGCCCTGTGCGTCCGATTCGGTGAACATAATCTTCCGCGTCATAGGGGATATCAAAGTTGATCACATGGGAAATATCGTCGATATCCAGTCCGCGGGCAGCTACATCGGTGGCGACCAATACCTGGGTCAACCCTTTGCGAAAGCGGCCTAATACTTTTTCACGAGTCTCTTGTTTGAGGTCGCCATGCAAGGCCTCGACCAGGTAATTTCTTTCCATCAACGCTTCGGCGAGGTCAGCGGCGCGTACCTTGGTGCGGGTGAAGATGAGGGCGTTTTTGACTTCTTCCATTTCGAACAGCCGTACCAGAGCGGCAATCTTGTCGTCTTCACGAACAAGGTAATAACGCTGTTCGGTGTTCTCAACGGTCATCTTTTTGTGTTGGACAATGACTTCGACCGGGTTGTTCAAATATTGGTTGGCCATTTTACGGATCGGTTTGGGCAAAGTTGCTGAAAAGAGAGCTGTCTGGCGGGTGGCCGGCGTTTGTTGAATGATGGCTTCGACCTCTTCGAGGAAACCCATATTGAGCATTTCATCGGCTTCATCTAATACCAGATATTCAACCTGACTTAAATTCAAAGCGCTGCGGTTGATTAAGTCTAACAGACGGCCGGGTGTACCCACCACAATATTCACGCCCTGTTTCAAACCTTTGATCTGGCGTTCATAGGAGGCGCCGCCGTAAACTGGCAGCACTTTAACGCCCATGTATTTACCAAATTGGGTAATTGCGTCATTTACCTGGATGGCTAGTTCGCGAGTGGGCGCCATTACAAGAGCCTGAACGTGCTTCGATGTTGGATCCAGGCGGTTGAGGAGGGGTAAGGCGAAGGCGGCGGTTTTGCCGGTGCCGGTTTGCGCCTGACCTAAAACGTCATTTCCTGTTAGAAGTACAGGGATGGCTTGTTTTTGAATAGCGGTTGGTTCATCGTACCCTAATTCACTGACTGCCTTCAATAAGTCACGGTTCAGGTCAAGCGTTTCAAAATTACTCATTTATCTTTCTTCCTTATCAATAAAAAACTTGCCAACACTGGCAAGTCAATAATAGAACATGCTGGTTGTTCGATCACTGTTAGACAAATTTATGTCTACGTCAGTGTGCCCCCACGGAGGTTCGAACCCCGGTTTTGGCCTTGAGAGGGCCACGTCCTAGGCCGCTAGACGATGGGGGCATAGCAGAAAGATTTTATCATAAGATGGGTGAAGCAGCAAGGTGATTGTTTCAAAGTTGGTAAAATCGGCTGGTAACAGCCATAGGTGGTGTAAATGTGCATGCAATTACCACCACATTTGGCGCTTTCAATGAACTTTACCAATCTTGGAACAGTCACGCAGCAAGGTCATATTTTTCAATAAAATTAATATCTAAAATAATCGTGACATATTTCAATATCCGGTTATAATTGCTGTTTAACTCCCTTATTGGTGCCCAATTATCACAAGAGCAAAGAGGCATAGCGTGTTCGAAAAAACGACTGAATCACTCCTGGAAGTTCGTAATCTGAAAACTTATTTTTATACCGAAGCTGGCGTGGTTAAGGCTGTGGACGGCGTCGATTTTTCGGTTAAGGCCGGCGAAGTTCTTGGACTGGTCGGTGAATCGGGTTGTGGAAAAAGTATTACGTCTTTTTCAATCTTGCGCCTGGTCAGCCCACCAGGTAAGATTATCTGTGGGGAAATCCTCTTTGAGGGCCGAGACCTGCTAAAACTCACGGAACGTGAGATGGTCGATATGCGCGGCAATCGAATTTCGATGATCTTTCAGCAGCCGCAGACCAGCCTTAACCCGGTGTTTACGGTGGGCGACCAGGTGGCAGAAGTTCTCGAGATTCATAAAAATATTAAAAAGAATGAAGCCTGGGAAATGGCTGTTGAGTTGATCAACCTGGTCGGAATCCCGGATGCAAAGAAGAAGGCTTTTGCTTACCCGCATGAAATGTCTGGTGGGCAGGCACAGCGGGTGATGATTGCCATGGCGTTGGCGCTTAACCCGCAATTGTTGATTGCCGACGAACCGACAACGGCGTTGGATGTGACCATTCAGGCGCAAATTCTCGATCTAATGAGGGACTTGCGTAACCGCATGGGTACATCTGTGATATTGATCACTCACGATCTTGGCGTCATTGCAGAAATGGCAGATCGGGTTGCAGTGATGTATTGTGGGAGAATCGTTGAAGAAGCAACGACCACGGAATTGTTCGCCAAACCATTACATCCTTACACCCAGGGTTTGATTGGCTCTATTCCTATTCTGGGTAAAGTAATGGACAGATTGGATGTAATCCCGGGCTCTGTGCCTGATTTGATTAATTTGCCGCCTGGGTGCAGGTTTGCTTCTCGCTGCCGGGCAAGACAGGAATATAAGTTGAACATCTGTACGGAATGTGAACCCGAACTGACTACCGATATTCCAGGACACAAAATTCGTTGCTGGCTTTATCAAAGTAAAGATCAACATCAAGCGCCCATCACTGCGGCATAAACGACACATAACACGCTTGTGAAGATGAAGGAAGTACCTTCACAAAGCTAAGATAATGAGGTTATTAATGGCACAAAGTTTAGAACTAACTAGCCGGGATAAAGAATTAGTTCAGGTCAACAACCTGGTAAAATATTTTCCAGTTAGGGGCGGCGTTTTCCAGCGTGTTGTTGCCTGGGTGCAGGCGGTTGATGGGGTGAGTTTTTCTGTTAAAGAAGGAGAGACCTTAGGGTTGGTGGGTGAATCAGGCTGCGGTAAAACGACGATTGGCAGAACAATTCTGCGCCTGATCGAGCCGAATTCTGGCAGCATTCGTTTTGATGGCGCTGATATCATGAAGCTGCGCGGGGCCGAGATGAAAAGCATGCGCCGTCATATGCAAATCATTTTTCAGGATCCTTACGCTTCCCTGGACCCCCGGACGCCGATTGGGGAATCGATCATGGAAGGATTGAATATTCATAAGATCGGTACGATGAAAGAGCGCTATGACATCGTTATCGAGACCTTGAAGAAAGTGGGCATGGAAGATTATCACGCCCGCCGTTACCCGCACGAATTCTCGGGCGGCCAACGCCAGCGAATCGGTATTGCTCGCGCCCTTGCACTTCGGCCAAAATTTATAGTTTGCGATGAGCCGGTATCGGCTCTGGATGTCTCGATTCAATCACAAGTCTTGAATATATTGAAGGACCTTCAATCGGAATTTAACCTGACTTATTTATTTATTGCTCATAATTTGAGCGTCGTTGAACATATCTCGAATCGCGTCGCGGTGATGTATCTTGGGAAAATGGTTGAGTTGTCTTCTCGAGAAGAACTTTTTCGAAACCCCCTTCACCCATACACAACAGCTTTGATGTCGGCGATACCTATCCCTGATCCGACAGTTAAGCGAGAACGGGTAATTTTAAAAGGCGATGTTCCCAGCCCACTGCACCCGCCGAGCGGGTGTCGCTTTCATCCGCGCTGCCCGGTTGTCATGGATTGCTGTTCTCAAAAAGAGCCGGCGTTTAAAGAAGTTTCCCCCGGGCACTCTGTCGCTTGCTGGCGTGTGACTGGTGAGTGCAAATAAGAAAAATTAAAATTGAGTTATACTTGACATAATACTGGATTTTTTATAAAATTTACAAATTTAATTTT
>CAZDAW010000150.1:0-5587 GCA_964503685.1 uncultured Anaerolineaceae bacterium | reverse complement strand
TTAATCAGTTATTAATAATTTATTAAGAATCATTTTACAAAAAACCACGTTGATAGCACAAGCAAGAATCACGCCATATATGGCGTATACCATTTGTACACCCCCAATATCTCAACGGAAAAGTTTGTTCTAGGTATAATTTTAGGGTGATAGTCTCAAACAATTTTTTAAGGTTTTGAATCTTAAAGAATGCACTTTTTTTAGGATAGCGTAGGGTATACCTATTGTTTGAATCAATAAACTTTGCTAGAATCCTGACAGTGATAGCAAACGAGTTATACTAGCTCGACTGGGGGCTCATCCTCCACGCAGTAAACGTTAATGGTGGAACATAATTGTATAAGGCCAAAATTAATTTGCTCCTGCGCTCGTTGGTGCATTATAAGATCGCGCATCAATATCATGGCATGAATTAAAAATTTTTATCTATGGAGAAGGCAAGCACATGAACGCAGAATCTGCCTGGCAAGCTACATTAGGACAACTTCAAATGGAAATGCCAAAACCCGCTTTTGATACCTGGGTGCGTAATACAGAACTGGTTTCTTGCGAGGATGGCAATTTCATAATCGGCGTGCAAAACGCTTATGCACGAGACTGGCTCGAAAGTCGTCTTTCCAGTACAGTTGCAAAACTATTAACCGGCAGCATGAATCGATCAGTATCAGTTCAATTCATCGTTCTTCAAAAAGATGGCATTCCCCTCGCCGAATCTATCGAGGATGACGAGTCGGTGGAAGCAGCGCATACTACAAACCAGAAGGGCGGGGAATTGTTGTCGGTCAATAACCGTTATACATTTGAGAACTTCGTGGTTGGCGCCGGTAATCGATTGGCTCATGCTGCATGCATGGCCGTGGCAGAAAACCCCGCCAGAGCCTACAATCCATTATTCCTCTATGGCGGCGTTGGTCTGGGCAAGACACATCTGCTCCACGCTATTGGGAATGCATATAGAAACCGCAATCTGCAAGTTCTATACGTTTCCTCTGAAGAGTTTACCAACGACTTCATCAACAGCATCCGCGCCCATACCAGTCAGGCATTTCGCGATAAATATCGTCGGATCGACATCCTGCTTCTTGATGATATCCAATTTATCGCCAACAAAGAGCAAACCCAGGAAGAATTCTTCCACACATTCAACACGCTTCATGGGCAAGACAAACAAATTGTTATCACATCGGACCGACCTCCAAAATCTCTGGTTAACCTTGAAGAACGTTTACGTTCACGGGTTGAATGGGGGCTGATTGCCGATATCCAGCCGCCCGACCTGGAAACTCGCCTGGCAATTCTACACACCAAAGCAGAGCGCGCCGGCCGTGAAGTGCCTGAAGATATCCTCTATGTGATAGCTCGCAGAGTGCAATCCAATATTCGCGAACTGGAAGGCGCCCTGAACCGGGTTCTGGCATTCTCAGATCTGAGCGGCTTGCCTTTGACGCCTCAACTGGTCGAATCGGCGCTGGCAGACTTGCTCCCTCACAAACACCAGGTTGCTCCTGAACATGTCATCAAGGCAGTTGCAGTGGCCTTTGGCGTTGACCCAAAAGAGATGTTAGGGCGTGATCGTTCACGCGACGTGGCATTGCCCCGCCAGGTTGCCATGTATATGCTGCGCGAGGACGCAAATATATCGCTGCCTCAAATTGGCGATGCACTAGGGGGGCGCGATCACACAACGGTTATGTACGCCTGTGATAAAATCGCCGACTTGCTCGAAAGAGACGATCGCTTACGCCGCAAAATTGTTAATATTCGCGAACAACTCTTTGGGGTAAGTCACCTGGCTGTCTAGACCTGTTTTATTTTTAACTGCGCAGCGCCGCTTTTTTATTCATAAGCGCTCAACAAAAGATGGCCTTTTTGCACGATGATTGTCGCCATCTCTTGTTTTTTAAATTCTGCAGATACTTTCTATCCAATAAATATAACGGCGCTGGTATAATTTTTGAGTTGCAGATATTTTGATATTTTATAATTTAACGTAAGTTCGGGATCAGGAAAAATTACCGGTTTTTGCCACTGTGATTTCTCCTTGAAGGCGAAGCAGTCTCTCTTATCCCTTGAAAGAGATCGCTTTCCCTTTGGGTCCGATGTCAGTCGCTCTGCCCCTTCACAATATCAGCAAAATTTATAACGTATGAGTTACCCCGAATTGACGTTAAATTAAATACACAAAAAAAATATCATTCCAAATTTTCAGGAGACAGCAAATTTGATTCTTCCAACGATTCCCCCTCTCAGCGTTGAAGCTGAAAACGCTGCGCATGACCGCCAGGCAATTCTCACCAAACCAGCCGGAAGCCTGGGCCGACTGGAAGAAATCGCTATCCAGATAGCCGCAGTGACAGGCTGCCCCGTCCCATCTGTTTCCCAAAAAGCGGTTATCGTTATGGCAGGCGATCACGGTATTACAGCAGAAAACGTGTGCGCTTATCCCTCCGAAGTTACCCATCAGATGGTGCTGAATTTTTTAAAGGGAGGAGCCGCTATTAACGTTTTAGCGCGTCAGGCAGGCGCCCGTGTCGCCGTGGTCGATATCGGTGTTGCTGCTGACTTTGATCCCATGCCAGGACTGATCTCTCGAAAACTGGCTCGCGGAACCCAAAACATGGCAAAAGGTCCTGCTATGACCCGCCAGCAAGCCGAGGCTGCCATCCAGGTTGGGTTCGATGTGGTAGAGGCTGAAATTGTTCAGGGATTAAACCTGGTTGCGACAGGTGAAATGGGCATCGGTAACACAACTCCATCTGCTGCAATTGCTGCGGTGTTCACTGGTTTACCTGTCAGGCAGGTAACCGGACGCGGCGCCGGTCTGGATGACGCCAAATTGTCTCACAAAATCACTGTTATTGAACAGGCTCTCGAAATCAACCGACCTAATCCCGGTGATCCCTTGGATGTATTATCAAAAGTGGGTGGTTTCGAAATCGCCGGCCTGGTAGGGGTGATTCTGGGCGCGGCCGCTAAACGTATTCCGGTGGTTATTGATGGCTTCATCTCCGGCGCTGCTGCTTTGATTGCCGCGGAACTGGTACCTCAAGTCAAACCATATCTCATTGCATCGCACCAATCGGTCGAAGTCGGCCATGCGGCAATCCTCGAACGAATAGGGCTAAAACCGCTCTTTCTCCTGGATTTACGCCTCGGCGAAGGCACTGGCGCAGTTCTTGCCTTTCATCTGATTGAAGCTGCTGTTCGTACCCTGAACGAAATGGCAACTTTTTCCGAAGCCGGAGTGAGCGACCGAATATGAAATACCTGCGCCTGGCAATCAGCTTCCTGACGATTCTGCCCGCCGGCTCTCCGCGGGAAATCAAACCCGGCGACCTGGGCCGATCGGCAGTCTGGTTCCCCCTGGTAGGCGTTTTAATTGGAGGCATTGTTGCCTGCGCAAAATGGTTGGTAGATATGGCCTTTCCACCACTACTCAGCGCGAGCCTGTGTGTAGCGTTGTGGGCATTGCTTGGCGGCGCCCTGCATCTGGATGGATTGGCTGATTGTTGTGATGGGTTATTTCACGCTTCATCACCCCAAAGACGTCTGGAAATCCTTCGAGATCCGCATCTTGGAACCTTTGGTGTGTGCGGTCTGATTTTCCACCTTACAACCAAAGTGATTGCTGTGGCTTACTTGCCGGCAAATACCGCTTACCTGGCAATTCTCAATGCTGCCTGCCTGAGCCGCTGGCTGATCATCCTCGTTGCCCGTCAGCCTTCGGCGCGGCCCGAAGGTTTAGGCGCTAATTTTTCGGCAGGCTTATCCAATCGCCTGCTGGTTCTTGCAGCTATATTGCCAATACTCTTATTAATTCTTGGAGGCTGGAGCGGATTTCTGGCAGGCGGTTTTGCCCTTCTGGTTACTTTTGGGATCATCTTAATCGCGCGCAAACAACTGGGGGGCGTCACCGGCGATGTTTTGGGATTAACCGTCGAGATGGCAGAGCTGGTTATCCTGATCATATTTGTCGCCCAAATTCCACTATCTGGTTAAATTATGCTGTACTTCCCCGAATTACCGTTTCGAATTGGAACAACTTCCTACATCATCCCAGATGACATCTTACCAAATGTCCACTATTTATCGGGCAAAGTGGATGATGTTGAATTGGTGCTATTCGAAATTGATGACGGCCCTAATAATCTTCCAGATAAGATTGTATTGAACACGCTAATTAAGCAGGCAAAAACGAACAACCTGACTTATACCGTTCATCTTCCGCTTGATCTGCAATTGGGTGAGAACGGGAATGAGCAGCATATATCATTGATCAAAGCACACCGGGTAATCAAATGCACATTGCCGCTCAACCCGTGGGCTTATGTTTTACACCTTGACGGCAAAACAGTTAAGAACGGCGCAACCGTCATGGAGCTAAACCGTTGGCAAAACAACGCCATCCGTGCATTGGAAATCGTATCAGAGTGGGTGCAAGATCCCCGGCAATTGGCAGTAGAAAACCTGGAAGGCTATCCTCTGGATTTTCTCGATCCAGTATTGGAAAAGACATCCATCAGCCGCTGCGTTGATATTGGGCATTTATGGTTAGATGGCCATGATCCAGTATCATATCTCAAAAAAGCTTTCCCTTCTGTAAAAGTGATCCACCTTCATGGCATTAACGATCGCGATCATCAATCGTTAAAATATACTCCCCATAATCAACTTGATTCGGTGCTCCGCTATTTAAAACAGATCGATTACAGCGGCGTTTTGACATTAGAAGTTTTCAGCGAAGATGATTTCTTAACCTCATTGGCTGCTCTCAAAAGGAGTATAAAGCAGGTATGGATAGAAGAATGACGCTCATTCTGGGCGGAGCGCGCAGCGGTAAAAGCGCCTATGCTCAGAAAATAGCCGAGGCCAATGCTGCAGCGGTGCTTTATATTGCGACTGCGACAGCCAGCGACAGTGAAATGGCTGCCCGTATCGCAGCGCACCGGGCCTCTCGACCCGCTCACTGGCAGACCCTTGAAGCGCCTCGACAGATCGGCGCTTCTTTACGCTCAACCTCTCACAACGCTCAAATTATTCTTTTGGATTGTGTGACTTTACTGGTAAACAACATTCTCATGGCATTGCCCGAATCAAGCGCAGAATCAGAAGCCCAAGAAGCCGTGGATACTGAAATCTCTGAATTGCTTTCCACCTATGCGCAAACAACAACCCATTGGATCATTGTCTCCAACGAAGTTGGTATGGGACTTGTGCCGCCTTACCCTCTCGGACGCCTGTACCGTGATCTTTTAGGACGGACCAACCAACGCCTTGCGCAAATCGCCGATCAGGTTGTTTTAATGGTCGCAGGATTGCCGCTCATCATTAAACAATAATTTTCCGGATCATTTTGGCCTTAATCTGAAGCACCCTCAGCCGGCGTAGCTGAGGGTGCTGAGAAAGTTGGCTCCTCGACCAGGACTCGAACCTGGAACCTAGCGGTTAACAGCCGCCCGCTCTGCCGAATTGAGCTATCGAGGAACGTGTTCGCTATTATACGGTAAACACGGTCCGGCGTCAAGTAGTGCGTTCTGATGTTCGGACATGAGTTCGGACAACAGGAAGCAAAAAAGCCTCGAAAAAG
>CAZDAW010000149.1:0-5680 GCA_964503685.1 uncultured Anaerolineaceae bacterium | reverse complement strand
CTGCTGTTCGCTTTGGGTTACCACACTGTTCAATAAAGAAACCATTTCCGGGGTTATCATGGCCTCGTTATCCTGCAGGACTTTCAACCGTTCCTCCGGCGTTTTAAGTGACATGAGAAGTTCAATGAACTGGATTTCAGGGGGCGGGGCGCTGGCTTTTTGAATGACGCCAGCGATTTTTGTGAGCTTTTCAAGCCGCACCATATCATTAAGCTGCCGGGCGGATTGTATTTCCTGCCGCATAAGTTCAATAAACATTTCGGTGATTGAATCCAACGCTGCTTCTGTGGCTTTTTCCACATCCGGTTCGGCCAGTAATTTGTTCAGTAATTCACGCGCGTGTCCAATCTCTTCCTGCATGATTCGATCAATCTCTTTTGTCAAATCCAAAATATGTTCGCGTAAATCTTCCAACCGTTTCTTTTCATCGCCACTGGCGGCGTTTATTTTGTTGGTCAACTGTTCAAAGAAAGTGTAATCTAGGCCAGCCCGTGCCATTGACACGATGGTGTCCACCTGTGTCATGCTTGTGGCATTGATCAGAATATCCAACAATTTTTCGCGGGTTAACCCATCCTTGCCGGCTTCCTGTAATGCTTTTACGGCGGTGTCTGTCTCTTCCGCCTGCTTTTTAATGGTTTTACCGAATTCGGTCTCTTCGAGTGCCGCTTTTTGAATGCCGGCTAACGCGCGTGCAGAGCGTTGATCGCCCTGCGCGAGCGAACCTTCGATAAGACGATTGAGTATGCTGAAGAAATTCGCGTCGATCAGGCTTTCCTCCGCCTTCAATACTTCCGGCAATGAATCGGGGGTCGTGGACAGCAATCGCTGAATCAGACCAACACGCTTCTGCTGGTTTTCCAGCATTTCTTTGGTTATGCCGTCGCCTTCCAGTATCTTTTCAATCATGGACTGGTAGGTGAACATGGATTGCGGACGCAGGATATAGGCTTTGCGTTTCTCCATCGGCAACGCGTTGACCACCTGATTGATAATTGGACCAATCAATTTCTCCTGTTCATTTACAGGCAGTCCCAGTTCACCGGGGAAAAAGGTGAGCAAAAGTTCTTTCTCCGGGTCATGGTAGACCAGTGGGGCTGGAACTGTTCCCTGGTATCCGCAACTCTGGCAGCGCACGACATTATAGTTGCCTGAAAGCAGGATTTGTTTGGCCTGCGGATCCGTGTTTATATCAAAAAGCTGCCTCATTTCAACCAATACGGGTTGGTGGCAGCGGGGACACATGGTTTGGGTTTTTGCCATAACGAACACTCTCAATGAAAAGGATGGAAAGGATTATACCCGGGAAACCTGGTCATTTGCCGTTCGCGGCAGGGTAAAGTAGAATCGCGCTCCCTCAGGCGATGGATCAACCCAGATTTTTCCCCCGTGAGCTTCGATGATTGAACGGGAGAGATACAACCCGAGACCGGCACCTTTAGTGGCCCGTGACATCTCCGGTGACCGGTAAAAGCGGTCAAATACATGCGGAATATCGTTGGGTGAAATACCCGGCCCTTCATCGCTCACGCTGATAATCACCCGGTCAGGTCGGACCTGTCCGCCAATGCGGATTTCGCCGCCCGGTGAATATTTTATGGCATTGGAGATAAGGTTGGAAAGTACCTGCTGGATTCGGTTTTCATCGGCCAAAATGACAGGAAAATCAACAGGGAAATCTGTCACAAGGGTGTGTTTCGTGGTTTGAGTGCGGAAACGTTTGACCAATCGCTCGACCATATCGGGGATCAGGATATCGGATTGTTTAAGTGAAACACCGCCTGCCTGCAGGCGAGAGGCATCCAGCATATTCTCAATAAGGCCGGTCAAACGGTCAGCCTCTTCTTCGATCACCTGCAGGCTCTCGTTGACCACCTTGCGATCCCAGCGCGCGTCATCACGCCGCAGGGTGGAAACGTAGCCCTTGATCAAGGCTACCGGCGTTTTTAATTCATGACTGATGATGGATATAAAGGTGCTTTTTAACTCTTCCGCTTCGCGAAAGCGGGTGATATCGCGGATGGTGGCAATAATATTCAGGAGTGTGCCTTCTTCAGACAATAAGGGCGCGTAGGTAATACCAATCGGCAGCGGAACCTGGTTGTTCTGGCGTTTTAAATCCCCTTCCACATATAACTGGGCATGCGGGGTAAGCGGCCAGCCGCCGGCTTCCGCCTGCTCAAGGGTAACCCCCTGGGTTGGCCCGGCCCATTGAATGATCTGATCGTGATTCTTACCCTGAATGTGATTGGCATCCAGCCCATAGAGACGGCTGAACGACGCGTTGCTCACCTGGATTTTGCGATCAGGATTGAGAATCAGAATGCCGTCACCTGCGTTATTAAGCAATGCTTCCATGCGCTGCTTTTCCTGGGTGACCTGCTTGTAGAGCTGGGCGTTTTGAACGGCGACAGCCGCTTGATTGGCAAAACTTTTCAACAGGGATCGGTCTGTCTTGGAAAAAATTCCCAGGTAACTGCGGAAGATGTAGATCACACCCACTACTTTCTGGCGGGAGGTCAATGGCAGGCCTACACCTGTAAGAAAACCCATGCTGGCAGCAAAGGTGAGATTATCCAGCAGGCGGTTTATTTCGGGAATTTCCGCTTCGACTGTTTCAACAGAGGAGGGGATGTCTGCCAGCAAGGGTGTGATGGCTTTCAGGAAAGCAGGGGGAATCCCAACGCTGGTCTGCACTTTCCAGCCCTGTGTATCGGAACGCAGGGCGATTAAACCGGCCTGTCCGGCCAACATTTCAATACTTACCCCCAGGATGCGTTCCAGCAGAGTCTTCAGGTCTAATTCACCGGCCAGGCCGGCGGCAATTTCAAGCAGATAATCACGCTGGCGAACACGAAAATCAGGAAGCATGCGATTATTATAGTAGGTAACAACCCATTTGGGCTGAAATGACATAGTCGACTGCTCTATTTGAAAAATCGCAAACTTCCCAGACAACCGTGAAAAATCCATCCGGTCGCTGTGTCTGTCGAGTCGCCGGGAAAAAGAATACCCAAAAATGGCAAGAGCGTTGCAACCCTATGCGTAGGAGTAGCGTCGGTTGACTGAAATCTTGAACCCTGCTATATTTCTATGGCTATGCAAAAATCTTCCACCAGTTGGTTATTACGAGCCGGTCAGAGATTGGTTAAAGAATTACGCTGGCTGGTGCCCGGCCTGGGTGTAAAACGCTGGCTGCTGGTTATTCTGATCGGCGCCATGTTAATCGGCTTGGGGTTTGCCGTGCTGGTGTTGGACGTCTATCGGACCGCACCGGAAACCTGGTGGCTGCCTGTTTTATCCTACCTGTCGCTGCGTTTCCTTGAACGTCCCCTGCGGGCGGTCATCTTTGGCGGAATTGGTCTGGCCTGCATTCTGTTTGGCACCTATAAATTAAACCGGGCTCTATTGAAACCTTATCTAACCCCCGGCAAACCTGTTTTGGATGCCATCAGTACTTTTCGAAAAAAGGAGCGCGGCCCGCGGGTTGTTGTGATTGGCGGCGGGACGGGACTTTCCGCGCTGCTGCGTGGTTTAAAGAATCACACAACAAACCTGACAGCGGTGGTGACTGTTGCAGATGATGGCGGTTCTTCCGGAGAATTGCGCCGCAATATGGGTGTGCTTCCACCGGGCGATATCCGCAACTGCCTGACCGCCCTGTCAAGTGATGAAGCTTTGTTGACCCAGATATTCCAGTACCGCTTTGGTGAAAGTGCCGGATTGAATGGTCACTCACTGGGTAATCTCTTTATCACGGCGCTGGCTGATATTACCGGTTCCTTTGAGGAAGCCGTGGCGGAATCAGGGCGTGTTCTGGCCGTTCAGGGGCGTGTCCTGCCATCAACACTGCATGATGTTCGCCTGGTGGCAGATAAAACCAGCGCAAATGATGAATCAGATATCAGGGTAACCGGAGAAAGCAATATTCCATTAACCAATGGGCGAATAAAACGTGTCTGGCTGGAGCCGGATAATCCTCTTGCCTACCCACCGGCTGTGCAGGCCATCCTTAACGCCGATCTGATCATTATTGGGCCGGGCAGCCTGTTCACCAGTATTTTGCCCAACCTGCTTGTCCCCGATCTTTCGGAAGCTATTCGTGCAAGCCGGGCAACGAAATTCTATATCGTAAACGTGGCTACCCAACCGGGCGAAACCGATGGTTTTTCCACAGCTGACCATATCCGTACCATAGAGAAACACCTGAATCAACGGATTTTCGATCTGGTGATATGCAATCAGAAACAGGACCTGAATCTCCCAGAGGGTGTTGAATGGGTGCGCATCGATGAGAACCTGGGCGAGCAGTATTCGACCTATGCCGGCGAATTAATCGATCCCATTAATCCGTGGAGACATGATTCAGGAAGGCTGGCTCAGGTTATAATGGACCTATTCTATGAGAGAACCGGTCCGTTGCTAAATCGAGATACATTGTCAATAGACAGGTAAATCCGCCTTTCAGAAGGCATGGAAAATTTACATCATTCCTCAGGAGGTAATCCATGGCAGTAAAAGTTGGTATCAATGGTTTCGGCCGCATCGGCCGCCAGGTTTTGAAAGCAATTATTGAACGCGCCGGTGGCGAATTGGAAGTCGTTGCAATTAACGACCTGTTTGACAGCAAGACAAACGCCCATCTGTTCAAATATGACTCCAACTACGGCCGCTTTGACGGCACAGTTGAAATCGCTGAAAATGACCTGGTTGTCAATGGCAAGAAGATTAAAGTCACCGCTGAAAAAGATCCCGCTATGCTGAAATGGGGCGATATGGGTGTGGATATCGTTGTTGAATCCACCGGCCTGTTCGTCGATGCCCTGGGCGATCCCGCCAAGGGTAAAGCCGGCGCCCGCGCTCACATTGAAAAAGGCGGCGCAAAGAAGGTCATCATCTCCGCTCCCGCGAAGAACGAAGACCTGACCGTTGTTCTGGGCGTCAATGAAGATAAATACGACCCCAAACAGCATCATGTGGTTTCCAACGCTTCCTGCACCACCAACTGCCTGGCCCCGGCTGCCAAAGTTCTGCATGAACTCTGCACCATCCAGTACGCCACCATGACCACCATCCATAGCTACACCAACGATCAGGTCATTCTGGATCAGGGCCACAAAAAAGAACTGCGCCGCTCCCGCGCCGCTGGTCTGAATATCATCCCCACCACCACCGGCGCTGCCAAAGCCATCGCCCTGGTACTGCCCGAATTAAAAGGCAAATTCGACGGCTATTCCCTGCGCGTTCCCTCTCCCACCGTTTCCGTGGTTGATTTCACCGCGACGGTTGAAAAATCCGTCACCAAGGAAGACCTGAATGCCGCTTTCGTCGCTGCCGCCAATGGCAAACTGAAAGGCATCCTGGGTGTTACCACTGGTGAATATGGCGATCCCCTGGTTTCCACCGATTTCAAAGGCGATCCCCGCTCTTCCATTGTTGACCTGCCCTACAACATGGTCCTGGGCGGCAACCTGGTGAAAGTTGTCACCTGGTACGTCAATGAATGGGGATATTCCTGCCGCACGGTGGATTTGATGGTCAAGATGGCCAAAAGTCTTTAATGGTTTGATGCAAAAAATCGGAAAAAACAGACGGAAGCCCGCGGCTGGTTCGCGGGTTTCTGTCTGATAAGGCAAGGCAGGATGGACAGTATCCTCAGGAAAGGGGAAAACCATGGCAA
>CAZDAW010000148.1:0-5690 GCA_964503685.1 uncultured Anaerolineaceae bacterium | reverse complement strand
AAAGGAATCAATTATATTTTTATGAAGAAATATTCAAGCCAGTTACAGATTGAAGTGAAATCTATTGAAAAATGGGAGGGAGAAACCATTTTTTCTTTTGATTTTGCGCCTGAAAAAAGTAGTAAATTTGGACAGGTTGGTAAAGAAGTTGGCGATATTGGCCTTCTGATGCAAACGACTGAAAAAACATTTTCGGCAAAAGTTTCGCTTGGCGACAGAAAAAAAGCAAATACTGACGTCTTCAGGCGTTCTGGAGCGGCTTTGGTTCGCTGGCTGCAAAAAAATAATGCGACTGAAGCAGGTGTTGATGTATCAGAAATTCCATCAATGGGCGGCAGCGAAGCTTTAGGGGCGTTGATCGAGGGCATTCAGTTAGGTTCATATCGGTTTGATTGTTATAAGACGGCAGACGACAAAAAGCCCTTATTAACGACGATTACACTGCTGACAAAGTCAGATGTAAACACCTTAAAGGAATTAGTTTCTAAAAAAACCATATTGACGGATGCGGTGCGTCTGGCGCGTAATTGGGCGCATGAACCGGCAAACGTCATTAATCCGGTTACGCTGGCAGAATGGGTTGAACAACTGGCCGATCAGTATTCTCTGAAATGCACCGTCATTGATGATAAGCAGTTGGAGAAAATGGGCGCTGGAGCTATACTGGCAGTCGGAAAGGGGAGTAAAACGCCATCCCGGTTGATCGTTCTGGAATATGCGGGTTTACCCGAGAAAAAAGGATCGGCCCCGATTGCACTTGTTGGGAAGGCGCTCACGTTTGATAGCGGTGGATATTCCATCAAGGGAAGCGATCACATTGTGGGTATGAAATATGACAAGTGCGGCGCATTGGCTGTCGTTGCAACGCTTGTCGCTGCTTCGGAAATGAAGCTTAAGACCCCCCTTGTTGGAATTATTGGCGCGGCGGAAAATATGGTCTCGCAGGAGGCGTATCGACCTGATGATATATTGACCAGTTTGTCGGGTAAAACAATCGAAATCGTTTCAACCGATGCAGAAGGTCGTCTGGTGTTGGCAGATGCTTTGGCTTATGCTCAACGAGAATTTAAACCAGCAGCAATGATTGATCTGGCAACTTTGACCGGGGGGGTAATCGTCGCGCTGGGTTACGTGCGCGCGGGTATCTTGGCTAATGATGAAAATCTGGCAAAGCAGTTAATTGCTTCGGGAGAAAAAACACATGAACGTCTCTGGCAGCTTCCGTTAGATGAGGAATATTTCGATATCATTAAGGGTGTGGATGCTGATATGCTGAATTGCAGCAGTGGAAGGACAGCATCAACCATCACCGGCGGCATTTTCCTGCAGCAATTTGTCGACGCCAAAACTCCCTGGGCTCACCTGGATATTGCAGGAGTGGCGAATAGCGAAAAAGAGTTGCCATATTCGCCTGTAGGGGCAACCGGTTTTGGTATTCGTCTGTTGATTGATTACCTCGAAAGTCTTGAATAAGTTACAGTAATGTAAACAAGAATATGAAAACCGCAGATATTTTTGAAGTTTAGATTATCTGCGGTTTTCTTAACATCGATTGCGATATTGATTATTCGTTAATTACCAGGTTGAGCACACCACTGGCAGCGAATGCCTTTCCAAAAGAAGATGGGTCAGTCGATATTGGACGAGCTTCCCAGGTGGTCGAGTCGCTGCATTGTATTTTAACTACCGAACTGCTGAATAATTTGTAGTAGCCCAGCCAGGTTGTCTGGAGCGGTTTTATCACGTTGGCCAGTTTATCCTGTCGGGTGCTGTCGCTGATGGTTGCATCACAGGTGTGATTTGTGTTGTTGATTATGTCGGGAACATATAATAATTGACCGGCGATATTGTTGTCGATGGATAAAATTCTTCCGTTGATTGCAGGATCAAAACCTCCGTACATGTCATCGCCAATCGATTGATTTCCTTCAATTGTGGGTTTGGCGATATCCCAGGTGACATTTTTGGGAAGGCGGGGTTGAATAACCATTTTGGTTGAATTTCCTTCGATATCGCCGATATAGTCGCCGTCGATATAAATATGAATGGGGAAAATTAACTGATTGGTAATTGAAAGACTGGTGTCGCCAATCAGGTCCTGGCTGTCAGTTTCTGTGGATTTTGCTGTTTCTTCGCTGCTGGCAACAACTACAGCTTGCCGTGAGGAGCGCGAAAAGATGGCGGCAAATATGGCAATCAGAATGATGCCGCCAACCAGGATCACCAAACCTATCACCTGATCCCTGGAGATTTTTGTGCTATTCATATTAAATAATGTTAGTTAATGAATAAGAATATGTCAATAAATATTACCCAAATATTTAAGTTACCTCAAGTTGCTGGCTGGGGGATTTTGGCTGCCGATTGGCGCAGATGAATACAGGTTATCAATGAAATAAAAATGGCGGAATTATTTGAGCGTTTTCAGGGTGTTGAAAATCTGGCAGATATGATTTCGGTCATGGGCAGCGATGATGCATACCAGTTCTGCAAGCGTCGTTGGGCCAAAAATTGCATGCCGGGTTTTTCGTTCCCAATCGGTTGATTGAATTTTATCGAGGATGGCGATTGTTTCGCAACGAGCTTTCATGAAATCTCTCAATGCAGCGGCGCCGTCTTGATGGAAATAATCCCGCTCGACGGCCCAGGTATCCGTGTCGATGCCTGGAATGAAAGCGTTATCTTCGGTCAGGATTTTTTCAAGGCGGGTATGGTTAACTTCTTTTTCGACATCTCTTAAGTGGCAGAGGATTTCACTGAAAGACCATTCGTCTTTTTCTGGTCGGGCGCTCAATGACCGTGAGTCGGTTTGTTTCATGAACGTATCGATTGCCGCAGGAGTCGATTTCAGAACGGCCAGCATTCCAACCTGTGAGGTATAAGTGGGAGTTGAGAGCGTTGCTTCGGCAGCCTGCAGAGCAGGCATGATGTCATCCAATGAGCCGCGCCAGATTGGCGCTTCTGTCTCGCCCACCAGTTTGGCGTTTGGATCTTCATTTACCCAGAAGGTCGGAATATCCAGACGATTGGCCGGTTTGATATCTGCTTCCACGTCATTTCCGATCACGATAACGGGTTGATCGGGCCAGCCAATCTGCGCCAATAATTCGGTGAAATACGCCGGGTTGGGTTTTGTGTAATGAAAATCTTCGTAAGTTGAGATGATTTCGAAAGGGTATTCTTCTGGCGGTAAACAGGCCCATCTTAATCTGTGATAGGTTGCCTGGCGCGGGAAGAAAGGATTTGTGGCAATTGCAATTTTATAACCCCTGTTCAGGGCGGCGTCAATAAATTTTTTCGCGGCGGGGCGAATCGTTGTGATTGATTGCAGCGATGGGAACACCTCTGCATAATAACGATCCACATAGTCCCTGATTTCATTTTCATCGAGGCCGAGCTTGGGGTAAAATGATTTGTCGAACTTCTCTTTTATTGTCACAGCGGGATCATCGTTCTCGGTCATGGCTTTGATGGCGCTCAACAGAATCGGAACCATCTTTTCAGGCTGGACATATTTGGTAAAGTATGTGGATAAGGATTTTATGTAAGCGGGTTGGAAAGCTTCAATGTTTGTGGACAGGAGGGTGTCATCCAGATCAACAAGCAGCGTCAGCGTCATTTGGATTCCTCGTTTGTATCAAGCGACAACGTGTGGCATTGTCCGCAGCCGATATGGGGCTCAGAGACGAATTTTTGTGATAGTTTGCACCAGGCTTTAATATCCATTCGTTTGGTGAGGATGATTGTTCGTTTAACCTGAGCTTTCAACGTCATATTGGGGCAGGCGTTTGCCAGCGTTATGGATGGAACCGGACAGGTTTTGCAGATATCCGGATTCCATTTCATTTGATCTGATTTCTCTAACAGACGGCATTCTTCACGTTTACGGCCACGATAATAATCGCCAAAAAAGTAGGGGCATTCAAAGCCGAATGGTGTTTTCATTATTCAATCGCTTGATAAAAAAGTGTCCCCGGCTGGGGACAAGTCGTTAATGGTAACAAGAAAAGGAATTATACCCTGGTGACGTACGATCCGTTACGTGTATCCACCCGGATGATGTCGCCTTCTTTTACGAAATAAGGTGTCTGAACAGCCAGGCCGGTTTCGGTTTCAACCCGTTTGGTTACGCCAGTGGCTGTGTCGCCTTTAACGGCGGTCTCCGCGTGGGTTACCAGCAAGTCGACCGTTGTGGGGAGTTCAATATCGATTGCCTCGGTGTTGTAATAAGTCAACTTTACTTCCATGCCTTCTTTCAGGAAACCGGCTGAATCGCCGAGGAGATCGGCTTTTAAACCGGGCTGCTCGTAGGTCTCTGTATCCATGAAGTAATAAAAATCGCCGTCTTTATATAGATATTGGACGTTGTGAAATTCCAGGCGGACGTCTTGAACGCGTTCGCCGGATTGGAACGTTTTTTCCAGTGTAGTGCCTGAGCGGAGGTCGCGCGCTTTGATGCGTATCGTCGCATTGCCGCGGCCGG
Organism: uncultured Anaerolineaceae bacterium; assembly: GCA_964503685.1. Lineage (GTDB taxonomy): Bacteria > Chloroflexota > Anaerolineae > Anaerolineales > Anaerolineaceae > CAZDAW01. The sequence continues at coordinate 1,207 of CAZDAW010000148.1, read as the reverse complement.
GTTTATTATGGGCGTATTCCAGAACTTTATAAAGGTTGCCATCCAATTCAAAGGTGACGCCTTTTCTTAAATCGTTTACATCAATCATTGAACATTCCTCTTTAATTAATTATCTGTGCAGCCAGTGATTATAGCGCAGGGCGTTTGGCGTGGCAAGGGTAACCCAGTTTGTCTAGTTTATATTTTGTGGCCTTTTTCAGAGGCTGGGTCGCTTTTGAGCAATTGAACCGCGTGCGGTAATGCAGGCAGGATCGTCGCCAGGTTTTCGAGTGCAGCTTTTGGGCTGCCAGGCAGGTTGATGATGAGGGTCTGTTTGCGAATTCCTGCAACGGCTCTTGAAAGCATTGCGTGAGGTGTTATAGAAAGACTGGCTGATCGCATGGCTTCAGCAATACCAGGCGCCAGGCGGTCGATGATCGCCAGAGTTGCTTCCGGGGTCACATCACGGGGCGAAAAGCCAGTTCCTCCCGTGGTGAGAATGATATCGATTTCGCCGCTGTCAGCCCACAAAGCGAGGGTTTCCTGCAAAACTGACTGGTCGTCAGGCAGAATTGTTGTGCGACTTACAATCCAGCGATTACGTTTGATTTCATCGACCAGCCATTGTCCAGATATATCCGGGCGCTGTCCGGCAGAAGAGCGGTCAGAGGCGGTAATAATTCCAAAACGAATCGGTTCAGACATCATCAATACCGGCTACAACTTTCCATTCTCCACGAATACCGTCTTCGGTTACTCCAAAGAAGTAACGGTTTCCGAGGGGGGTGCGTAATACCAGGTCATAATTGTGGGTTTTGCCTTGTTTGTAGCGCCGGATGATGCCGTAGTCGCCCTGCCAGTCGACGCCTTTGGGGTTTGAAATGTTATCGATTTCGAGATATTTCTTAATGGCATAATGCCAGAGCCGACGGGCAGAAGACAGGGAAACATTTTTGACTACATTGCCGTTGCGCAAATCGCGCATGGCGAAATACTTGGCGCCTTCTCTTTCTTCCATCGAGATCACTTCTACGCCGGTGCGGGGCGAAACGTCTTCTTCGGGAGATTTGCTTTCCAATGCTCTTTCGGCTTCCTGAGCTTCGGAAACATCAAAGGGAGGGGGGGGAGTTTGTTGATTCAGTTTCTCTTTTTGGCCGCGTAAAACCAGATTGACGATTTCATCGCGAACTGCCAGTCCTGTTTCGGCTTCATCGCGGACGTATATTTT
>CAZDAW010000147.1:0-5787 GCA_964503685.1 uncultured Anaerolineaceae bacterium | reverse complement strand
GTAACCCCGCGGAGACTATCGTATCCACGCGCTATTGCGCCAGTGAAACACCCGCTTCAGGTTACGATCCACACCGCGCCGTTTTTCACTCCATACACCGCCCGTGGGTAAAAGGCGACGTACTCGAAATCGACTTTGACCAGCCCATCCGACTGCGCCGCGCCCATCCTAAAGTTAAAGGCCATCGCGGCAAAGTTGCCGTGACCCGCGGCGCGCTGGTTTACTGTCTCGAATCAACGGATAACCCCGACATCGACATTTTTACGGCCCGCCTTGACGCCGATTCGCTCTCTCCTGTTTTTGACCAGGATACTCTGGGCGGTATCGTAAAGCTCATCGGCAAAACCACAACTGGTAAACCACTCATCTTCATTCCCTACTTCCTATGGGGCAACCGTGGCCCTTCACAGATGATCGTCTGGGTAAATGATTCGTCTGCATTATAAGACTTAAGAACAATGACAGAAATCTTACTTGAACCCGCACAAATGCAGATACTTACACATCAATAAATCACTATACTGGAGAAGTTATGCCAATCACACCGACCAATCCCTTGCGTACTCCATGGACGCCCGCCGAGCCCTGTCCCCTGCCTGAATATCCGCGCCCGCAGCTTACCCGACCACAATGGGTCAATCTCAACGGCTGGTGGGAATACGCCGTACTCCCCAAAGAGAATCCTGCCCCATCAAAATACGACGGCAATATCTTGGTGCCGTATGCCATCGAGTCGCTCCTTTCTGGCGTGCAAAGACCACTGTTGCCCGATCAAAGATTATGGTACCGACGAACGTTTCAACAATCCAGGCCAGGAACGAACGGCAAACGCGTTTTGCTTCACTTCGGGGCAGTCGATTACGCGTGCGAGGTATGGGTTAATGGTACACTGCTGGGTAACCACCGCGGCGGTTACCTGCCCTTTACTTTCGATATAAGCGCCGCGCTCAAAGACGGAGAGAATGAACTGGTCGTCGCCGTATGGGATCCAACGGATACGTTCATGCAACAGCGCGGCAAGCAAGTCATTCATCCCAGGAGTATCTGGTACACCCCCATCTCCGGCATCTGGCAAACAGTCTGGCTGGAAGAAGTCCCTGAAGTCAGTATCGCTGCCCTCAAGTTGACACCTGATCTGGATACTTGCTCATTGACAATTGAAGCAGCGCTGCGCGGCGCTACAAAAGGCGAGACTTATCAGATAGAAGCCGAAGCATCCTTTGCCGGGCAAATCATTACCTCGGCAACTGGCAAAGCGGGAACACCGCTCAGACTTTCAATTGCTGACCCGCAGCTATGGAACCCTGCACACCCCAATCTCTACGACCTCAAAGTGCGCCTCGCCCATGCCGAACAGACTTTAGATGAAGTGGGTAGTTACTTTGCCATGCGCAAATTTGAATTACGCCGCGATGCAAACGGATACTTGCGCTTTGTCCTGAATGGTGAACAGCTATTCCTTTATGGCCCGCTCGATCAGGGCTATTTCCCTGACGGGCTATATACCCCGCCGAGCGAAGAAGCCATGCTCTTCGATATCGAATATACCCGGCGTATCGGCTGCAATATGATCCGCAAGCATGTCAAAGTGGAGCCGCTGCGCTGGTACTATCACTGTGATCGCCTGGGAATGATCGTCTGGCAGGATATGCCCAACGGCGGGTTGATCGATGGCGAGGTGGTGGCAGTGCTGACGATGGCATTGGGTTTTCACCGCAACGATACGCGGCGTTTATCCCGTTTTGGTCGCCAGGACGAAGCAAATCGCGCTGAATACCGCGCCGAGTTACATGAGCTGATCGACACACTCTACAACGCGCCCTGTATCGCTGTCTGGGTTCCCTTCAACGAAAGCTGGGGGCAGTTCCAGGCCAACGCTATTGCTGAATGGGTCAAAGCTTATGACCCGACACGCCTCGTCGATCATGCTTCAGGTTGGTTTGACCAGGGCGGCGGCGACTTCAAGAGCAAACACATCTATTCAGTCAAATTGCGCGCACCGCGTCAGAACAAGCGCGCCTTCATTATCTCTGAATTCGGCGGTTACAGCCTGAAAACGCCCGGCCACGTTTGGGACGAAAACAAAAAATTCGGTTACCGCTTTTATGACACACCTGCCGCTCTCACCGCCGCCTATTTGAAATTGTTGAACGATGAACTCAAACCGCTTATTCCCCAGGGCCTTGCCGCGGCGATTTATACCGAAACGACCGACGTCGAAATCGAGATCAACGGTTATCTGACTTATGACCGCAAGATAGAAAAGATGGACGCCGAGATTCTGCGCCGTACTCACAAGGAATTGATCAAAACTGGCAGCTAAAGCGCAGGAAATTTTTCTTGACAGGCGATTTTATCGCTGTAGAATCAATGAGCATGACCCTGATCGTTACCCCATACACAAAAATCTATCTCTTTGCTCTGATTTTTAATCTGAGCACCGGACTACTGCTCTGGCGCAAACGGCGCATTGCCAGTGGCCGCTGGATGTTGCTGGCAGTTGCAGCCGTTGAAGTGTGGGTCGTTTTTACCTTGCTCAGTAACTGCACGATTGAACTCTGGGGAAAAATCCTCTGGTCGAAGCTGGAATATCTTGGGGCTAATACCACTGCTCCATTGTTTTTTATCTTCGCTTACGAATACACACAACAACGGTTTTTACCTCTCAGACGATTGGCGTTGTTCTTCATTGCCCCACTGATTGGCATCCTGTTCGTCTTCACAAATGATTGGCATTATCTGTTCTGGACAGGTTTCACCCCGTTAACAGAAATGGGTAACAACAGCTACATTTTTCATCACGGCCCGGCCTACTGGTTTTCACTCACCTACAATTATTTTTGCGGCGCTGGTGTGATGTTCTTTTTTATTCGCAACTCACTTAACAAAGCGCCGCCGTATGGCGCTCAGATGATCACCCTCCTGGTTTCCGGTTTGTTGCCCTTTGCCGCTGGATTGCTTTATTCGCTAAGTTGGAACCCTTTCCCAGGGCTCGATTTTTTACCCATCGCCTTCAGCCTGGCCGGGCTGGGCATCGTCTTTAGCGTTACCCGCTGGCGCATGTTTGACCTGGCTCCACTGGCGCGTGACTTGCTGGTGGAACGTATGAATACCGGCATGTTGGTCATTGACCAGGAAAACAGAATTGTGGACATTAACCAATCAGCGCGAACCCTGTTGAAGGCTTATTCGCCGGCCATCGGGGAACCCCTTTCTGGCCCCGAGGCTCTCACAAAATTGCTGACCTTTAGCCAGGAAAACCAGGCCGAAATTCACTTGGAAGGATCACCAACCTACGACCTGGAAGTTCTGACCAGCCTGCTCAACGATCGGAGAGGAAAGACCGTCGGACAGATGGTCACTATTCGGGATATCACCGCGCGCAAAAAAGCCGAAGCGACATTGCGCAGCCTGGGTGAACAGAATGCCGTCAACACCGAGAGGCAACGCATGGCGCGCGAACTGCATGATGTCGTCACGCAGAATCTATACAGCATGCAGCTCTTCGCCCGCAGCGGCGTCGATTATTCCCGTCTGTCTGACTGGAATCAGGCGCAGGCCTGTTTGGAAGAAATTCAGCGCCTCAGCCTGCAAACATTAAAGGATATGCGTTTGCTTCTGTTTCAATTGAAACCTGCTCAGACTGACCACATTGATCTGGTCGAAGCATTAAAAAATCGCCTGGAAACAGTCGAACGTCGCGCTCAGATCGCTACTCTTTTTGAGGTCGAACAACCCATCTATCTGACCGACGAAATGCAGGCAACACTTTATTCCTTCGCCCTCGAAGCCCTGAATAATTCCTTGAAGCATGCCCGCGCTAGTTCGGTATCTGTCAAAATCAGGCAGCAACCGCCTGACCTGCGTCTGGAAATCTCCGATGATGGACTGGGGTTCGATAAGCAATCCATCGATAGGCAGCACGGCTACGGCTTCACTACCATGCGAGAACGAGCAGAATTGCTCCACGGCAAACTGGATATCCAATCCTCGCCGGGCAAAGGGACGATCGTATCGCTTACTTTTCCCCGTCCTGTTTTGGGGGATAATTAAGTCATGGAAATGCCCATTCGCGTCCTTATTGTTGATGACCATGATATCTTGCGTAAAGGATTGAGCTACCTGTTCGGAGCGCAGCCTGATATCCTCGTAACAGGCGAAGCAGCCAATGGCATTGAGGCAGTTCACCAAGCTGCCGCTTTAAATCCTGATGTAATTTTGATGGATCTGGAAATGCCCGGTAAAGACGGTGTGGAAGCCGCCAGAGAAATCCTGCATCAGAATCCTCGGTCGCGCATTCTGGTGTTGACCAGCTTCAGCGATAACCGGCGCATTTCCGCCATAATCCAGGCCGGAGCGCTGGGTTACATCACAAAAACATCTTCGCCAGAGGAATTATTGCGGGCAATCAGACAGGTTTATCGAGGCGAAACGTATTTTCCCAGCGAAATTATCAGCAAGCTGGTTGACAGGGAGAACCTGCTGGACTTGATCGACACACTGACCCATCGCGAGCATGACGTTTTACTGCTCATTGGAAAAGGTTTGAGTAATAAAGAGATCGCTGAAAATCTCTTTCTTTCCGAAAAAACCATCGAGACGTATGTCACCAATATCCTTCGCAAATTAAGGCTGGAAAACCGTACCCAGGCCGCTCTCTTTGTACAGAAATATCTGTAAAGCCGCCTTATATCAAACCAAATGGTTCTCTCGCTAAATAAATGGCTTTGGGTTGAGGGGCAACTTTCAAATAATTTTATCGTGGGTTAAGCGCTCCTCAACTCCAGAGGGAGCATAACCGACAAAACATCGGAATGTTGGGTCACGCTCAGAATTCAGGATAATAAAAGCTTTAATCCTCACGCACAACGCAACGCTGAAGCAAAATAATTCTATAACTTGGCGAGAAAACCACCAAAGAGTTCAGACAATAAGATCCAAAAAATAATCATGTTTTTTAAAGCTGCGACGCCGAAAGTATATCAACATAAATAATAAAGAGAATAAATTACTGCCACATCGTTCGGCTGTAAAGGTGAATAAAAAATACGACACTTCTTATACCCTGGTTTCAATTTCTTTCGATCCAAATTAAATGACCCAGGTGATGATATGATGGGCATAAATATTGGATCCCTTCCACCGCCAGTGATAGAAACTCTGATCAATTAAGGGAATTCCCTTATCCATAATTCAGGGAATTCCCTCTGGATTCTTTCATAATCTTCGAGGATAATCCCAGATTGGTAATTTGGGAAGACAACCCTGTTGCAGTACGCCCCAATGAAGTCCATCGGTTTTAGACGGGGCCGGATCGAACAACATGGCTGGATCAAGGGCTTCCAGCGAAAGGCGGGGTGGTTAATGGCCACCCCGCCTTTTTGTTAATAGCCTTCATCAAACATATTTGGGGTGTCATTTTTTGCTTTTCATTCCCATTTTCAGTTTTTAATGATTGAATCCTGAAAATCAACCGTTATAATGCCAAGTAACGCACATAATAGCAAGTTTCATAGAAACCATTTCCTCCACCAGAGTAGATACCTCCGGACAGTAACATCTGGAAGATATTCAAAACAGATCCCAGTTGGTTAAATATCCGCTAATGGTGGTTAATGAACTTGCTCTTACTCATTATTATCAATCATTCTGATGAACACGACTTATTTCAGATTATTTTTCGTGATATACTAGTTTTTAATTTCAAGGAACATTCGTTATTTAAGGAATTGACTCATGGCGAAACTCAGAGACCCCAAACTAATCCGTCGCCAATACATAGGCATC
>CAZDAW010000146.1:0-6186 GCA_964503685.1 uncultured Anaerolineaceae bacterium | reverse complement strand
TTTGAATAAACCCTTCCTGTTTTCATCTTCAAAACCCAACGGGTACGTGATCTGTTCGGGTGCCGGACGCGGATTGGTCACCCAACCGCCCATATGCTCTAAAAGGGTTAATAAAAGCCGCGGATTAACCGAATAATCCCGGGCTACTTTGTTGACTACTTCAACGCCGGCGAGTTCAATCTCATCCACCGTTTCACTGTAATTGGTCAGGTACCCTTGACGTCCTTCCATAAACGGCGCGGTGCTGAATGCTGCCGTTGTAGGTCCATATACCAGTTCTGAATCTGGAATGATCTTGAATGCGGGAGCCATGCCGATAGGTTTGGCTACGGGAATGTCCATCTCCTGCCCAATACTCAACATGTTTTCGTCGAGGATATCATTTTCTTCGATTAATTCTTGAAGGGTGATGCCATGCTCATTCGCAATCTTTCCATACGTGTCTCCTGCCTGCGCAATATACTTTTCGGGGTCAGACCGTAAGGTTGGAAGGGAATGGGGTTTGTCAGGTGTGGGGGTGGATCCAGGCACACGAGGGGGATTCTTGGCTGCCTGGGTGGCGATCGCATAGGCAGTACCTTTTATCTTTTCTTCATCTGTAAGATTGTCAGAAAAGGCATTCCTGATGCAAGCTACTGACATGAATGTGATCATTGCCAGCAGAAAGCCCGCTTTATATAAGGGTCGCACCGTCAACCTCCCATCAACGGCATGTGTTTGCCGCCCATCATGTGCAGGTGCAAATGATGTACCGATTGCCCCGCGTCAGGACCGGTGTTTATTACCAGCCGGTATCCATTTTTTGCCAATCCCTGACTGGCTGCCAATTCTCCGGCAGTCAACAGAAGGCGGCTGATCATTTCCTGGTGATCGGCTGTGAGGTCATTCACAGAAGCCACATGCCGATTTGGGACGATTAGTATGTGCACCGGCGCTCGTGGAAATCGATCTTTGAAGGCTGTGACAAGATCATCCTGGAATACTATTTCACCGGAAAGACGGCCAGCGATTATTTCACAGAAAATGCAGGATGAAGTCATTCGCGTAGCCTGGTTTCTTTATCGCTATTGTGGCAAAGTCGGAATGGGGCCCAGTTTGGGTTTACAGACAATGTCATAGTATGATAATTCAACCGCTTTATTCGCATAGGCCGTATTGGCGGCTTCTTTCCCTGTTAAGCGGACTTCGTCGAGTCGATAATACGCGTCAGAATCCCAGTAGCGCGGAATGGTCATCAGTGGATCGCCGGTAGAACCTTCTGGCGCGTAGCCAGGCCGCTGTGGGTCAAGCTGGTCGGCCAGCGGGATCCAGTTATACATCACCGGGCTGCGGGGTACGGTGGTAAACCCTACCTTATACCCGACCTGGCGGGCGATCTGCGCGGCTAATTGCGAGAAACCGCCACCAGGCCAGATGTAGGCGATGGGTGTCACGTTCAGGTCGCGTTTCATGGCGTCGATTGAACCCTGAAGCTCGCCGCGCAGGAAATCTTCTTTGTTGTCAAAGTAATTATGAACAACGCCATGTGCCTGGTAATCAACATAACCAGCGGCGATCAGGTTCTTTTGCTCGTTGATCAAATCCTGTGGATTGTCTTTTACGCTGATCCAGGAATTAATGACAGGCCATTTCCACTCGTCATAATATTGTTTGAAGTTCTCATCAAAATATTGCTGATGGTGGCGGTCGTCCACAATGAGTAAAACAGACCGGGATGGAATTTTGTCATTGTTGTACATGAAGTCTACAAATTGCTTCATGGTGATGGCTTCGAAGTTTAAATCTTTTAATGATTTCATCAATATCTTGAAATCAGTCTTGCTGATGTCATTGTCTTTGGAAGCCACTTCCGCGGCGATCCCGTGGAACATAATGGGCATAACGATTGTTCCCGGTTCACTCTTGTTCGGATCCCAACGATTTTTAAGATATTCGCAGGTATCCGCGACATAGGTGCGGGGGATATCCAATGGTTTCAAAAATTGAGAGCGGTATGTTTCTGGCAGAGGTGGAGGAGTAATGTTTGGGTCAATCGTTGGAAGAGGCGTCTCAGTGGGCGGCATTGGTGTTGCGGTTGCCGCTGGAACAGCATAAGTAGCCGTCAGGAGAGCGTCCTGAAATTGTTTCGTAAGATCAATTGTGGGTTGGTTTGATACGGAATTTAAAGAACCGCCGCAAGCGGAGAGGAACAAAAATCCCGGCAGGACAATGCTCCAAAGTTTCCGGTTACGGCGGTTCAGTGATGTGTGTTTGTTCATGTGCTGGATTCTACCAGCAAGTGAGACCTTACACCACCTGTATGTATAAGATGTTAGTCTGCCTGATCTCCACGGATGAAGGCTTCCACCATATCCCGGCAGACACTGTCGCGGAATTGTTTCGGCGGAGTCTTCATAAAATAGGAGGAAGGAGCGATCACAGGACCAGCCATGCCACGATCGATGGCGATCTTCGCGCAGCGCACAGCATCGATGACCACACCGGCTGAATTAGGAGAATCCCACACTTCAAGCTTGGTCTCGAGATTGAGAGGAACTTCCCCAAAGGTTGTGCCTTCCATGCGGATATAACACCATTTACGGTCTGTCAGCCAGGGAACATAATCGCTGGGACCGACATGGATGGCATCCGGCGGGAGTGGGGACGGAAGCTGACTTTGCACGGAACCAGTCTTGGAAATCTTTTTGGATTCAAGGCGTTCGCGTTCCAGCATATTCATAAAGTCTGTGTTGCCACCGAAATTCAACTGATAGGTGCGTTCCAATTTGACACCGCGGTCCACAAAAAGACTGGTCAGGGTGCGATGAACGATAGTCGCGCCAACCTGGCTTTTGATATCGTCGCCGATGATCGGTAAACCCCGCTGTTTGAAGCGGTCGCCCCAGTATTCAGAGCTGGCAATGAAGACTGGAATACAGTTGACCATGGCGCAGCCGGCATCCAGAATCTGCTCGGCGTACCATTTGGTTGCCATTTCAGAACCGACCGGCAGGTAACTCACAACCACATCAGTCTTGGTTTCTTTGAGGATTTTGACAATATCAGCGGTGGGGCCGGGGGCTTTGGTCAAGATCTGAGACAGATACTTGCGAAGGCCATCGTGGGTCATTCCGCGGTAGACGGGAACGTTCAGATTGGGGACATCACTGAATTTGTAAGTGTTGTTGGGATAGGCAAAGATGGCTTCGGAGAGGTCCTTACCAACTTTGGTGTCCACTACATCGAACGCCGCGGTAAATTCTATATCATTAATGTGGTATCCACCCAGGTTGACATGCATGAGGCCGGGTACCCGCTCGTTATCTTTGACGTTACGGTAGAACTGCACACCCTGAACGAATGAGGAAGCGCAATTTCCAACGCCAATGATGGCGACACGAACTTTTTTACTGTTTGTCATTTGTTCTGGCTCCTATAAAAGAAAATGATACGACTGGATATTCGTGTTTGGCTAATTATAGCCCGGACACCTTATAAAATGCAGAAAAGGACATTGTTTTATCAAACATTTGATTGAATCTTTAAGTAAAATATAATACAATCAATCAAACAGTTGATAGAGGATTGCCTATGAACGAGTCAAATGAGAAAACCCAAAATACCAGGCGCGATGAGTTAATCCGTGCCGCCTGCGATGTGATTGCTGGTAGCGGGTTTGAAGGATTACGAATGCGCGAGGTCGCGGCGAGAATTGGGATCAACGCGGCCACACTCTACTACTATTTCCCCACAAAAGAGTCCATGATTGCCGGGGTGGCTGACTATGTGTTTACCCGTCTGGGAATTATTTCTGAAGAGCCGCCAGGAACCCCACGAGATCAACTGCATGCTCATCTTTTAAGGATTTACAGACTGATGCGCGATGAGCCCGGATTGTTTGCCGTATATGCAGAAATGCAGCTCAGAGCAGAAAGAAACCAATCTGCCAGTTTTTTCAGAGAGCATGAAGCTGCCTGGCATCATAAACTGGAAAACCTGCTGCAACTGGGCATTCGACAGGGATACTGGCCCAATTATCTCGACCCTGAACAGGCCGCAAATGCCATTATTCTTCTTATGCAGGGAGCCAGCCTGCAGGTGATGAACAATCCTCGCAAGATTGAGGCCTCCATTAATCAACTTGAACGTTGGTTGATAGGCCGGTGATATGTCTCATTTTATATAACCAATTCTCATAAAAAATGTATAAAAATTAACTAAAACCAGTGCATATTACAAAAAAAAAGAGGGATACTATGGATAATAAGCAGACGGGTATGGTTTCTTTTTTCGGATCAATTTAATCTTTTTCCCCGAAAAGGAAGCAGGTTTGGGATATCTATGGTTAAACGGAAATTTGAGAAATCTTTCCTCATAATCGTAATGCTGGCTCTTCAACTTATATTTTTCTCCGGTTATATAACTCGTGAGATGACCACCTTATATCTTGATAATTTTGAATCCTATGTGACCACTCAGGTTGCCAAAAGGGCCTATGCCGTATGGGAAGACGGGGCACAACTCGAGATATCCCTAGATGAGAAAAGCGGTGAGAATAACAGCCGCGGTATGCGTATTGACATACTTGGTCCCAATAAAATGGATGGTTCAAAAACAGGATCGGTATTCCATTCACTTCCCCTTCTCCAGCGTAATTGGACCGGCGCATCGGGGATTCGATTCTGGGTTAAAAATGCGGACAAGAGCGATCTCTGGTTGACGTTGAATTTTAAAGAGGCGTATAACGAATACTGGGCTATTCGACATGGCGCGGAATATCTGTTGGAAGCCGATGGGAAACCGCTATTTCAGGAAGAATGTTTTTACGGTAATATCCGGATTCCCGCTGAATTCACGGGGAAAGTGATTGTACCCATAGAGAGTTTTTCTGTACCTGAATGGAATACAGCCCGGGGTGATGAAATTCTTCAACTCAACGATATCGAATCGTATGCTCTGGGTATAACTCTCGATGACAAATACCCGCTGACTTTTTATATCGATTCATTTGAGGTTTTTATTTCGTCTGAGCCATTTACCTTTATCCAGGGGGTAAGGCAGATACAAATACCTGATTCTGGACAGCTGAATGAATTTTATAAAATCAAAACAATTGGAAAAAATGATTACGTGAATGAAAGCTCCGTAACTTGGATGGTGGAAAGTGCGCTGAATCCGCTGGTGAGAATTAAAGAGGATGGGTCTTTAATCATCCCTTCCGGATCAAAGGACGAAACCATCACGATATTCTTTAACAGCGACATTCCAATGATTGATCAAAGAGTTGGTTATAACGTGCGGTTGTTTCATCCCGAAAATCTAGCCAACGGGGAGATTAATGAAGAAACCAACAACGTCCCTTCCGCGTTATTGTCTAAAACAACTCCCTATGATCAATTTTCGCAAGAGTTTGAAGCCTGGGCACGCGAATATCGCCCCTTGTTTGTTTTGATCTCTGTCGGTCTGGTATTACTGTTCATTTTCATCCTGTCAACCTTCCAGAGAAAGCTCAAATAACACAGAATTGCCATGCTGGGAAAACCTTTTGATCTTCAAATAATTGCCGGGAAATTGATTTTGCTATCCGCCATTCTGGCGTTGATGCTTGTGTTTGCTTCACTGACTCATCGAGATCGAAAGAATCTTAAATATTTCATCGCTTTTGCCATGTTTATTCAGACTGTTTACATGGTCTGGCGGCTTCTTTTCACTATTCCCGTTTTTAATATCTTCAGCGTGGTTATGGGCGGTATGCTATTCCTCGCAGAGTTGGTTGCGTTGATCCAATCCACGACTCATCGGCTTATGTTCCTTAAAGATTATGAACCGGTCATAAAGTCCATCCATGATCTGGATAAGATCCCAACAGTCGATATTCTGATAGCCACTTACAATGAGCCGGTCAGCGTATTAAGGAACACAATCGCTGCTGCGACCAGTCAGAAATACCCAAAAGATAAATATAAAGTGTATGTTTGCGATGATGGTTGCCGGGAGGAAGTGCTGGTACTGGCAGAAGAGTATGGGGCTGTCTGGGCTATTCGTGAAAAACACACACATGCCAAAGCCGGCAACCTGAATAATTGCCTGCAACACTATGCCAGTGGAGAATTATTTGCCGTTTTGGATGCGGATATGATCCCAAAAACCACATTCCTTGAGAGAATGGTGGGGTATTTTGATGATCCTAATATGGCGCTTGTTCAG
>CAZDAW010000145.1:0-6206 GCA_964503685.1 uncultured Anaerolineaceae bacterium | reverse complement strand
GACCCCGCTCCTGGCGCCCTGCTGACGCGCCGTCCAGGTTGGCAGTCACACTGGCAGAACCAGGGTGATCGCTCAACATCCAGCGCAGCACGTCCTGTGCGTCCTGCACGCTGCGCACGGCCACGGTCTGCCCGGCAGCAGCGTAGAACTTGAGCACAAGGGTTGGCGCTTTTCTGCACCTCATGTAGAGATCGGTTTATCTCTGCGAGGATGTGAGGGTTACTGTCGTTTGTTAAAACCTGTGATTTGTAATAGTGGACTATATTACCATCAATAAATATCACCATTCTCCACTTTCCAACCCATACATCAGCACCCACGGATTACCAGCAATCCTTATAGAACTGCTGTAGTGGAGTGACGGTGAGCGGCTCCAACCAATCAGACAGAGAAGAAAATTCGGATCCTGTAATTCTCTCTTTTCCCGTATCAAATATACGTAAACTATTTCCATTTAAAAAACCAATTCGGCGCAAATCAGAACTAACAATAAATGGGAATTCCATGGTTACGGGGGGATTGAAATTCCTGAGTGATCTTCCATCCATCGCGTACTCAACGGAAGAGGTTCTAAGATCTACCCGGAAAAAGCCATACATATTCTTATCAGATACAAACCAAACGAGTAAGTGGTTCCCATTTTTACTCCAATCAGGGGCCCCGTGAAAAAAATGGGCTTTTATAGGCAACTCAATTTGGATGTTACTTCCATTCTTTAAATCTGCCACCCATAGCTCGGGTTGAAAATCAGAATTTTCGAGCCCGTAATTCCTATAAACAATATAAACTATCTTTTCGCCATTTGGCGACCAGGAAATGCCAGCAATTCTAGTATTAGGGCCTTCAAATGTTTGAACGATCTTGCGGTGTAGTCCTTTTAGCTCAACAACAATTAGTTGTTGTTTCCCGGCCAAATCATAATCACTAAATGATAGTTGTTCGCCATCCGATGACCAGGCGGCCGGCTCCAAAGCGCCCCCAAAAGAGGTCAGCCGGTACTTGTTCTCGCTGTCAGCGACAGAAATAACTTCAATATCCTGAAATTCTGATCCGTCTAAATAAGAAGCCCCAGATAAAGCTGTATAAGAAATCCATTTTTCATTCGGAGATAAAGCAACATCAATGATTGTTGTTTCAGAATCATTTTGTGAAATCTGGTAAAACAATTCCGATTGCTGATCCCGTAGTTGATAGCGCCAGAATCGAATATCGTTATCGGTTCGTGATGTAATCATCAATTCGCAGGGTTGCAGTCCATCCGATATTGAATCCACGTTTTGTAGATTATCGTCCATTTTGATTTGGTGATAAATCTCTCCGTTCGAATCGAAAATGATAATTGCATTTTCAGGATAATAAGCATTTATAACAAAAGCAGGATAATCGTTTGGCATTTGGGAGGGAGTGGTAATCGGAGGATGGGTTGGCGTCTGTAGAACAAGGTCAGTTGGTGGAGGAGTGGCTAATTGCAAGGTCGGTTGGATCGGCAAAGGCTCAGGATCAAGAGGTGGACTGACCGTTGCAAAAGAAGGCAATTCAGTCGGGATATCCAATGGATTGTTCCATTCTGGCAGAGGACTTGAACAGGACGCCAGTTGAAAAGTAATCATCAGGCAAATTGCTTTTAGGAGGTAATGAATCGTATGATTTGTGAGCTTCCGCTTTCTATTCGTTTTCTTCATCTTATTAACCATATGTTAAAATCCCCTTTCTTGATGCTGTCCGGTTTGCAGGACCATCAAGGTGATAATAAGCCGTTGGAAATCACTCTCACTTTGTTAAGGGCTAACTGGCTTCTATCAATGCTGTCCTTAAAATAGTCGGATTTCCAAAATACCGATCTCCTTTCCCATAACGTTCTCCTAAAACCTGATATTGAAACAATATCTTTGCCTCGCTTAGGCTTTTATACTTTACAACTATGTAAGACTCCTTTAATACATTTGACTTTTCTGTTCTAGTCCATGCTTGGTTTCCGCATTGGATAAAGATAATTCCCTCATTTACATTTTTAGGTAGTGGTTTGATCGGAGAGTGATTACAATCAACATCCTCACAAAAACGATGCCCGGATGGATCCATGTATCGAATCGGATTATATGCTACATACCCATATCGATCCCAAGCTACTGGCTTCCCCGGTGACGGCACAATCGTATCCGCCTGGGCGAAGTGCGCGATGGCAGGGTCGTACCAGCGGGCCACATAGTAGTACAGCCCCAGCTCCGCCTGCTCCAGTTGACCGGTGTAGCGGTTGTCGGTCAGCCCAGCGCCTTCTTTGTAGCGATCCTCACCCCAGCCATGTAGCGCAGGCACTGCACCATGCCTACTGGCTGCCCAGGTGGTCGCGCCAGAGGTGGCATTAATTTCTAGTCTATTCTAATATCCTCTTAATTTCGTCAGAGAAGAAATCATGGTTTTCCGGCGTATCTATGGCAACCACCAGTTCATACTCGAAATTCTCATCATTTACATGAATATGATCTCCCTTATCTGGAGAAATTCGCTTTAGTTTATCAACTAACTCTTTTAACTCACCGGGGGTTAAGATTAGAGTGATAGATTGATATTGGTTGTTGCTGGCATCTACTATCCTCATTTCATTCTTTTCCTTTACTCGGGAGGTAAGCCTTTTGGCCATATTCTTATTGTATCCCACTCACCGTTTGGATCTAGCCAGTCTAAATGCATATGAGGATATTTGTGGGGATCAGGATTGTTGAAATCAAAACGAAAACGACGACTGTTAGAAGTGACCCTTATGATAATGTCTCCGTAATTATTTCTGGTTACCTTAATTCCATTTTTTGACCTATCCACTCAATAAGATAATCACCCACATTATCAAAATTGGATTTATTCCACCTAAAGCCACATCCAACACAGTCGGGATCGCCTAAGGCATCTCTTTGCAAGTGATATGGGGTCGAATTATTATTAGCGCCAGGATATCTTGTTCCAGAAATGCCACCCCAAATCATTGTCATTAGATTAACAAAGGTTGTGTAATAATTTCCCAGATCAATCCCTATTTGCCTTGCTGCTCCTTCGAAAGTTGCGCCAATACTGAAGCCAGGAGTATTTTGCGGCATATACATCAAATAACGTGGATTTTGTTTCAAAAGCACATTCGCAGCGGCTTCTTCCACATAATTTGCGAAAAATTTTCCGAGGCCACAGCTATTGATGATGACATGATCGCCTGTTTTTCTATCGTCACGAACAAACAGGTTATCATCAACCAAAATCATATGGCCGGAAGGATCGGTGTATAGTATAGGGTTATTCCGCACATACCCATACCGATCCCACTCACGCGGGTCACCGGGTTGGGGAATGATGCTGTCCGCCTGGGCGAACCTGCCCAGCGCCGGGTCGTACCAGCGGGCCACATAGTAGTACAGCCCCAGCTCCGCCTGCTCCAGTTGACCGGTGTAGCGGTAGTCCCCCGGAGTTATGCCGCTCCTGGCGCGCACCTCACCAAAGGCGGTGTACTGGATGGTGCTGTTCCAGGTTCCGTCCAGGTTGGCAGTCACGCTGGCAGAGCCAAGGTGATCGCTCAGCATCCAGCGCAGCACGTCCTGTGCGTCCTGCACGCTGCGCACAGCCACGGTCTGCCCGGCAGCAGCGTAGAACTTGAGCACCAGGGTGGTGCTTTCCTTCACCTCTTTATTGTAATGCCGTCCGGGGTAATACGTGATGGTGTCGTTCACCTGGCCCTTCACCATCATCCCACCGCCGTCGTACCAATAGCGCGCGTGCAAAAGCTATAATTGCTCAATCATTATCAACCAGACTGGTTGGATACTTTATTTTTATTTCGCCATAACCTTTCCAGTCATGCCAGGAGTCCTGTAATTGCTCATCAGTAAAGCCCAAATCTATAAGCTCCTGTATAACATCGGATTTAATTGCTTCATCAATATGGTTAGGGTCGATAAACGCAAAAGAAGAAATGGGACTTTCTGGTTGTAATAGATGTCTAAACTTAGGTTTTTCTAATTTTAAAGAATATGTAGCAAGTATGCCTTGTTCTTCATAATAAAAATATATTTCTCCTTCTTTTAGAGAATTAGAATTGTAAACAGATAAGACCTTTCCTGGCTCTCCAAATTCTTGAAATAGCTGTGTTAATCTTAAAGCGATTTTTCCATATGAAGGAAAAAACGATATTCCTTCAACTTTTCCTTGTCTTATTTTTATGAATCCATAAGCCCCCGGCTTGTCAAAAAAATCCCAATAGATATTTATCGTTTCTTGTCTTACGTCAATGTTCCGATCAATACTACTATTTATTACTTGTGGATTATTTTTCAATAAGAATACTGCTTCTGCTTCGGTTGAAATCCCTGGTGTTATATCATTCCAACATGGCGGATTACATGCTGTATCCTCAAGAATAAAAGTATAGGTTGGCTTACAAGCAACCAAGGAAAACAAGATAATCAGTGACACAAAAATCGATAAAGTCTTTTTTGCCATCTGTCCAACCTTCTTTATAAGGTGCTCATTATGAAATTCATATATTGAATAGCTTCATCTGGTCCTTCTAATGGACTTAATACAGAGTATGCAAATGCATGAGCAAAATAATCCGCGGACGAGTTATTTCCATAACCTAATTGAGTAGTTATCGAATATTTACCTTCACCCCACAAATCTTCATTTTCTAAACCTTTAATACTCCCTCGAGCCCAACGAAGATCCTTATATGTACTACGAAGCTCGAACATATTCGCTCCCATTCTCCAAGCAAATCTATCGGCCAAACCACCACCTTTCCACACTGCTAAATTATGCCAAGTTGAACGATTGTCAACCACGTGACCTAATTCGTGTACGAGATTAAGTTTGGCATATGCACTAGTGATCCATTCTCTCTCCATAAAGACGAAATTCGCTGCTGGATTCATACTTGGTAATTTTTCGAAAGGTTGATGAATAAAAGATACATCCCCTAAATATTTTTCCATCCATCTCAACCCTGCTCCACCACTCACAGTGGCGTTTGCATACTCTAAAATATCGTGTGCTGCTTCATAGATTGTCTTAACTTCTTGGTATTTCCAAGTATCCTTGTCCACAGTTGCATTGAAAATTTTTGCTTCTGTCACGACCTTCCAACCAAACTCTTCCTTTACCATATTGATGTAGTCCTGCTTGGTGAACTTTGTCTTTTTTGGCGCTCTGCAATCGCCTGTGCCTTCGCACGCCATATGCCCGCTGGGGTCGATTAACCTGATCGGGTTATACCCAACATAGCTGTAGCGATCCAGACCAATCGTATCCGCCTGGGCAAAGTGCGCGATGGCAGGGTCGTACCAGCGCGCCACATAGTAGTACAGCCCCAGCTCAGCCTGCTCCAGTTGACCGGTGTACCGGTAGTCCCCCCGGCCAAAGGCCGCGGCGTGACCCCGCTCTTTGCGCGCACCTCACCAAAGGCGGTGTACTGGATGGTGCTGTTCCACGTTCCATTTTCATTGGCGGTCACGCTGGCAGAACCAGGGTGATCGCTCAACATCCAGCGCAGCACGTCCTGCGCATCCTGCACGCTGCGCACAGCCACCGTCTGCCCGGCTGACTAATCTTTACCGTAAGCCGTGGGGTAGATGTCGCCGATAATACCGTATCCTTGCCATGGGTGGATGCTTTCATAGACTTCTTCTTCAGTCCATTACTCTCTCTCAACAAAAAATTTTTGGAAAACATCTAAATGATCCTCAGGCGAATAATATGTCAAGTCACTAATTGGAGATTCTGGTCTTAATATTCCCTGGTATTTCTTGGTGTCGATATGAGATGAATAGGAATAATCGACCCCTTTCTCTGGATGGAAAAAAGTGACGCCTCCCCAATCAGGTATATTGGGATTAAATGCCGAAAACACTTTTTCGGGTTCGCCGTATTTATCGATTGCTTGAGCTAAATTTAAGTTAATCCCCACACCTGGATCATAATTTGCAAAACATAATATCCAGACCGTACTGTTTTTAAGGAGCACATACCCCTGACTCCCATCCACAAACTCCCAGAAAATTGCATCAAGGGCCAGATATTGGGTGCTAAAAATACTATCTTTTTCAACCCATGGGCTGGTACTAAGAATATTTCCAACCTCAACTGCTGTTGTTTCGCCAGGATGAATATTTGCCCAGCACGGCGGCTCACAGGTGGTGTCCTCCACCACGAAAGTAAAAATCGGCCGG
>CAZDAW010000144.1:0-6581 GCA_964503685.1 uncultured Anaerolineaceae bacterium | reverse complement strand
ACTCATGGCGAAACTCAGAGACCCCAAACTAATCCGTCGCCAATACATAGGCATCACACTTCTCATAGTTGGTATTTTACTTACCGCTTTCAGCTTCAGGGTAGGTAATTCAATCGTGGAAATTATCGGCGGTTTAATGATCATCGCCAGCATCATCCTTTTCTTAACCGGCAAAAGCGCAACTTCAAATCAGAAATAAACCTCACTTAAAACAAAAGATCGTCTGCAATATTTGCAAACGATCTCAAGCGTTGCGTTTAGAATATAATAATCAGCAGCGGAATGGCCAGGAGAATGACGCCGATCACTGCCAGACATCCAATTGCCGTTCCCAATACTCCGAAAACCAGGCCAATGATCCCCCCGATCAATCCTACAACCAGCCCAATGATCCCGACAACCAGATCGATCAAAAATTTTAGAAGACCCATTCTTACCTCCAAATTAAATTGATAGCAGCTTATATTTCCGTTCAGGGAATCTTGATAACAATTTGTTTCAAATATATCTACGCAAGAAATAACCAGAGGTTGCAAAGTGTCTCCGCTTAGCATTCGCCCTGCGCAGAAGGATGACCTCTCAGCCATATTAGCGTTGTATTATGAAATCAACGCCTCCAACGACCAACCACTGACATTATCGGTTGCCGAATCAATATTTCAGCGCATGCAGCAATACCCCGATTACAAAGTCTATATCGGAATTATTGAAGATAAGGTCATAGCAACGTTCGCCCATCTCATTATGGATAACCTGGCCCACAACGGCGCCCCTTCCGGGATTGTAGAAGATGTAATCATGCATCCTCGTTACCAAAACCAGGGCATTGGCAAACGTATGATGCAGCAGGCAATGGCTATCTGTAAAGAGGCAAAATGTTATAAAATGGTTTTTTCGAGTAATGCGCAACGAAAGCGGGCGCACGAGTTTTACAGGAAGCTGGGATTCGAGCAGCATGGTTACAGCTTTATGGTTCGAACAGACTAACGCCAATTGGAGACAAAAATCATCATTATGGAAAATATAAAAGCCTTTGAAGTCCGCTTATCACGTTGGATCATCCTGTTCTTTTTAATTGCTGGGGTATTATTCCTGCTCGGTGGATTGGATTTGGTTCTATTCAAGAAAGTCATCGGTCCCCAGTTGTCTGCTGATAACCCGATCATCACCTGGATAATAGCCATCCTTGCCATGCTGGCCGGTGGTTTGATTTTTACCGTACAGGCTTATTATCTGATCATCCCGCCCCTGCTGTTCAGCATCACTGATCAAAAAATCACCTTCGGAACCGGATTGAGATATAAACCCGAATCGATTGCCACCCGTTATCTCAAAGGTGTTGAATTTCGCAAGGGTTCCAGCATTCAAAAAATCTCCGGTCAGCAGCAGGTCGTTGAAGGAGGACTGATATTATATTTTCAAAAATCAAAAGGATTGCCTAAAATGCTGCCTGCTGCTCCTGGCGTTATCTACGCCGATTACTGCCTGCGCTTAAGTAGATTATATATGAATCGCACTATCAACGACGTCATCGCTGCAATCAAGGAGCGCACCCATCTCACCAGCCGCCAGTCGGACGCCGAATCTGAATAAATCGTAAGGCAACCCCTCTGTGGAGGTAATATGAGTAATGGAAACGAACGGCCGCTCTTTGAGAGAATTTACGATATCGTCCGCCAGATTCCACCTGGCAGGGTGGCAACTTACGGACAGATTGCGAAAATTGTAGGCGGCTGTTCGGCGCAGATGATCGGCTTTGCCCTGGCCGCCCTGCCAGATCGTCCGGAAGGAAACCTTCCACCAGTCCCCTGGCAGCGCGTCATCAACGCCAAAGGAAAGATCAGCCCGCACGGATTTGGTTATGGCAGCGCCCTGCAGGAGCAATTGCTCCTCGCCGAAGGCGTTCGTTTTACACCTGAAGGTACAATTGATTTCACCGAATTTGGCTGGATAACCTGAAGAACAGAAGTTAACACACGATTCACGCTATTCCGGTTTACCTGTGTGCAAAAGTTATTGCCAGATTGGTAACGCCGATTCCTGTTTCAGAAATGTGTTGGTGTATATCTGGAATTTATGGAGGGAAAATGAACACTTCCAATCAAACCGTCCTGATCACTGGAGCATCCAGCGGCATTGGTCTGGAAACTGCCTTGTATTTCTTCGAGCAGGGCTGGAACATCATTGCAACGATGCGCAACCCGGAGAAACGCCAGACCGAACTGCATCGCAAGAACCTGCCCGATCTGGTTCATCTGGACGTGATGGACAGCGCTTCCATAGAATCAGCGATCCAATACAGTATAAACAAATATGGAAAGATTGATGTTCTGGTTAATAACGCCGGTTACGCCGCTTACGGTTTATTTGAAGCATCTACCCCACAACAATTAAAACGCCAGTTCGAAGTCAACGTGTTTGGACTGATGGAAATGACCCGTCAGATTCTCCCCCTATTTCGCCGGCAGAAAAGCGGCGTGTTGATCAACGTCGCCTCGATGGGCGGGCGCATCGGCTTTCCCTTCTATTCGCTTTACAACAGCACCAAATGGGCGGTGGAAGGTTTTTCGGAAGCGCTGCAATATGAATTAAGGCCGCTGAACATTCGGGTTAAAATCATCGAACCGGGCGTCATCTTCACCGATTTTTATGACCGCTCACTGGATATTGCCGACCCAACAGCATGGGCCGAGGCTTATGGAGAAACCGCTCGCCTGGCCGCAAAACCGGCTGAACAACGCAATGGCAGCCCGCCGCGCACAGTGGCCCGCCGGATATTCCAGGCAGCGACCGATAACACCTGGCGTTTACGCTACCGCGCCGGTTCGGATGCAACGCTGGTCGCCTTTTTGCGCTGGTTGCTGCCGGAAGGTTTATTCTATAAACTGCTGGGACAGATTTTTATCAAATAACGCCGGCCGGCGCAACCCTAAAAGATTATTCTGATCGATTACCAGACGACACACTTTTTTATTATAAGGAGGAGCATGATGAAAGATTATCGGGTTAAACCAGGGGATAAAGTGAACTTGAAAGATTGGGACGCCAACGATTCAGGCGATTATGATAAAGATAAAGATGAAAAGAAAATCGACGAACGTCTGGCCAAACTGAACGCTGACCTGGAACAACTCCAGGAATTGCTCTACGCCGAAGACAAGCATAAGGTACTCATCGTCCTGCAATGGATGGATACCAGCGGCATGGACGGCGTCATCCGCCACGTCTTCGAAGGCGTCAACCCCCAGGGCGTGCGCGTCGCCAGCTTCAAGGTTCCCACCGCCATCGAGACGGATCACGATTATCTGTGGCGCATTCACCAGCAGACTCCAGGCAAAGGCGAGATTGTCATCTTCAACCGCAGCCACTACGAAGACGTACTCGTCGTGCGCGTCCATAACCTTGTCCCTCCCGAAATCTGGAAGAAGCGCTACGATCAGATCAGAGAATTCGAAGCCATGCTGGCCGAGGAAGGGACGACCATCCTCAAATTCTTTCTCCACATTGACAAGGATGAACAGAAAGAACGCCTTATCGAACGGTTGCAAAAACCCGAAAAGCAGTGGAAATTTAACCCCGGCGATCTCAAGGAACGCGAATTATGGGATCAATACACCGAAGCCTACGAAGACGCCCTGAGCAAAACCAGCACCGAAAAAGCCCCCTGGTATATCGTCCCTGCCAACCACAAATGGTACCGCAACCTGGTCATCGGTGAAGTCATCGTCGATACCCTCAAGAAACTCGATATGACCTACCCCAAACCCGACTTCAACCCAGGTGAAATTATAGTCAAGTGATCCGGGTAAAACCTGGCTCAGGCCAAAATGCCCGAACTCAACGTCATCGATAACCCGCATAATCGTGAAGTCATCCTCGGCTTGATGGCCGTTTTCGGCTTATATGCCGAAGCCTGGGAAAAAGAACGCTTTGGCGAGCCCAAATTTTCCACTGAATTCGATCTGGGCAGTCTGCACACCCACCCAGATCTGGGCGGCGCGATGGAAAGAGGCGCCGCCGGGTTGGATTACACCGGCGGGCTGATTCTGGGCTATCACGTTCTGGTCAACAAAACCGGGGTCATTTTTGCCGCGGCCATGAGCATGACCTTCCTCGCCGTGCGCCTGCCCCCTAAATCGGCTGCGCCATTGTTCGACCCCGGCAAGGGTGGCCCCGAAATTAAATTCGGCCTCGGATGGACCTGCGCCGACCCCTGGAACCAGGAACAGCTTCATCGGATGATGATCGAAGCCCTGGCTTATGTCGATTCGTTGAGCGCCTCAAAGCTTTTGTAAGGCGCGTTGGCAAAGCGTCAACAATCCATTGTCTTTAGGATGATAGAAGTAAGTGGGAATAAATTATGGAGAAGGCACAGCAGATCGACCATCGTTGCTTACAAAGTCTTGCAGAGACAAGCGAAGCGAAGTAGCCACTTGTGTCGAATTATTGCAAACACTAAAACCCGCTGCATCTATATCACAAAAACACTTAAAAAATAAGAGCAGGCTGTAAACCCGCTCTTATGAGATATCCTTCAAACTACAGACAACCGGCTTACTTCTTCGCCTTGCCCTGGGCAGCCACGGCTTCCATCGCCTTCTTCACTGCTTCGGGGTCGCCCAGATAATAATGCTTGATGGGCTTCAGATCTTGATCCAGTTCATAAACCAGAGGCACACCAGTCGGAATGTTCAGGCCAACGATCTCATCATCTGTGACGTTATCCAGGTATTTCACCAAAGCCCGCAGGCTGTTGCCGTGAGCCACGATGAGCACCCGCTTGCCCGTCTTGATCATCGGGGCAATGGTTTCGTGCCAGTAGGGTAAAAAGCGGTTAACAGTGTCTTTCAGGCATTCTGTCTTGGGTAATTCTTTTTCACTCAGGTCAGCATAACGCCGATCCTTGCCAGGGTAGCGTTCGTCATTTACGTCCAGAGCTGGAGGTTGAATATCATAACTGCGCCGCCAGAGATGGACCTGTTCTTCGCCAAATTTAACCGCCGTCTCAGCCTTATTCAAACCTTGCAGCGCTCCATACATGCGCTCATTCAAACGCCAGGAACGAATGACCGGCAGCCACATTAAATCCATCCCGTCGAGCACGATCCATAATGTACGAATAGCGCGCTTGAGTACTGAAGTGTAAGCAATATCGAAAGTATAGCCGCCCTCAATCAGCAATTTAGCCGCCGTCTGCGCTTCAGCAATCCCCTTCTCTGAAAGATCCACATCCGTCCATCCAGTAAAACGGTTCTCTTTGTTCCAAACACTTTCGCCATGTCGGAGTAAAACAATCTTGTACATTCTTACCTCTGCTTTTAATATAGGTAAGGGCGGGTCTGCGACCCGCCCTTCCGGGATATCCAGATAATTAGCGAACTGCTTGCGGGTTTTCCGGGTCTGAAGAAGGATCAAAGATATGGAAATTATCCATATTGAACACCAATTGTACATTATCGCCAATAGAGAAGCGGGTGCGTGGATCAACTCGGGCGACAAAGTTCTCTTTACCGGCTACCATGTACAGGTAAATTTCGTTGCCCATCAACTCGGTGACATCCACTTTGGCCTCAATGGTGGCAGCGTTGATGCCAGGGGGTGTAAAGTTCGGGTTGAAGATATCTTCAGGACGAATACCAAAAACAACTTCCTTACCAGCAAGCGGCATATAGACCGCGTTCCGATCGGATGGAATTTTGACCTTGAAAGCGCCGGTATCGACGTAAAGATCGTTGCCGTCTTTGCGCAGATGCGCCTGGAAGAAGTTCATCGCCGGTGATCCGATGAAGCCAGCCACAAACAGGTTGGCCGGTTTATCGTACAACTGCTGCGGGGTATCCATTTGCTGTAAAACGCCCTTGTTCATGACGGCGATGCGGGTCGCCATAGTCATAGCTTCCGTTTGATCATGGGTTACGTAAATGAAGGTAGTTTGCAGACGCTGGTGAAGTTTGCTAATTTCAGTACGGGTCTGAACGCGCAGTTTGGCGTCAAGGTTAGAAAGAGGTTCATCTAACAAGAATACTTTGGGTTCGCGCACGATAGCTCGACCGAGCGCCACACGCTGGCGCTGGCCGCCAGAAAGTTCACGCGGGCGGCGCTTAAGCAGTTGCTCAATGCCCAGAATCTGGGCGGCTTCTTCAACGCGGCGTTTGATGTCTTCTTTGGGAACCTTGCGTAATTTGAGGCCAAAAGCCATATTATCGTAAACTGTCATGTGCGGGTAGAGAGCATATGATTGGAACACCATGGCGATGTCCCGATCTTTTGGCGCGACATCATTGACTACATTATCACCAATCAATACCCGACCGCTGGTAACTTCTTCCAGACCAGCCAGGCAGCGTAAAGCAGTTGTCTTTCCACAACCAGATGGGCCAACCAGAACCAAGAATTCCTTGTCTTCTACCTTGATATTCAAATCATTGATTGCTAAAAAATCTCCAAACTTTTTATTGACATGATCGTACGTTACACTAGCCATGAGTTCCTCCTGACTGTTATGAGTATAGTGGCTGAATTATTGTCCTCATCACCCAAAAAAGCTATTAAATTCCTGCCATAAAAAGATACATTTTTGC
>CAZDAW010000143.1:0-6750 GCA_964503685.1 uncultured Anaerolineaceae bacterium | reverse complement strand
ACGGCGAGTTTTTTTATGGAGAATTTTGTCAGAGCAGAAAGAAGATCTTGGCGCACAATCACGCCGGTATAGTGGTGACGAATTTCTTTCCGTCTTTCTTGCAGAGCAACTGGATCATCTTGCGGCCTGATATGCCGCCTGTCGGCACGCCGCCGCCGGGTTCTACCCACTGCCCTACCATGTAGAAGTTTTCAAGACCCGGCAAGGTCTTATCCATGCCTTTACCAAACAGCATCCCTATAGTTTTAGTCGTTATCATCCAACCTTCCATTGAGCCCTGCCAGTTGCCCGTGTAATGTTCAGTTGTCAGCGGTGTGGTTACATCGATCACTTCAATCTTGCCGCTTATTCCGGGATAAAATTTCTCGAGGGTATTGATCACGGTGACACCGACCTGTTTCTTTTCTGCGTCGTAATGTTCCGGATCTTCCGCCAATGCTTTCCAATAGGCATATTTCGAGCCCATCAGCACTTCGATCACCGACTTTCCAGCCGGGGCAAGCGTCGGGTCATATCCAAAAAAACGGACGCTGATCTCGTGACGGTCTTCACCGGCAATCGATACGGGTTTATCAAGACAGTAAGTGATCAAGGGAGAATCTTTTGGAAATTCACCTGCTACACCCATTGATACCTGCACAATGGGAGAAAAAATGGGCAGTTCTTTGTAATAGCCGCGAATCGTGTCATTGACATACTTTCCCTCAAGCATATCAAATATCGTGGTTCGCCCATCCGCCGCCGAAATGATAATATCCGCCCGATGCTCGCTCCCATCAGATAAGCGGATGCCTACCGCCCGGTTATTTTCAACAATTATCTTCTCGACCCGCGATTGATAATGGATTTCGCCACCCAGATTTAAATACCGTTGAGCAATCGATTGGGAAAACGCCAGTGAAGCCCCAATGGGATAGCCGGCATTTTTGGCGTGCATCGAAGCAAGCATTAATCCTAAAGAAACGACGGGCATTTCTGCGAGTCCAAACACCTGGAGAAATGCCTGCTTCAGGAAAGGATCGCGAAACCGACCAGCAAATTCTCCAACCGTCACCCGGCTCCATTTTTGTAGAGAGACGAATATTGGCAACGATTTCAATAGCATAATCAAATTGCCAACCCCAGGAGAATTATCAACTGGCATATCCAGATGTACAAATTTCCTTGCCAGAGAAATGAACTGGCGAATCACTTTCTCATCAACCGGAGAGAGTTCCAGCATGTGCTGTTCGAGGCGATCCAGATTGGTATAAACCTTGAAAGTTTTACCATCCGGAGTCACAACCTGAGAATATATTTCATGATCGACAAATTGGCGACCCTGTGCAGCGCCCAACTCCTGCCAAATGCGGTTTGTCCCGCTTCCTTTACCCGAACCAACCAGCCAGTGAATGCAGCCATCAAAAGTATAATTTTTACGTTTCCAGGCCGTGCATAATCCACCGGGCTTATCGTGCAACTCAAATATCCGGGTTTTATAACCATTCATCTGCCCATAGCAGCCAGTTGCCAGGCCGGCAATTCCGGCCCCGATAATTATGATTGTTTTTTCGGTCATCGATTTTTCTCCATGTTAACAATACGAAACAATTATATTTCCGTTTCAGTTTTGATTGGGATTCATGGAAAAACTCTAAATTCTTATGGCGAGATTAGAAATTGACAGAAAACCGGTTTCATCAGCAATATGTGATTTTTTAAAGGTATTTCTTGACGAGTCATTCAATTGAAAGTAAAATTGCATTACTCAAGTATTGAGTATTAAAGAAATGAGCCCACTAACCGCCTCGCCTCTTACGATTGAACTCTCTCTTCTCGGCCTGCTGAGACAACAGCCGATGCATGGTTATGACCTTTACAAACAACTCAATCACCTGGCCGGTATCAGCCTCGTCTGGCGCATCAAGCAAAGCCAGCTTTATGCCCTGCTGGATAAACTGGAAACAAAGGGATACCTGACTTCTGTCGTCGATCAGACTGAACCCCTGCGCCCGCGCAAGGTTTATCATCTTACCGAGGCCGGTAAGATGACTTTTCTGGAATGGGTCAGCAGCCCGGTAAAGCACGGCCGGGAAATGCGTATGGAATTTTTGGCTAAGCTCTACTTCGCCCGGATAGAAGGCAAAGAAACGCTGCACAAACTGGTCAGCGAGCAAAACGCCCGGACCAAAGAGTGGCTGCAAATACAACGCGATCATCTGGCCAACACAAATGATGGCACTTTCGAAGCATTGGTCTGCCAGTTTCGCATCCACCAGATCGAAGCCTATCTGAACTGGCTGGGACTGTGCGTAAACCCGGTTGCCATTCAAGAAGCATACCCGGCGAACCACCCTGAAGATACTCAATCATCAAAAAGGAAATAAACAACTTATGCAGCACAAAATATGGTTAACCTTTCTGACCGGCATTGTTTCAACCAGCCTTGTGTTATCTGCCTGCACACCAACGCCGGCTGCTGAAAAAACAGAAGAGCCAACGGCCGCTTTGGTGGAACAGACCACAGAAACAGAACCCGTGAAGGCCGATCTACCAATCACCCTGACCGATGCGCTGGGTCGGACGGTCACTTTTTCAAAAGTTCCTGAGCGAATCGTATTAACCGGCAAAGCCCTGTTCATGATTGCCGATGCCATCTACCTGTTTCCCGAAGCAGGCAAGCGGATTGTAGCCCTGGGCGACCCGAGCCAGGGAAATTCGGCTTTCATCCCGATCATCGACCCGAAATTTGGCGAAAAGACGATCCTTCCCGCAGACGCCAATACCGAACAGATCGTTTCTGAAAAGCCAGACGTAGTCATCCTAAAAAGTTATCTGGCCGATACAATCGGCAAACCTATTGAAGCGCTGGGCGTTCCGGTCGTTTACCTGGACTTTGAGACGCCTGAACAATATCAGCGGGATATTATGATCCTCGGCAAGTTGTTTGATAATGAAGCGCGGGCAAAAGAAGTGGCTGCATTCTTTCAAGAGCGGTTTGAAAAATTTACCGCAAAATTACCCGAAATCGATGAAGCCCAAAAACCAAAGACGCTGCTCCTTTACTATACCGAGAAGGATGGCGCGATCGCATTCAACGTTCCGCCATTAGGATGGATGCAGACAATTCTGGTGCAGAACGCCGGCGGAATACCCGTATGGACTGACGCCAACCCTGGACAGGGATGGACGAAGGTCAATTTTGAACAGATCGCCGCCTGGGACGCCGATCAAATTTTTATCATCTCGTACTTCACGCCAGTAGATGATGTGGTAGCCAAGTTAAAAGAAGATCCGCAATGGGCTTCTTTGCGAGCAGCGAAAGACGGGAAATTATATGCTTTTGCCGGCGACCTCTACAGTTGGGACCAACCCGATACACGCTGGATACTTGGATTGAGTTGGCTGGGAACCAAACTCCAGCCAGGCCTTTACAAAGACATCGATATCCGGGCCGAAGCGCAAGACTTCTTCCACACGCTCTACGGTCTGGATGAAGCCGCGTTTAAACAGTCGATCGAAACAAACTTTACAGGAGATTTACCCTGAGTCAAAAAGAAACCACTTTACCTGCAACACTGCCCCGGTTGCGGATATCACCGGTAAACGCCATGGTCTGGTTATCGATTCTGCTGGCGGGGGTATTTATTCTTTCACTATTAATCGGGCGATACCCTGCGCTGCAAATATTAACCCCGGCGCAGATTGCGAATGACGAACTGGCGCAAAGGTTGATCCTCAATTTGCGCCTTCCGCGCATACTGACCGCCATTCTGCTGGGAATGTCGCTTTCGGCGGCGGGAACGATCTTTCAAATGGTGTTCGGAAACCCCTTGGTCGAGCCGGGATTTCTGGGCGTTACGCATGGGGCGTCATTTGGCGCGGCGTTCAGCATTATTTTTCTAGGCAACGCCGGCTGGCTGGTGCAGGGTTCGGCAGCGTTTTTCGGGCTCCTTGGAATGGGATTATCCTATCTGCTGGCGCGGCGGGTGCGATACGGCGGCTGGGTGCTGCGACTCGTTCTTTCTGGAATTGCGGTTTCGGCGCTTTTTTCTTCCTTTTTGGGCGTCCTGAAATATGTCGCCGATCCACTTTCCCAACTGCCCGAAATCACATTCTGGCTGTTAGGCGGGCTGACAAGCATCACCTGGATGCAATTTTTGTCCATCGTTCCGGCGGTTGTGGTAAGTTTGTATATTCTATACCGCATGCGCTGGCGGGTAAACCTGCTCTCGCTCAACGATGAAACGGCATTTTCGCTGGGCGCGGCGCCCGGACGGGAAAGAGCGCTGGTGCTGTTCGCCGCTGTCGTGGCTACAGCGGTGGTGATTTCAGTCAGCGGCCAGGTTATGTGGGTCGGATTGATCATTCCACACATCAGCCGACGATTGTTTGGCGCAGATGCACGTTATTCACTGCCTGCAGCAATGATTTTAGGCGGGTTGTTTGCGCTGATCTGCGACGACGCGGCGCGCGCCCTGCTGCCCGGCGAAATTCCCCTCGGCATCTTAACAGGCCTGATCGGTTCGGTTATCTTTTTATTCCTGATGATCAAGCCGTCGGTGCGAGGCAAACGATGAACCAGACTTTGCTGCGTTTTCAGGAAGTCACCTTCAGTTACCGGCCCGACCA
Source organism: uncultured Anaerolineaceae bacterium (assembly GCA_964503685.1). Classification (GTDB taxonomy): domain Bacteria; phylum Chloroflexota; class Anaerolineae; order Anaerolineales; family Anaerolineaceae; genus CAZDAW01. The sequence goes on along the minus strand of CAZDAW010000143.1, from coordinate 2,139 downwards.
TCAGGCAGTGCTGCAAAATCTGTCGCTGGACATCAGGCGGGGCTCGATCTCGGCAATACTGGGGCCCAATGGAGCCGGGAAAACCACCCTGCTCCACCTTGCCCTGGGCTGGCTGCGCCCGCAAAGCGGCCAGGTTATGCTGGAAGATAAGCCCCTTGGCGCATACACCAGGCGAGAACTGGGCAAAAGAATGAGCCTGGTTCCGCAAAATGAAAAGATTGCCTTTGAGTATTCTCTTCTGGAATATGTTTTGCTCGGCCGGGCGCCGTATTTAAACCCGCTGGATATGCCAGGTGAAGAAGACTGCCATATAGCCGTACGAGCTCTTGAGCGGGTCGGGCTGGGCCACCTGACGCACCGCTCGATAATGAATCTGAGCGGTGGAGAGTTACAACTTGTCCTGATCGCCCGCTCGCTGGTGCAACAGCCGCGCCTGCTTTTACTCGATGAGCCCACCTCGCACCTCGACCTGGGCAACAAGGGCAAGACACTTCATATTCTGAAATCACTGGCAGAGAGCGGCGTTACTATCCTGTTCACCACTCACGATCCGGACGCTGCATCATTGATATCCGACTATTTGATATTAATGAATCACGGCAATATACTCGATTACGGCGCATTGGAGGAAGTGTTCACCTCAGAGAAACTGACCCAAACCTATCACATCCCCGTCAAGGTCATGCGGGTTGACGGGCACTGGGTGGCTCTTCAGGCGTGAGCGCCCCAAGTAAAATATCAATCAAGATGGCGCAACTCATCATTCTCACAGGATGGCGTGGGGCCGGGAAAACCAGCTTATGCCGCCAGATCGTCAACCAGGCGCGCGTCAGGCGCTGGGATATTGCCGGCGTCATCTCTCCGGCGCGCTTCGAGCAGGAGCAAAAAATTGGCATTGAGGTCGAAGATTTGCGCAGCGGACAGACCCGGCTTTTGGCGAGACGGCGCGCCAGCAAAGAAAGCGCTGTTTGCACCGAAACATGGGATTTCGACGCCGACGTTCTTGCGTGGGGCAACACCTGCCTGGCAAATGCTGTTCCGTGCAAGTTACTGTTAATCGATGAATTGGGGCCCCTGGAGTTTGAGATGGGGCAGGGCTGGCTCGCCGGGCTTGAAGTTCTGGATGGTCAAAGGTATCAAATTGCCATCGTCGTCATCCGCCCGGAATTGTTCGATAAAGCCTGCGCCCGCTGGGCAAATGCACTGACCTTCAATATTGACACACCGAGGGACATTCCGTATATACTGGACAAAATATTCCACTTGTTAGAAAAAATCGATGGCGCGATTTAACACGGGCAGCGATGCTATAATTCGATCAACCCAATAAGGATGATAAAAAGATGGACATCAAACCTAAAATAACCCATCTACTGGAATGGACAATCGAGCAGGAACTATCATTCATTGCCGAACTTTCGGAAGCGGAAAAATCTGCGACTGGGACTTACGAACACTGGGCTATCAAAGATACGCTGGCGCACATTGCCGCCTGGAAGATACACATCACCGAAAACCTTGCCCTGGCCTACAATAACCAGACGCCGGTAAACATAGAAGATTATGAGGCCGTCAATAAGGAGATTTTCGAAGCGCACCACCGCCTACCGTGGACAGTTATTGAACATGGTATTCAGGCAGCGAACGCCAACCTTATGGCCCGGCTGCAAAGAATCAGCGAGGAAGATTTATGCGACCCGCAACGTTTCGCCTGGCAGGAGGGGCAACCACTCTGGCGGGGAATCGCCGGCAACGGCTTTTTCCATCCCCTGACTCACCTGGCAACCCTGTTCATCGAGCGCGGTAAACCCGAACGAGCGCGCAGGATGCTCAAAGAGGCCGCCCGCCTGGCTGAAGAGACAGACAGCTCTCCAGAATGGCGCGGGGCGGCTATCTATAATCTGGCCTGCTGTTATGCACAAACCGGCTTCACTGAATTAGCCATCGAAAACCTGAAAACAGCATTCGAAATCCAACCTGATCTGATCGAATGGTCAAAGCAGGATCCCGATCTTGACTCCATTCGCCAACAGCCAGCGTATCAAGCATTGTATGGATGAGATAAACAGAGAGGAAAAGCCGGATGAGGAGCGGCAATTTTCATCATGATAGCCAACACTGCAGACAGATGGAATAAAC
>CAZDAW010000142.1:0-6922 GCA_964503685.1 uncultured Anaerolineaceae bacterium | reverse complement strand
AAAATCAAACGGTTGTTTTGCCTGTTGATCAATCTTATACCTTTACTCATTTCGGGGCTTCGGTGGGGGATGAAACGGCTACAGGCATATTGAAAATTCATTGGTCTGTTTTGAAATCAGTATATGTCGATGGGGAAGGGGTTGAACGAGAGGGGAACAGTGCTGTTGCAATTGCAGAGCCGACAGAAGTGAATCCAAGATTGACCTTTTTCAGGGCGGGACAATACACCCTGCAATTGCAAGAGGATGATGGTCAGCTCAGTGCGGTGGATACGGTTGTTTTTAACGTTCACAATGGCACTCCGGAGTCGAGTCCGATTCAAATAGAAGCTGGGCCAGATCAGACGATTACACTGCCTGCTCCTGCAATGCTGAGTGAAGCAAAGGTGATCGAGACTGCCACGGGATTGCCTTATCCAACTGAGGGTCTGGACATCAACTGGAGAAAAGTTCGGGGGCCGGGAGAAGTGATGTTTAATCAGGATGGCGGCACTGGAAATGGTTCGCAGGAACTGAATCCTGAGGCCGTCTTTTCCAAGCCGGGGGAATATGATTTGGAATTGAAGATCTCGACCGGTGAGATGAAACTTGCCGATCAGATTCGTATCAAGGTCTATCCGGGGACAAGGCTGGCCACGGCCGCACACAGTTCTTATTTTATTAATGAATACGGGCAGGTTTGGGCTGCTGGAAGTAATGTTTACGGGCAGCTTGGAAATGGAACATCCGGCTATGATCTAAATGAAAAACAGGATTATGTGGGCAGGGGGTGGTGGTATGACCACTACACCTATTCTCCGGTTCTGGCTGGTGAACAAAAGCTCCAGACCAATAAAGATGTATTAACCCATATCTGTTCGATTGGTGGGGGCTGGGCAAGTTCATACGCCCTGGATTACAACGGCAATGTGTGGAGCTGGGGTAATAATTCGTTTGGTCAATTGGGGATCGGACGAGACAATCTCAGTGTTTTTACTCCTGTTAATGAGCCGCGAAAAGTGCTCGCGGGTGAACAGCCTTCGGCAAGCGGTTATCTGGAAGATATTGTTGCGATATCTGCTACTACGCTATCAGAACATGTCCTGGCGGTTGATAAGCATGGTGGAGTCTGGGCTTGGGGATATAACTATGATGGTGTTCTTGGTAATGGGTATGATGAAGCTGCTGTATATTGGTATGGCGAAGATGATTATAAAAATAAGAGAAGAAGATTCCCTTGGGAGCCATTTTTTTGGTCTTTTTGGCCTGCTCCCCGAAAATTGGTCCAGCATGAGTGAGAGGATAGCCGACAAAAATAGTATATAATCATTATTTTTGGAGGTTATTGGAATGAAGAAGCAGTTTAGTGGCACCGAGATTGTGGGGAAGTTACGTCAGGCGGATGTGTTCATTGCCCAGGGCAAAAATGTGCCGGAGGTTTGCCGGGAACTGGGGATTAGTCAACAGACCTATTACCGCTGGCGGAACAAGTACGGCGGGATGAGCCCGGACATGATCAAGCAGCTTCGGGACTTGCAGAAGGAAAATGCCCGTTTACGGAAGGTCGTCTCGGACCAGGCCATTGATATTGCCATCCTCAAGGAGGTCGCCCAGGGAAACGTGTAAGCCCGGCTCAGAAGCGAAACGTCATTGATAACGTATGCACTGAGCTGGGGGGATCCCAGAGAAAGGCGTGCGGGACGCTGGACCAACCCCGGAGTTCTCAGCGGTACGCATTGAGGCTGCCGGTCAAGGATGCGTCCCTGATCGAGGCGATTAAAAAACAGATTGCCAAGCGGCCGCGATTTGGGTATCGCCGGATTACGGTCGAATTAAGGAAAGACCAATGGGTTGTCAACTTCAAGCGTGTGTATCGACTCTGGCGGGATCAGGATTGGGATGTGCCAGCGAAAAAAGGCCGCAAAAAGCGGGGTCGAGACGGCAGCTCGGATAACGCCTGCCATAAGAAAAAGCCAGACCATATCAACCATGTCTGGAGTTATGACTTTGTGTCTGAAACGCTTGAAAACGGGCGTAAGGCCAAGCTGCTCAATATCCTTGATGAGCATACGCGGGAGTGTCTGACTATCGATGTGGCCAGGAGGATTACGGCCCAGGATGTCCTCGATGTGCTGCGATACCTGTTTTTGGTTCGTGGTCAGCCGGACTATATTCGCAGCGATAACGGCCCGGAGTTTACCGCCAAGAAGGTGAAGAAATGGCTTAAAAAGATGAACGTAAAGACGTTATTTATCGAGCCCGGCAGTCCCTGGGAAAACGGCTATATCGAATCGTTCAATTCGCATCTGCGGGATGAATGCCTGGATCGTGAGATCTTCGTTGGCATTGAGGAGCTGCGGTACGTCGTGGAACGGTGGCGATTGGATTACAACCATCACCGTCCGCATCAGTCGCTTGGTTACATGACGCCGGCAGGGTTTGCAGCAACTGCGGCACGGCCATCGGGGGCTCTGCCCCCATGCCCCCGGGATTTACCGCATACCGGATCAGAGCATCAACAAGAAGAAGCAGGCCGCTCGAAAGCGGCCGATGCTCCGATCCCGGCGGCCTGCTCCGGTTGCGTCCCCGCAGAGCCGTATCCTTGCCGCGGTGTTGCTACGATACAGGATGAATTAAAGAGATGCAAGAAGACGCTGGAAAAATGAGCAAGAATGTATATAGTGTAAGTCGGTTGTACGGGTTGTCAGACGTGCTGAACAGCCCAAATAAGAGTCCGTGTGTCGGTTATACTCTCACAACAACTGGTACAAAAAAAGGGGGCAGATCACTCCGGTTCCTGTAGGTTCGTCATCTTTGATTTTGGATGCTTATATTAATTTTGATTCATCGGCTTGTTATGGTACAGGCGATTTCTGTATTCGGTATGATTATTCTGGAAATGAACGTGAGTTGGCTCCTGTAGGAACTGTGAGTTGTGCTTGGAATGAAAATCAACCATTTGATTATGCCTATGAGACTGTGGATTGTCTAAATACATATCTGTATAATAATTTGAGTGCTGTTTTTAATGGGATTAATGGAGAGGGGTTTCTGGTATTTGACCCAAATTATTACGGGATTTTAAAGAGCGATGCGAGAACGATTAGCTTTTGGATTAAAAATGATGATGCTGATGCTTATAGCAAAGGAACCATATTGTCATGGGGTAATCCTCACGTCATGGGAGGGCTGTGGGAGATTCGGATTGAGTGGGGCCATGTTGCTGTCTATACAGATGATATGCATTGTATTCAAACCGAAGAAGTAATGGAGCCAAATTCATGGAATCATATTGTGGTTGTATTCCCGGAGAACGGTTCACTGCTTTCTCATACTCGTATTTACTTAAGCCAGGAAGATGATTTATTATGCCCGCCTGCAAAGACTGTCTGTGCGACGGATCAGATAGTTAGTACAGTACAATATGAATCCTGCAGAATAGGTGCAAGCCAGAACAATGATCCAAATTTTAATTATTATGGTTATCTCGATGAACTGCAAATATATAAAGTAGAGTTGTCACAGGAAGATATTGACCATATCCACCGATATCCCTATTATACTGCACCTTTGAAAAATATAGTATCCGTTTCAGCAGGCTGGTGGCATTCCTTGGCATTGGAAAAAAATGATGGCACTTCTTCTTGTCAAGGCCGTGTGTATGCGTGGGGAGAGTGTACTATGGGCGAGCTGGGACAGGGTAATGATCCAGTAAATAGAAAAGTCTTGCCCTGCTGTGTGAAAACTGGCGAGCAGAACGATCCTTCCGGATATTTATCCAATATTGTTGCCATTTCAGCAGGTTGTCAACATAGTCTGGCTCTGGAAAAATATACAGACGATGCTAATGATATATATTCAGGTCGAGTCCTGGCCTGGGGGTGGGACTATGTAGGCATGGTAACCTATATTAATGAAAATATTGGATATCAATTCCCGGGGGGGGGTACAGGCACTGCTTACTATGGTGGGCGAATTGGCAGAGGAAATACAACTATTGGCAATCCATTTATTTTCCCCTCACCTGTTTATGTTTTTGGCCCCGATCTCAACGGAAACGGGTTGCATGATTCTGAAGAAGGTTATCTGGGAAATATTATTGCCATATCCGCCGGTGAAAGTCACAGTATGGCGCTGGATAAGGATGGTCATGTGTGGGTATGGGGAGATAATACACATGGTCAATTGGGTATAGGAGATCAATCTATAGAATCTTCCGGTTTTCCGGTGATGGTCAGGGCACCACAGGATTATCATAATCCCGCCGGGCATCTGGGTGACCCTGAGCAGGGGAAGATTATTGCGATTATGGCGGGGCCGTGGCACTGTCTTGCTCTTGATGAATATGGCGAGGTCTGGGCCTGGGGAGCTTCGTGGGCCATTGGCTGCGGGGAGCCTGGTTATCATGGGACTTTTCTGCCTCAGAGGATTTCATATTCACAAAAAGTCAAACGAATTTCCAGCGGCATTGCGACGTGGTATGGCGACATTCGTGCGGCAATTGATGAATCTGTCGAAGGAGACGAAATCATTGTTTATCCTGGCATCTATAACGGATTTACCCTGAGAGGGTATTCTGATTTGAATCCTTATGGTCGAAGAGATCCCAATGTCATCATTCGAAGCTGGAATTGTGATGATCCGAATGAACATCAAAAGCCCAAACTGCTTGGCCTAGACACAATAGTCGAGATATCCAACAATCATTCAACAGTAAAGGGTTTTATGATTTCGGGAGGGCAGTACGGAATCAAGCTGGATAACTCCAATTCTGTGATATCTAACAATGTTTTTGAAAGCAATGCAGAAGCCGGTATTTATTGTGACGGGAATAGCAATTCCGTCATTACACAAAATATTATAGGGAATGGCAATTCGACAAGCAAAATTGGAATTGAGACTACAAATACAGCTTCGGTTACTATTTTTAGCAATATAATCAAATGTAACTTGACAGGGATTAAAATAGGCTCTCCTGATGTTAAATTGTGGAATAACACGATTGTCAAAAATCGTCAGAAAGGAATCGAATTGGTCTCTGGTGTAACTATACAGCCGACAATTCGAAATTGCATTATCTGGGGGAATGGTTCCAATGCGAATCAGAATCTTGATCCTTATAATCAATTTGTGAATCTGGATTATTGTGCAATTCAGGAGGGCCAATTTGTACCGGCAAGCCTTTTCCATAAGGCTATTATAGATAATAGCGGGTCTGCCTTTGCGGATACGAATGAATGGCACTATTTCCCACTCAATTCGACATTCCTGGACAGGGAAATTACTGATCCCAACGAAGATGATAATCCAAATAACTGCATTAATGAAGGGTGTCCTTTGCCGGATGCACCCTGGGTTCAGTATCTGGCCCAGAGAGATGTCGAATCCAAACGGCGTATTGCGGATTCAAAGATTGATTTGGGTGCCAATGAATATATTGCTTATACGGTTGAGGCGGGACAGGATAAAACGGTTGGCGTCAATGAAATTGTGTTTATGAACGATGCGGCAGTCTATAAGAATGGTTCTGCCTGTGCCGATATCTGGCCTTATGGGGTACAATGGGAGCTGCTGGAAAGACCGACCGGATCGGAATTCTTTATCCCAGGGCAGTTGGCAGGCTTAATCAATCCCGGCTGGCGACTGGACATCTGCGGTAAATACGTCTTCCAGATAAATCTGTATGATGCTCAAGGGACATGGGTTGACAGCGATGTTGTGACTGTTACGGCCGGAGTCAACGTGAGAATTGCACCTGTTTCGGATGTTCAGCTGCAATATGATGCTGATACAGGTGAGGTTAAAGCGGAAGTATCTCTGCAAGGCATTGTCCGCGGAATTAATCCGCAGATAGTTCAGGTTCTTTGGCTGGTTCCGTCAGAGGCTATTTTGGGGCCGGTGTCTGACCTGGCCGAACAGGATGGGGCCTATTTTACTTCCACTTCCGCCCGGTTTTATTTGCCAGGGAAATATGAAATTCGACTGCAATTACTGGATATGCAAAACAATGTGATTGCCGAGGATGTCATTGTGGTCGATGTTGCTGAATTGGCGTATCAGGCTGATGCGGGGCCGGATATCACCATTCCATGGCAGAATAATCCAATCAGCGTGCCCTTGTCCGGCAGAGTGCTTCCTTATAGTGGTGGAAATGAGTCATTCTTGTGGCGATTTGTGAAGGGGCCGGCAGGTGGATTGCAATTTAGTCCGGACAACAATGCGGGATCGACAGAAAGTGCAGTTCAAAATCCGCAGGCAACGTTTACCAAGCCAGGGATTTATCATATTCAATTTGCTGTGACAAATCCGTTGGGTTGTTTTGTCGATGATCTGACGGTGATTATAGATACCATGGATATTCCCCTGGCTGCCGAAGCTGGCGCGAATCTCGACTGTGTTCTTAATAACAATATAGCAGCCGTCATTCCACAAAAGGCTTTTGTGTATCCGGTTGAAGGGGTTAGTGTTCAATGGTATGACCCGAGTGGTACGCCGATAGCGGGGGCGACGGCTGTTAATTCAACTTTGACATTTACCCAACCGGGTGTTTATCGCTACACATTAAAGGCCACTCGCGGGCAGGAAACGGCGGAGGATACGGTTCAAATTACGGTTCATCCGCAACCGGTCGATTCGTTGCTGATTCGGACGGGGCATTATGGACCGGTTCTGGCAGGGCGGGCGTTTACCCTGGAAGACGCTTATGTCTGGTATAGCCAGAATACGCCGCTGAGTATCGAGTGGTCTTCAGATGATGAACAACATGTCATATTTTACCCATCAATAGATGAAGGCAAAACGTCGTATGTTCTGCGGCCTACAGTTCTTTTTGAGGCGGGGCTGGCCAAATCCTATGAGCTGACTGTCAAGGTGACTCAGGGGGGCACTTGGGATAGACAGGGAACATCGTATCCCCCTTAGACGGATACGCTGTATGACGATG
>CAZDAW010000141.1:0-7063 GCA_964503685.1 uncultured Anaerolineaceae bacterium | reverse complement strand
TGAATTCGCTGGTTCTGCATTTCGGTCAATAATTCATCGACCTTTTTCGCTTCAGGTACGAAATAGACCGGGCGTACAATATTTCGAATCGGGGGTTGCTGATCACCTTTTTGCCAGATTCGCAGAAGATCTTTGGCATAAAGGATTCCGACGATATTATCGATGGTTTCTTCAAAAACCGGGATACGCGAGTGCCCGGTTTGAACCAGAGAGTCTATAGCTTCTAGAAGCGGCGTTGTCGTCTCAAGTGCATGAATATCAATACGTGGTACCATAATTTCACGAACCAGCGTATCACCGAATTGAAAGATGGAATAAATCATCTTTCGCTCTTCACTCTGCAAACTGCCATCTGTCTGATCATCTTTCGCCCAGACTCTGAGATCATCTTCAGTAACCAAAGCGCCTTTCTTCTGTCTTGCATCTGCCAGAGTGGGAAGCAGCGCCAGAAATAGGGCCGAGAACGGCGCGCACAAAAAATCCACAAAATACGCGAAAGGAGTCAACGAGAGCGCCAGAGCCTCTGGCTGCCGGGAACACTTTCCTTCAAGTGCAAATTCACTGCTCAATATTATGAGAACAACAACAAACGTTAATCCTAACAAAAGCCACATCAGGGTATCAGGTTTGAACCAGGTCTGGAAGATCAAGAGTATTACAACGGTATAAAAACAATGAATTAATACTTGCGCCAGACGAAGGCTGATCCGAACACGTGGCCTGTCGAGTAAAGACAATGTGCGCTCAACATCTGCCTTGCGATGCTCATGCAACCCTAACAAACGGGGTAAATGCAAATTTAAAATACTCGATCGCGTGGCTACCAGAATTAGATCCAACGCTATTAAACCAGCAAAAAGGATTACTAAAATTTCATTCACTTTTCTTTAAGATTCTTAATGGGTCGAGCAGGAACGCCTACCACAACTGTATGGGGAGAGACATCTTTTGTAACAACTGAACCGGCTCCAGTACGGGCGCCCTCTCCCAATTTAACAGGAGCGACCAGCATTGTATCGCTGCCAACAAATACACCTGCACCAATTTCGGTCGGGTGTTTATGCACGCCATCGAAATTACAGGTAATAGTACCAGCGCCAATGTTGACATCTTCTGCAATATTGGCATTGCCAATATAAGAAAAGTGTCCCATTTTCGTCCCAGGGCCCAGATAAGAATCTTTCACCTCGCCAAAATTACCCATATGAACTCCTTTGGCAAGATGAGCGCCTTTTCGCAAATGACCGAATGGCCCCATCGAAACATTATCTTCAACAACCGCCTGTTCCAAGACGGAAGAGAGAATTCGGCAATTGTCGCCAACCTCACAATCTTGAATCATCGTATTCGGCCCTATCATACAGTTTTGCCCGATTTTAGTGGAACCCTGTAAGTAAGTGTTCGGATAAATAACAGTATCCTTGCCAATTTTCACGTCAATTTCAATATATGTGGTTAACGGGTCAATCATCGTGACGCCGCTCAACATCAACCTTTGATTAACCCGCTCCCGCAGAAATGCTTCTGCCTGTGACAGATGCACCCGCGTGTTGATGCCAATAGCCTCAGCATTGTCTTCCAACGAGATGGCTTCAACCGAACGCCCTTCCGAGATCGCAATTTCAACCAGATCGGTCAGATAATATTCGCCTTTCGGAGAGATGGGAACGTGGTGCAGCGCATTCCATAACCAATCAGCCGAAAAGCAATATACACCTACATTAAGTTCTTTAATAGCAAATTGTTCAGGAGTCGCTTGAGCCTCCTCGACAATAGCTTGTACCTTTCCTGCCGAATTGCGAACAATTCGACCAAAACCACGTGGGTCTTCATCTACCATCGTTAACATCGTGAACGGCCCATTGTGAGTTTTCTGCGTCGCGACCAGGCGTTGTAAAGTCTCGGCAGTCAATAGCGGCATATCTGCATAGATTACAACCACAAGATCTGTTTGACCTTTTAAGAGAGATTCAGCCTGTTGCACAGCATGGGCAGTACCTAACTGAGGTTCCTGTAAGACAAAACGAGCCTGGTCTCCAACCGCCTGACGGACAGGGTCCGCCCCATGACCAATCACGACAACCGGCGTCTGATCGCTGATCTCCTTGACTGCCCGCAATCCATACTGAATCATTGGCCGGCCGGCCAAAGGATGAAGGACTTTAGGCAATTCAGATTTCATCCGGGTACCCTGACCAGCAGCAAGAATTACAGCGGTTGTTTTCATCATAGACTCCTCATGAATAAATCAAATATATTCTACATCCATAAAGAAAAAAAAGACGAGCACAACGATGTTACCTAAAACACCGAAAAGCCCGTCCAGAGAGATAATCTAACCATGAAAGAACACAGTGATGTGACAGTCATCACAAAATCAAATAAAAATCGAGCTGGGGCACCTGGATTCGAACCAAGATCCACGGATCCAAAGTCCGGTGTGCTGCCATTGCACCATGCCCCAATGAATCCCGCATCAGTGGGATGCAAGAAATGATTTTATCATATAAGTGATGATTCCGACAGGGAAAATTTGATGTGTCATTCCTCATCAGGCGCCAGTCCCATCTCATTCGCCTGGTCATACGTTATGATATCAGGGTTGGAAGCATGTAAACCCTCATGGCCTGTCATTGACGTTTCATCCCAATAAGCCGTTGATTGGGTGAAATCAACGCGCTGGTTCTCGATAGCGGCAAGGAATTTATCAAAATCTTCTGGGAGTTCATCATCCGACGATAAATCATCAATTTGATTGGTACCCTGAAAATCTTTCCTTTGATCAGGATAAGCTTTTTTCAAAAGATCGAATGCAACTGACAGATTCGACGATTCCAATTGGCGCAAAACTATCATAATTAAACCATCTGCACCGTGATAACTCAACAACAAATCGTGATCTTTCCCCTTAATCGCTGTGATACCCAACGATGCAGACAGTTCTAAATTGGCAGAAAATCCTTCCATAGCCTGACGCATGGTCAAAATTGAAGGGGTGAGCAAAGAAAGAAATTCAGCAGTCACACCCTCGCCTGTCTGCTCAATAATCTTCCCGGCTTCATCCAGCCAAAAAACGCCCACAGCGCCCAGTTTTTTCTGAATGACGGGCAAAAGATCTTTGATATTATCTGTTACGGCAACTGTATCTGAAATCACAGCTTCCACATCATCGCTTTGTATGGAAGGCGCCAGACCCAGACAACGTTCTACTGCCGTTAAAAATTCACCAATGTGAAGTGGTTTTTTAAAAAAATTGTCTCTGGCAAGTTTTTTAGCCTGGGTAATTATCTCTGGATCAGTACTGCCAGAAACAATGATAAATTTAATGTTCCCATAACGAGATTGTATCTTTTCTAAAAATTCAAAACCTGATATCCCCGGCAAGCGAATATCAACGACAAACAAATCCGGCAGTTTCCGATTAATCTCCAATAGCGCCTCTTCACCAGATGGCACTTCTACAACCTCAAAACTGGCGTCAAGGGTTAATAATGCAGATTTCAGCAGACGGCTAAGGTCACGGGAATCATCGATAATTAATATGCGGTATGAGGGCATATAAAAATTGTATCATAAAGCCAGATGATTAACGTAATTTACACATTACCAGCAAGCCATTTGAGGTCGAAATAAAGAGCATACAACGCCGTTCTGCACTGCTTAAAATCTTTTGGGCCACAGATAGTATCAGCGTACTCGTCTCTCTGATAACCCGTGAAACTCGTTTCATTCCAGGAAGAGAACAAATACCCAATAGTGTAATCGAGAGCCTGATTCTTTATTTGCTTCTGATCAGTTTATTATGTTGGTTAATAAAGACTTTAAGACAAAAGCTATCTGTTTTACGTATGAGATATCCGCTGGTTTGGACTATTACCTATGCGTATCAATTAGGTTTACCCGCAAACATTCACGTACGGTAACAATGCTTCACGCTTATTTATCTGATCATTGCACTATCCTGGATTTTGGATTGGCGCAGTCGTCGAATCAAAAACAAATTAACCGGTCAATAAACGATCAGGAAAGAGGATAGCAGCCAAATTATTTACAAGTATTGCCAAAATCAAACGCTTCCAGATTCCACATATCGCTGAGCGCAGTCGGGTCCAGTTTAAAGCCACAGAAATCGGGGCGGGTAGCAGCTACCCCAACCCGCATATAGAGCGGAATGCCGGGCAAATCATTTGCAAACATTTCCTGGGTTAATCGGATATTCTCCTGATAAGCTGTTTGGTCGGGTAAATTTTCCCCTGCAGTCTGGCAAGCCATATCATAGGTCGTATTGGTGTATCCAGACACATTCACCCCATTCCATCGATTATTTTGATCGGGTATATTCGTACTCTGGTAAATAGAACAGGTTGGCTTTTCCCAGATATAAAGATTATCCCAGGTATATTGCACCAAGTCAAAGCGTCGCCCAAAGAAAAGTCCATCAGGACCTTCAGCAAACAAATCAGAGGTTGAATAATACTGCAAATTCACCTTGATACCACATTTCGCCAGTGATTGCGCCAGAATTGCACTGCTTTGCTGGCGTTGAATTGCCTGTGTGGTCCAATAATTTACCTCAAGGCGCGTACCATCTGGAATATTCGGAATTCCTGACGCTGTCCGTTCTGTAGTTGGGTCATTATCAGCATCTTTCCACCCAACCTCATCAAGCAATTTAGCGCCTTCTTCAACACTAAAGGGATACTGTTTTGCAGCCGTGTTATAGAGAGGGTGATCGGGAGAAAGGAAAGTGTTAGAAATCTTTGTTTGACCGAATAAAACCTGATCAACAACTGACTGGCGATCCATACAATAAGCAAATGCCTGGCGAGTGCGAACGTCGCCGAAAATATCAGGACGATCACCCGAAGCAATATTGTAGCCATCATCATAAGAAGCGGGTTTTATCCCAAAGTCAACATGTTCCCAAGTATTATCAGGTGAAAAGTGCGCTAATAATTTTCCGTTTTGCTGCAATTCCAGTAACAGTTTATTTTGCTCTTCCAGGCCTGTACTTTGATCGAGAACATCACATTCCCCTGTCAATAAAGTTGTGAGATTTTGACTGGCATTTTTGCCCACAAAACGAAAAACCAAATTCTCGAATGCAGGTAAACCCTCTGATGCCCGAAAATAAAGGGGATTTTTCTGTAAGCGGATATGATCGCCTTTAACCCATTCCTGGATTTTATACGGCCCCCAACCAATTGGGTTGAACGCAGCAATTTCAGCCTCAGGGAGTTCGGCTGCGCTTTGCTTGCCCCACAAGTGCTCCGGGTAGGGGGTCCAGAAATTATTCACGTAATTGGCATCTAAAAAACCTGTTACACCTGTCCATCGAATTGTTATTTCATCCAAGGCCTCGTATGAAGCCGTTCGATCAATTCGATAGCGATTTACCGAAGTGTCCGGGTCCGCCGCCAGATTATAAGAATAGAGAGAATCCTTAGAGGTCAAAGGCTCTCCATCTGACCATTTCAAATCAGGCAACATTTTGAATGTAACCACCATTTGATCCACCTGAAGCGGAGACACACCATCATAGTTGATAATACAATCGCCCTGCTGGCATCCGGATGGGCGAACTTTAACACCTGCCGCCAGGTTAACCAGGTTTCCTTCCGAATCAATGATAAGGTCGCCTGTTTTAACAGAAACAGGTTGAAGAACAACATCACCGTCGCTCAGACTGGGTATTTTTTGCAGGATGACCGGCTGATATAAATATGAACGGTAATCAATCGGCCCATCATATATTGCTTCCAAAATGGCTCGCTTTGAAAGGGTTGCCGGGCTATAGGGGTATAAAGAAGTTGGTTCATCGCCCAGACATACAACCAGAGTTCGTTCAGGAGGCATCGTTGGCGCAGGTGTCACTGGGACGATCGTCGGAGCAGTCGCTATCGTAGGCGTGCTGGTCACGCTTGCCGGCAAAGAACACGCTGAAAGAAGGACCCCGCATAAAGCGACGTAAGCCAACAACAACCATCGTGACAGACAAAAGTGATTATCTTTCATATCAGATCACATCCTCTTTTATTGGGAGACATAAGTATATTACGATGTTATTATAACCCAGGGGGGATAAGAAAATCCCGGATCGTCAGATCGTCATTCAATAAAAAGCGGGCGCTCGGCGCCCGCTTGAGATGATCATAATTTATAAAGATGATATTACGCGCCGCGGCCGCGCATGCGAGGATCCATGATATCCCGCAGAGCGTCACCGACCAGATTCCAACCCAGAACAAACAACAACAAGAATGTTCCGGGAAATACAACAATATACCAATACTTTGATAAAGTAGGAATCCAATTGCGGGCAAAACTGATCAACTGTCCCCAATCAGCATACCCGACTTCTGTGCCAATACCCAGAAAACTGAGCGCGGCGAAGCTGATCACCACATTGCCAATGTCCATTGAAGCCAGTACCAGTGTCGGGTAAATCGCATTAGGGATGATATGCCTGAATAGTATCCGGTTATCTTTTGCGCCAATGACGCGAGCTGCCATTATATAATCGCGCTCGCGGACCGAAAGGATATCGCCGCGAATAAGACGCGCATAACTCATCCACCCAAACACAATCAACGCAATCGTTGGAGGCCATATTCCTTTTCCAACAACAGGCGTGAGAATAGCAGAAAGTGTAAGAGCAGCCATAATGAAGGGGAATGCTAAAAATATTTCCGTGATTCTCATCATCACTTCATCAAACCAGCCGCCATAAAAGGCTGATAGGCTGCCTATGAGAATACCGATCAACAAAGTAATACCTTCAATAATAACCCCAACTTTCAAAGCTGTGCGGGTACCCCAAATAACGCCATAAAAAATATCCCATTGTCCGCTTGTGGTGCCCATAAGATGAGTCCAATTATCCGTCCCCATAATTGGCTTCCACCAGAAAGGTAATTCAGGGGGACGCGACTTCCATTCAGATCCTGGGTCACGCGGGGTAGCGCCAAAACCGTCACGAGCGATCATATAAGGATTCCGCTGGTTTACCGGGGGAATAATCAACGGCGCAATGACTGCTAGCAATATGAATATAATTTTTAAT
>CAZDAW010000140.1:0-7264 GCA_964503685.1 uncultured Anaerolineaceae bacterium | reverse complement strand
AGATAATGGAAGTGAGCTTCAGTCATCCCATCGTCCACAGGATAATGCATATCCCCGCTCAGCAGTGATGGTGCCCTTAAAATATCAGGGCCGCATCACAGGCCTACTCCAGGTAGGTAGCTATCGGCTTAATGCTTATTCGGAGCACGACAGCCGGATATTAGAGGCGCTTACCAACCAGATCGTTATATCACTGTCTAACGCGCGATTATTCGCGGATCTGGCGGAAGAACGAAGTTTGTTAGAACTGCGTGTCATTGAGCGTACCGCGCAGCTTAACCATACAAAAGACCGGATTGAAACTATTCTGAACAGCAGCAGCGACATTATCATTTTGTGCCGGGTAGATGGCACCATCGACCAGGCAAACCCTGCTTTCGGGTACGCTTTCCGGTATAGCTCGGATGAAGTCTATGGACAACTTCTTACCCACCTGTTTATACCCGAACATGCCGTGAAGCTAGAAGAGGTTTTTGCCTCGGTTGTAAAACACCGGCAGCCAGAGCGATTAGAAATAGCGGCGCAGTGTCGCGATAAAGAATCTTTTGAAGCAGATGTCGTGATATCCCCAATTGTTCAATATGACTCCCAGCTAATAGGCGTTGTTTGCAGTTTGCGCGATATTACGGAACGCCGCAAGTTGGAAGCACAGCTTCGCCAGATGTTGGAACACGAAATGGAACTGAGCGAACTCAAGTCGCGATATGTCTCGATGGCTGCGCATGATCTGCGCAATCCGCTGTCCGCGATCCAAACCACAGTCCAGGCTATCGAAAAATATTATGATCGGCTAACCAAAGAAGAACGGCAAACCCGATACGAGAGCATTCATCGCAATATTGGAGATATGGTTGATTTGCTGAATGATATTCTGATCTTTGGCAAGGCCGGGTCGGGAAAGCTCGCATTTGAACCAGATAGACTGGATATGGTTCGATTTGCTCAAGACCTTGTGACTGAACTGCAACAGGCGACCAGCAGCGGCTATCGTATTAAGCTCTCTTATTCGAATACGGGCAATACTGCTTTTATGGATGCCAAATTACTACGACATATCCTGATGAATTTATTATCGAATGCGCTCAAGTATTCACCGCCTGATAGCCCGGTGATATTTGACATCCACAGTGATGCGCAATACGTGACCTTTCATATTCAAGATCAAGGTATTGGCATTCCATCGGCAGATCAGGAACGGCTTTTTGAGGCTTTTCACCGAGCAAGCAATGTCGGCTCCACGCCTGGAACTGGATTGGGGTTGGCTATCGTCAAACAGTCTGTTGATCTACATGGTGGTACGATCTCGTTTGAAAGTCGAGAAGGGGAAGGTACAACTTTTATAGTCAGTTTTCCGCAACTGCCTGCTCATATAGAGAGGAATACATGAAAAAGGTTTTGGTGATCGATGATAATGAATCGTTGCGCATGGAACTGCTTAATATTCTACGGTTGGAAGGATATGAGGCACTTGGCGCTAGAGATGGGCGAGAGGGAGTTCAGATTGTCCAACAGCACTTACCTGATCTGATTATCTCTGATATTAATATGCCTATCCTGAACGGGTTTGAATTTATAGCCGAACTCCGCCGAGATTCACGAACGGAGCTTATTCCTGTGATTTTATTGTCAGGTGGAAGTGAACTACCACAGGGACTCCAAGCCGGGGCTGCCGGGTATCTTCCCAAACCCTGTACGGTGGATGAATTCTTAGCTGCGATTAAAACACAGATTGGAGATTGACTCCAGCTAGAATTATTACCGAATTATCTGCTGAATAAATTCCTCAGGTTGTTTTAGTTCGCCTGTTATGTTGCTCGCTGTCTATTCTAAACTACGCACAAGCTCTTGCTTTCAGGTCTGAAATTATCTATTATTCTACTAAAGGATACCATTTCTAAGTAAATGGTGAGGGGGTAATCTTAGTATATGTATGATCCATTAAAGCCTTCTGTAAAATCGATTCTCACCGTCGATATAGCGGGATACTCCTTACTTCCCAGTGAAACAGAAATGTTTTACCTGTTTGAAACACTGTGTGACTTGCTTCACCAAGCGATGCCTGAAGGGATTGATTATGACGAAAGGCGAATCTGGAGTCCGGGCGGAGACGGCGGATCACTGACTTTTTCGGGCATTAGTGGTGCGTATCAGACTGCAATTAACTTGGGTAAGTTAGCCAAGGACTATAATCAAAAGAAGCCAGGTGATAAACCCCGGCTCCGGCTAAAAATGGGTTTACATGCCGACTCGGTCATTGATGGTCGGGATTTCGATGATCGGCTAAATGTCTGGGGACGAGGGATTAATCTTGCATGTCGTATCGCCGATGCCGCTAAACCAGGGCAAATTCTGGCATCGGAACGTTATTGTGAACAATTGAGTTTGATTGATGAGGTTTATAAACAGCCGCTAAAAAAAGGAGTCACTTATATCGGACGCTGGTGGATTAAACATGGTGTCCCTCTGCAACTCTACAATATTAATGTAGAGGGGGCAGGAATTCCAATCTCAGCTTTTAACGAATGGTATGAGCCTTTTAAGTACCCACTCGAAGCTGCGGTGGAAATGTATACGAGTATGTTATATGACCATTACCGTGAATCTCGACAGGAAAATGCTTTTCGTGCTATTTTGTTGTGCAAAATGCTGCTGGATCTCGATCCATATAATGCTATTGTGCGAGAAGTGCTGCGAGAAATTATGCTGGCAACTCCTCAAAATCCGAGATTATATCATCCCGTTTTTTCCGATTGGTCAGACGAACTCATTCGCTTGTTTTTGCTCAAATTAAACTTGGTAGAAGTCAGAAAGGACGAACTTATTGGCAACCCTGATGATGCGCAGGGCCAGATTTTGTTTGCGGTTTTCGGCGGAGTCCGGTTAAGCTGGGCAGATGGGTATGAGAGGGAGTTAAAAGAAGGTGAATTCTATGTTGATCATAGTCAAATTCCTTCTCATTATCGCCCACAAATTACTGCTTTACAAAAAAGTGTGATACTGCATTTTGATTTAGGCCACGCGAATGACATTATTTTGGGGGATACTACCGAACAGGAGTTTTGGACACCCATAACTAAAATTTGTGAAGAACAGCTTGTAGATGTGTTGTCAAATCAGGATGAACTTTTGAGTAGGTTATCTGGGGATGATCGCCGCCAGCTCCGACGGTCTGTTGAAATTATTACCAATGGCAAGCAGTTGACTGTGAAGTGGTGGGAACAATGCTGGGTTCACTTCCTTTCTGGTGGTATCAAGATGTACGCCTGTAAATATGGCGATGTTTTTCCGATTCAATATAACGAAGGGGAATGTTTAGGCCCCGTGAATCTGAGTCTATATAATAAGCTTTATCCCCTCGATGATTTTCACTTGCTTGACGATACACTTATTGTTGCATTTCCCTTAGATGTGATGGAACAGATTGCCAGCAAAAATCATGACTTCCGAGCTGGTTGTGAAGAATATTTTGATACACGAGAGGAAGCTCGATGGCACTATAGCGTGACTAAAAATGTAACCTGAATTTGTTGTCAAGGAGAGAAAGAATGAACGTTTTTGAGGGTGTAAAACCTCATTATATGGGTTTCAACCTTTTTGACGTTTTTAATAAAGCAGATGAAAGTCTCGTTGCGGGTGATCTGACGACATTCATACCAACACCGACGGGGCTTGATCCTCTTGATACAGCCATCGGCGGCGGTGTGCGAAAAAATGATTTGATCCTGTTAGGCGGGGCACAAGGTGTAGGAAAGACCATCACTGCTTTGCAGGTTGCTCGTAACATTGCCATGCTTCCCGACCATTATGTGTATTTTGTGTCGTTTGAGCACAGTGAAATTCATTTGATGAACCGGCTGTTCTGTTTGGAAAGCATTACTCCGCCAGACATTGATTTGAGCAATGGGGTTGATCTGCGTTATCTCAATGCCTTAATTGAAAAGGGAAGTAATAATTTTCGGAATCAGCCCGGCGTGTTGAATCAGATTTATTCGCAGGACAGCAAGCTGGTTAAGGTTATGAGTCGAATCAACACGTATGGTCGGCGGCTCATCATCACCAAAGCGAACCAAAGTGCTACCTCATTAGATGTCATCCGTCGCAATACGGAATGGTGGCTGCGTCAGACAAACGGCCAGCTCACGCTATTTATCGACTATCTTCAAAAAATTCCACTCAGAGATACCGGAAACCATCCTGTACCAGAAGAAGAACGAGTGACTCTGATTGTAGAAACCTTAAAAGATATTGCAATGAGTTTCAATATTCCGGTCTGGTCGATTGTAGCAGCCAGCCGCGAGGGATTACGAAGCAAGCGCATGCACCTGTATCACATGCGGGGAGGCAGTGCGCTTGACTATGAATGTGATATTGCGATTATCATGCATAACAAATATGCGATTGCCATTAAGGATAAACTTGCCCATTTAAGCCGGTATGAAGCCGAAGGAATCCGCAATTGGGTTGTGTTCACTATTGAAAAAAATCGAGCTGGACGTGGATTCCAAAATATTGAATTTGAACTGCACGGTAAACATTTTGCGCTTGATCCACGAGGCCGGGTATCTCCACCAGAATATTTGATTGGGGGGCGCGGCGAAGATTGGGGGGAATGACTCGATACTCCAGGTTGGTGTGGGATAGGAAGCCTATTTCCCGGTCAAATCTCAAAATCCCAGGTGTCGAAGCATGTCATATGAAAACAAAGAGCCGTCTGTTTACCTACAAACGGCTTTTGTGTCGGGGTGCCCGGACTTGAACCGGGGACCTCTGCAACCCGATTAAATATTGTTACTGTCAAGGACCCCAACCCCCTCCTTTTCGGAGTACGAATGAGATCCTATTTAGCTGGTAATGTGCGGGCCATCCCTATTTAAAACCGGGATTAGGGTCTTGATTTAAACACCTTTTCGCCAGGGAGCAAATTTAGCTCTGGGCATTCATGAAAATTGTCTTCTTTAGCTCGCATTTTCCCCTTTGGCAGTTTTTGTTTATCACGCGGCAAGCGTTGGCGTTTCTTAGAGAAAGCCTGATACATGGCCTGGCGATTGATCATCGGATCGGCATCGTGAATATCCTCGAGTACATCAACCCTTTGGCTTTCACGCGTGATCGGGTAAAGGCCGTGCTCGGTAGTACCATCTATCCAGTTTTGAGGCGACTTATTTGCGTGATTCCGCATATTTCCCCTCATTAAGTTGATGAAATACAACTCACCTGGTAGATACATTCTCCCGCCCACCAACCTGCGCAGATTAGCAGGCGGGGTTAAAATGGGGTTTGGTACGCCGTGTTCCAGCACAGCGTGCCCGGCGCTGGCGGCAACTATGCTGTCGCCAGCGCCACCTGCTGCCCCTGCTCTACTGATTCCTCGTCATTCGTAGTCTCAACTTCATAGACGAAGTTTTCAAGTTTCATATCCACTGCGTCTGCAAGCGCCTTCACTGTTGCATAATCTAGGCGTTCCAGTGCGAGATTCGCATAACGATTGACCGTTGCATAAGGGATTTCAGTCTGGCGAACGATATCCATTAAGGTGATCAACTCACCTTTAATATAGGACAGTTCCAGAAGCCGTTCTTTGAGCCTTGTCCGGTAGCGCCTATTTTTTGCTGTCAATGGAGCGCCTCCTTTCCTTATCCATATTATAAGCAACTATTCAATATGTCAACGAGTTATCCAATATTGACTAATATCCAATATCGAGTATAATATCCATTATAGATAAAATTTGCTCGTTACCACTTTTAGAACCACGCCACGCTGACGGTGCGAACCCGGCGCGAATCAAGGAGAGTGAGGCCTGGACGTGGATACTTTTTGTGCCGCGGAACGAACCAAATGGAACCAACTCAAAATTTGGAGCCTAACGGAATCCCGTTCTACAATTCATCGCAAAGAAGGTTAGCCTATGCGTGATCAAATCATCGGCGGCGGCTTTCAGAACCACCCCGCTGCCCAGCGCACCACCTGGTTCTTTTTCCACGCCAATGGGACCATCACCACCCAGCCGGTTAACTGGCCCGCCACCGGGCACGGCAACGGCACTCCCGGCCCTGTCCAAATCTACAGCGGCACCCCGCAGCCCCTCGCCGCGGGGTGGGGCCAGTGGCCCGCCGGGTGGAACGGACGGAAGAAATGACCGCCGTCACCGCCGCCCCACGCGGGCACCAGAACCCGCCGCTGCCCGATGCGGACCTCGCGGCCGTGCTGCGCTACATCAACGACCACGACCAGGGCAAAGGCGTGGATATGAGCGGCGGTGCGGGTCATCCGGCAGTGACCCCGCTTCGCCGCGCCCGTGCGCTCAGCCAACTGCGAGATCGCGGGTTCATCTACAAACCCTCAGCCAGTCCGTACAACATCAAGGTCCGCCTGACGCCGCAAGGACGCGACTGGCTTGACCAATATGATCAACTTCAACCGGAAAGAAAGGAAGCTATGGCGACCAACAGCGGCGCGACCCGCGCGCCCTTTAACAAACACGCCCAGCCCTGGTGGGAGCAGTATCAGGGTTTTCAAGCGCAGCATGACGATGCCATTGTCCTGCTCCAGATGGGGGCCAACTATGAGGCCTATGGAACCCAGGCGGCAGTCCTGGCGTCTGTCGCCCGGCAGGCCATCAAAACCCGCCCCATCGCCGTTGGCAAACACGTCGAGATGGCACTCGTCGCCCGGCCCCAGCTCCGCGCCACCTGCGAAGTGCTGGCCGCGCAAGGGCACCCGGTCGTGGTGGTCGAGGCGAGTCTCGGCCAAAACGGCACGGAACGTAAAGTGACACAAGTTTTTGAGCCAACGACTTCTCATGCAGAAGCCGCGCCCGAAACGGCAGTGCCGGCCAGTGACGTGGTGGTCGCGCCGGAAGTAACTACTGGCGATGTTCCAGGCGAAAGCCAACCGGAAGCCGCGCCGGTCGTGATGCCAACCGCGTTCCCCGCCTTCGACAAAACGCGCATCACCATCGGTTCCGGTCCGACCGACGACGGCGCGTGGGACCGCTGCATCATGGCTGCCCGCCGCCTGGTCCAGAGCGGGGCCTGGGACGGTCAGACGCCCATCGAGCTGCACGAACCCTATTTTTTCTGCCTGCATCTGGATCGTCTGGCGGATGCGGATCTGGTTCCGGGGAAAAAACTCCCGCATGGCGCAGGGTTCACGCTTGAAGGGCAGCCCGCGGGCGATTTTGCAGCCCGTGCGAACCAGATCGAAGTGGGTGACTTCGTGTGCAATCGGGCACTGAAGCAGACCCGGATCGTACGCGAAATCC
>CAZDAW010000139.1:0-7276 GCA_964503685.1 uncultured Anaerolineaceae bacterium | reverse complement strand
GACGTTGAGACTGCTTCGTCGGGCAAAAAGCGCCCTTCTCGCAGTGACAAACGCAGAGATTGTTGTCAAGGCAGCAACTTGAGTTAAATTAAGGAAAAAACCCTGAATTTGAGTTCAGGGTTTTTTGTTCTCAGATTGGTCGCCAGTTAAAGCATCATTCAGAAGGATTATCCAGACGAATGCCGTGACCTCGAACTGTAATAATATAATTGTGCGTGGGGTCAACGGCTGCCAAACGATCCCTCAGGCGGCGGACGAGGGCGTCCAAAGCCTGTTCGGAGATGCCGTAGGCGTCTTCGCTTCCCCAGATGCGCTGGATGATTTCATTGCGGGGTACAACTTCACCATCCTGTTGAAAAATGGCTTCGAGGAGGGTGAATTGAGGGGCTGAAAGCGATGGCATCACTTCTTCGTTTCCTATCCAGACCCGCCTCTGACGGCTATCCAGACGAAGTTTGTTGGCGCCGGTTTTGGCAGGCGGCCTGGCTTTGCTTAATGTAACAGTGGCATCCGAACTGTAGTAAATGAGATTTTGAATGAGCGCGATCTGGATGACGTCGCCATCCTGTAAGATTACCGGTTCTTCGACAAGTACGCCGTTATAGTGAGTTCCGTTCTTACTGCCCAGGTCTTCGAGTTGAATGCCATCAGGAGTGACAGAAAATCTGGCGTGATAGCGTGAAACCTGCCGATCAGGAATGTTGATCTGGCAGTCAAATTCACGGCCGACGGTCAGCGTTGTCTGAAGAACCCACCGCTGTCCATCGAGCGGCCCGGTCTGGGCAATGATTACAGGGTGTTCTTCTTCGTTTTGTTGCATTTTCCTTCTCCTGGAGATGAAGTCAGGACGTGTATGAAAATCTCACGAATTGGATATTGTAGATTATAATATAAAAGAAAATGACCGTCCATTGTAAGCGACCTGTAAAAAAGTCCAGTCTCTGCCTGGTCATACGCCGAATTGATGCAGGTTATTTATCAGGGTCATTGTAGAAAGCAGAATCAATCATGCCGATACCACTCAAAACCGAGGAGGTTTTGCGCGGCCGTTACCGCGTTCGGCGAATCATTGGCCAGGGGGGAATGGGAAGTATTTACCTGGCTGATGATATTCGTCTGGAAGGCCGCCAGTGCGCTCTTAAAGAAGTGGAGCATGATCGTTCCTTGCCGGAGAATCTGGTCAAGGAAGCACGCGATCAGTTCCTGAGAGAAGCGACGGTTTTGGCGCGCCTGGACCACCCCAATTTACCCAAGGTTTCCGATTTCTTTTCTATTGGCGAACGAGATTACCTGGTGATGGATTACATTCCGGGTAAGGATTTGCGTACGTTGATGATCGAAGCGCGCCAGAAAAACGCGTTTTTGGAAGAGAACGATGTTCTGTTATGGGGAGCGCAACTGGCTGATGCTCTTTCTTATCTGCATGAACAAGAACCGCCGATTTTGCACCGGGATATTAAGCCCAGTAATTTGAAGTTAACGCCGAGCGGCCTATTAAAACTGGTCGATTTTGGACTGGTCAAAGTTCTGGCCCCCGGCGAAGTGACGATTACGATTATGCAGGGCCGGGGTACGGCGATCTATACGCCCCTGGAGCAGTATGGGGGCGACAGTGGTCATACGGATGTGCGCAGCGATGTGTTTGCTTTTGGCGCGACTCTTTATCATTTATTGACCAATACGCCGCCGGTCGATGCGCGTGAGCGTTTTCTTCACCCGGAAGCGCTCATACCACCCCGCCAGTTGAATCCGGCAATCAGTTTGCGCTCTGAGCGGGCCATTCTATGGGCGATGAATTTGCATCCTAACGAGAGACCACAAAACATTGAGGAATTTCGCCAGGCTTTGCTGGGAGATAAACAGCCGCCGCTTTATACAGGTGGAAATTCTATAACCCAGGTGTTCAATAAGATGCGGATCGGGACAATAGAAAAAACGCTGATCGGAATATCAGCGGGTTTGATGCTGATGAGCTTTTTAATGACTCTGGTCGTTCCCTGATTTTTTATTCCCTTAAGACTTTCCACAAGTAACCTGCTCCCCATCCGATTAGAACACCGAGCAGGCTGATTCCCATAACAACCATCGCCCCGCCTGATTTTATCCAATTGCTGGCGCCTGGCAGCCCCAAAGCAAGATAATTATATGCCAGAAAACCGCCGATGATGGCGCAAAGCGCCCAGCGGAAACGCCAGATCGAATCTTCCAGAATTTGCCCGAACCAGTAGATCAAACCACCGCTGCCCAGGATCAGGATCGTGGCCAGCAGCCAGTCTGGAAGCGTGGGGCGGCTATTTTGGCCGACCATGGCTTCGGGCAAGACGGTGGGCGTGAGAGTGGAGATGGGCGCGCCAAAAGGCGTTTCGGTGGGCGCAGCAGTAGGGGCAATAACGGTAATGGCAGCGCTGGCAGCCTGGGTGATATCCAGGGTGACTATCTCGGAAGTTAACGCAGGGCTGCTGGTAACCCGAATTTCGATCAATCCATCGTTTTCAATACGGAATACTGCTCTGGCTATTCCATTGGTAGTAAATGCTTCGATCTGCTGTGTGGTGCTGCTGCCTTCTCCGGCCACGCTTAGTATAAACTTGACCGGGGTATTATCCGGTACGGTTCTTTTATTATGATCGATGATGACGCCGGTCTTTAATGGAATGGTATCTCCGACGCGAAAAGTGGGAACCGGCGTGGGCTCAGGTGTGACCGTTGCAGTTTTTGTTGCTTCAAACAGGACGGGGATATCCAGAGACAGTGGGATAATCTGTGTGGGGTCTGGCGTGACTGCGGCAGCCAGGTTATAGCCAATGCCCGGTATGGAAACCGGCGAAGCGCCGATGGGCGGTAGTTCCTGAAATAGAATCCGTGCGGCCACTTCTATCGATGCTGGATTTTTGCTGTATAACCCGTAATAAGCGGTTAATTTGGATATATTGGTAGCATCCAGATAGTAAGGGGCATTGAAGGCAAATGCGATGACGCGCCGGTTGCGGAAGAGATCGGGGCGTTCAGACAGGAAGCGCGCCAGCGCGTTTGACTCCGGATAGTCGCTGGAGACATCCTGCATGGCAAAGACAATCCAGTCTGCCCGAAGCAGGTCGATTTCCAGTTGAGATGATTCGGCTCCGCCATCCAATAGTTTCTGAAGATCGCTGAAGGTGAACGAAGATAACTGACTGGCGTAGATCTGCCTTCCTGCTGTCGGTCCATACAGGCGGACGACAGCATTTTGCAGGGCGTCAGCGGCAATGATTGATTCTTCAGTGCAGCGGGAGCATTGTTTAAATTTACGGGAATTGGTTATGAACACAATTCTTTCCCGGCTCTGAGGTGGCTTGGGTAAGACGTTGTCTATCTCGGAGGCTGGCGGGCTGATTAACGTTGCTGCCTGCCTGGCTACCTCGAATGAAATGGATTCGGCTTTTCCAACAGTATCCATTTCATTTATCGGATGAACGATCATCGGGGTGAATGAATCGTAAAGTTTGTATTTTACGGTCAATATGCGTTCCACCGATGCGTTGACGCGCTGAGCGAAGGCAGCATCTTCCCGGTATTTTTGAGCAAAGTAGTTTAGTGTACGCAGGATAGTTGTCCGTTCATCAGCATCGTTTGTTGCCTTGAAATTACTGATGTAGAGCAGATCATTGCCGGCCAGGAAGGCGTCGCGCGCCACCAGGCGTGAGTCAAAATTGGTCTGGCTGGGGTCATAGTATTGGCGAATTGCCTGACTGCCGAGATTATCACTGACGAGCAAACCGTTATTGGCGCGCCAGGTTTGAAGCGCAGGCAATTCCAGCAGGGTGTTTAAAGCCTGCGAATCAAAGCTGACAGGACGAGTTGTTTCGCGGATATTACCCTGAAAGTCGTAACGGACATGGGAGACGAGCAGTCCATCGGCGGATTTCTCGGGGGTGGTTGCGTTTCCAGTTACTGAGAAGAATGGCAGTAATTCGGTCTCTTTCAGTTGGGCGAGCGTTTTCCGTACGGTTGGCACTTCTTTATCAGGAGAACGGTCGGATGCGCCGCGCCCGGGGAAGTACTTGGCGACAACGGCCATTCGTCCATTGCTGCCCTGATGGACTCCCTCAATATAATTGCTGCCCATCAGGCTGACCCAGTAAGGATTACCCCCAAATGATCGGGTTCCCATATCACTGCTGCTTTCCTGACCGGTGGATTGGGTTACATCAAGCGAGGGACCTAATAAGAGGTTGATACCCAGTTGTTCCAATTCATGCCCGATTACCTGACCGGCCTGTTTTGCAAGGTCGGGATTCCAGGTTGCGCCGAGCGACATAGCGCTGGGCATGGGCGTCAGGCCTTTTAATATTTGATCGTAGGGGTAGCCGTCCCCTTCTTGTGAGATGGCGATAAAGAGTGGAATGGTGTGGGAATCGTTTCTTAATAGATTGGCCGGAATGACTGTGCCGTCGCTCTGTCGCGATGCTTCCCAGATATTATTTTGCAACTGATGAATGAGCTGGCGGGCGTCTTCCGTATTGTTTTCACTATCGGTAAAATTATCGTTGGCTGAAGAGAGAATGACGCCGCCGATGAGGTTGTTAACGGTGAGGTCGTAGATGACAGATTTTGGGCCGACATCGACGCCGTTGAAAGTGACCAGAAAAAGCTGCCCCACTTTTTCTTCGGGCGTCAACTGTTCGAGCAGAGCGCGGGCGCGGGTTTGTGGTGTGTCTTCTTGCTTCAGGGGGGCTGCATTCCCAATGCCTGGCAGCGCCAGAAGAGAAAGCAAAAGGATCACCTGTATGTACCGGTAAAAGGCTCGAAAAAGGCGATTATGCACGCTTGCCTTCCAAAATCTGACGCGCTAAGGAGGGATCATCCGTAAAAATGCCATCAACGCCCCAATCGAACAACCGGCGCATTTGATCGGGTTGATTAACCGTCCAGACGTGAATTCGCTGCTGGCGGTTGTGCAAGCGCTGCACCATTTTTTGAGTAACGTCATCAACATAGGGGTGCAATGCCTCATGAGGCGTCCAAAAATTGAGGAAAGAGCGCGCCAGAAGCCCGGCTACACCTTCGAGAGCCAATAATCCGTTAGGGACACGCGGCAGCCTGCGCCGGATGCGTTTCAGGTTGCCAGGGTTGAACGAACTGAACATGACTCTGGATTCCATCCCGTGTTTAATGACCAGGTCGGCCACCCTGTCTGTCAGGGCGTCGCCTGGTGTGGTGTAGTTGGTTAACTCAATGTTGATGAGCAGACGTTTTCCGACTGCCTCAAAGACTTCGGCCAGGGTGGGAATTTTTTCACCGCGGAATTCGGGGGCAAAATGACTGCCGGCGTCCAGTTCACGCAGTTCAGCCAGAGTTTTATCAGCTACCCGGCCTTTCCCGTCTGTTGTGCGGTCCACCGTAGGATCATGAATGACAATGACTTCACCATCGGCTGAAAGTTTGACATCCAATTCAATGGCGGGGGCGTTTTGTTGAACTGCCAGTTCAAAGGCTGCCAGGGTATTTTCAGGCGCATGAGCCGAAGCGCCGCGGTGGGCAAAGATGGTCGGTCGGGGAAAGGCGTCAAACATTCGATTATAACTCCACAAAATAAGATGAGGCAGCGCGGTCGAGCAGATCATTCGACATTTCGGGCGGTATGGATAGATAGCGGGCGATATCGATAATCTGGTCGCACAGGTCGCGGGGATGCGAAGCGCGCAGCTTGCGATTCCGCTTAATATACCATTCTTGCAACAAATAAGCCAAGCCCTGGTCGCTGTAAGAAACGCCTTTGGCGGCAGAAACACGGCGGAAGATTTCGCGATATTCTTCAAATGATGGGTCGCCAATATCGATTTTGTGGCGCAGGCGGCGCAGGAAAGCTTCATCAACCAGGTCTTTTGGGGGGAGGTTGGTCGAAAAGACAACCAGAACATCGAAAGGCACTTCGATTTTGCGGCCGGTATGCAGGGAGAGATAATCCATGCGGTTTTCGAGAGGCACGATCCAGCGATTGAGGAGATCGCGCGGGCGAACCAGTTGTCTGCCGAAATCATCAATGAGCAGAATGCCGCCGTTCGCTTTGACCTGGAAGGGAGCGTCATAGTATTTGTAGGTGTCATCGAAGACGAGGTCCAGCCCCGAAAGGGTCAACTCGCCGCCTGTGGCGATGAAAGGGCGGTGAATGCGCACCCAGCGCGGGTCGCGGCGCATGCTGGTTTTGAGTGAGCCGGTGCCGCGGGTAGTAGTGTCGTCTTCGTGGACAAGCTGATGGTTGACGTTATCGAATAATTTGACGACCAGCCCATCGATGTAAAGCGAGTAGGGGATATACATGTTTTGGGTGCGCACCAAGTCGCCAATGGCGCGCGCCAGGGTCGTTTTTCCGTTTCCGGGCGGGCCGTACATAAAAATGGAAGTGCCCGAATTGATTGCCGGGCCAATTTTTTGAAAAGTTTTTTCGGAAAGCACCATGTGTGAAAGCACCTGGCGCAGGTTGCGATTGGTGACGATGATGCGCCCGCGGCTCTGGCGGCGGATGGCTTCGTTATAGACTTCAAGCGGAACGGGCGCCGGGCCGGCATATTGGCTGCGTTCCAGCGCTTCACGAGCGCGGTTAATTCCCGCTCCAGTGATGGAATAATTATAGGAACCCTCGCCCAGCCCTAACTGCGAAGATTTGACTTCGACCAGTTTGTCGCGTTTCAGCGTTTCCAGAATCAGATCCATGACCCCGGTAAACGGCAAAGCAATTTCTTCGGCGATCTTAACGCCGGTCATATCGCCGCCGAAGTAGAGGATTTTCAGGGTTAAATCCTGCAGCCAGACGGGTGAAAGTCCTGTATCTTCAACGCGGGTGATTGGCGTCGGGACGTACTGAGTCGCTTGCTGGCCTCTGGCTGGAGCAGGCGGTTGGCTTTTTATGGTTGGCGGTTGAGCGGTCATATTCATACCCTCACAAATAACAGATCATCATCTTTGAATTATAGCACGCCAGCCCATTCGAATAATATTGAATCCTAGGGCAATCGCATCTAAATAACGTGAATTCGGGTGTAGAAAAATTGACCCGTTTTTGTCACTGCGAGCCCTCTTTGAGGGCGAAGCAGTCTCTCTTATCCCATGAAAGAGATTGCTTACCCTTCGGGTACGATGTCAGTCGCTTAGCGCAGCGTATCCCGCAGGGGCGCTCCTTCGCAAAATTTATGATTGATGCATCATCGGTTATATTTTCTTCTGCAGAGCAAGTAAAACCGGGCATGAGCGTTATCTGGATTTACTCTAAACGATAAAACAGGCAAACAGCATGGTT
>CAZDAW010000138.1:0-7304 GCA_964503685.1 uncultured Anaerolineaceae bacterium | reverse complement strand
GAAGCAAACCAACACCAGGAGAAAAGAAGTGGGAGAAAAAACACGTATCGGTTATGTTAAGCGCTCATCCGGTAAATCGACCGAATTACCGGTCGAACAAACCTCCAATATGATTTCCCCTTTCCCGCTTAATGATGTACTCGATGCAACGACGATCAGATTATATATCCTCGACCGTGAAAAAAAATTGCAGTACATCAGCAAAGCCGCCAGACAGAACTGGGATGGAGAGATGCTTCCTGTATTGGGTAAACCAATGACCGCGATGCAGTTTCCAGACGCGATTTGGGATATTATTGATGCCCAATGTGATGCCGTATTTGCAAGCGGCAAACCATACATGGGCAGCGTCGCCTTTGATAAGCAAAATAAAAAATTATATTTTGAATATACAATCGATCCTCTCAGGCAAGCAGATGGCACGATTGAACATATCATAATAACCAGCTACAATGTTACCCAGCAGCGAGTGTACGAAGAAAGAATAGCCCGACTTAACCAGGATCTTGAAAACAGGGTCATGGAACGGACTGAAATGCTGGAGCGTATCAACCAGGAATTAGAACGCGAAATCGAAGAGCGTAAACTGGCCGAAGAAATACTCCGCCAGGCCGAGAAGAAATATCGCGATATATTCGAAAACTCGGCCCTTGGTATTTTCCAATCGACGCTAGACGGACGCCTGATCAACGTGAACCCGGCCTATGCCCGAATTCTGGGTTACGATTCACCTGAAGATGTCTATAAATCGATTAATAACATTGCTGAAGTACTCTATCCAGAGCCCGGTCGCCGCCAGGATATCGTCAAGGAAATCGTCGAAAGCGACGAAATAAAACGATTCGAAAACGTTTACAAACGCAAAGACGGGAAAAATATTACCGTGACCATGCACGCAAGAATCGTACGGGATGAAAACGGCGAGCCGCTCTACCTTGAAGGATTTAAGGAAGACACCACCGAACATAAACGGATCGAAAAGATTCGATCTGCAATGATTCAAATCTCAGAAGCAGCCTTGTCGTCAAAAAATCTACAGGAACTCTTTAAATTAATTCATAAGTCATTATCCGGACTGATTCCTGTAGAAAATTTTTACATCGCCACATATAATCGTGAAGATGATCTGCTGGAATTTCCATATTATAGAGATGAATTTGATGAAACGCCAGAGAGAAAAAAGCCAGGCAGAGGGTTAACAGAGTACATCATCCGCACCGGTAAACCCAAACTGGTCACGCCAGAAGTGTTTCGAGAATTGATTGAAAGTGAAGAAGTTGAATCAATCGGCGCAGATAGCGTTGATTGGTTAGGGGTTCCTCTTATCGTTAACGATAACGTAATTGGAGTTCTGGCTGTACAAAGCTATTCTGAAAAAATTCGCTTCAGCGAAGAAGACAAAGAAATCCTGGCCATCGTTTCCAATCAGATTGCGATGGCAATTGAACGAAAGCAGAACGAAGAATTCCTGCGAATGAGTGAGGCCCGCTATCGCGCCATAGTCGAAGATCAAACGGACCTGGTCACGCGTTTTCTGGCTAACGGAGTCCTCACCTTTGTAAATGAAGCGACCTGTCACTTTTTTGAGAAAACAAAAGAAGAACTCATGGGACAATCAATCTATGAGTACTTCAATGACGAGAACAATAAAATCATCAAAGATTTAATTGCTGATTCCACCCCACATCTTGATCAAACCCGTACAATTGAAATATCTCATCTCGCTCCTAACGGTAAACACCACTGGGTGCAATGGACACTTCGACCACTCTATAATCCTCAAGGAG
The DNA here is from genome assembly GCA_964503685.1 of uncultured Anaerolineaceae bacterium. Lineage (GTDB taxonomy): Bacteria > Chloroflexota > Anaerolineae > Anaerolineales > Anaerolineaceae > CAZDAW01. The sequence continues at coordinate 5,517 of CAZDAW010000138.1, read as the reverse complement.
AGTTTATTGAGTTTCAGGCAGTTGGGCAGAATATCACCGAAAGAAAACAACGAGAAGAGGAAATGGAGGCCATTGTTAATTATTCATCTGCCCTGCGAATTGCAGCCAATCGATCGGAAATCATTCAGGTCACCGCTGATGAAATCAATGAGCTGTTTGAGCCTGATGGTATTGCCCTGGGTTTACATGATACTTACACAGACACCCTGGCTTTTGAATTTGGTACGGGCGTCTTAACTACCTGGAAAGGCGCAAAAGCCAAATGGGATAATAAATTTGACGCCATAGATAATCTTCAATCAGAATCAGTAATCAAAGATTTTATCCCTGGCGCCCTTACTATCAATAAAGAAGACCTGTCCACGGCATGTGTTCCTTTGATTGTCCAACAGCAGACAATCGGAGCATTATGGGTGGCCTCAAAGGATCCACTTCCCGAAAATCGTCTGAGCCTGTTGAAAGCCATTGGCGAAATTGCCGCCAACGCAATCCATCGATCAACCCTCCATGAACAAATCGAACTGCGTTTGCACCGGTTAACTGCCATCCGCTCGATCGACATGGCAATCACGGCCAGCATGGATATCAACATCACGCTGAGTATTTTACTCCACCAGATTATCGCCGAATTAGGGATTGATGCCGCGGACGTTTTATTACTCAATCCTTATACCCAAACACTTGATTACACAGCCGGCGAGGGATTCATAACAAAAGATTCCCAGCGCACTTCAATTCGCCTTGGAGAAGGATATGCCGGTTTATCCGCCAGAGATCGTAAACTTATCAGCATCCCCGATTTGAGAGTGAACCCTGAAAACACAGCCCGATCATCATTGATGCGGAATGAAGATTTTATAACTTATCATTCTGTACCCCTGATTGCCAAAGGACAAATCAAAGGCGTCATGGAGTTATTTAACCGAAATTACAAACTTCATGACCCTGAATGGCTCGATTTTGTTCAATCGGTTGCGATGCAGGCAGCCATAGCCATCGACAATGCAGAACTTTTTGATAAGTTGCAGCACTCCAACCTTGACCTCACACTGGCTTATGACAAAACAATTGAAGGCTGGTCTCGTGCATTAGACCTGAGAGACAAGGAAACCGAAGGCCATACACAACGGGTCACGGAATTGACCCTGCAGCTGGCAACCAGTATCAAATACCCACAATCTGACCTTGTCCACTTAAGGCGTGGGGCGTTGCTGCACGATATTGGGAAAATGGGCATACCAGACAGTATTTTATTCAAAACCGGCGAATTGACAAAAGAAGAATGGGAGATCATGCGCCAGCACCCTGTGTATGCCTACGAAATGCTTTCATCCATTCCATACCTCAGGCCAGCCCTGGATATCCCTTACTGCCACCATGAAAAGTGGGATGGAAGCGGTTATCCTCGCGGCCTGGCCGGAGAAAAAATACCGCTTGCAGCGCGAATTTTCGCTGTAGTGGATGTATGGGATGCATTGATTTCTGACCGTCCTTACCGGCAGGCCTGGAAAGTTGAACAGGTATGCCAGTATATCAAGGATCAATCGGGCAAACATTTCGAACCCCGTATCGTGGATACTTTTCTAAAAATAATTAAAACGGATTGACGTGCGAAAATGAACATTCAGGTTAACGAAAAATATGAACGCAACCATTGGCCTTCCATCCAACGGCCAGATTTAAAACCTCCAAAAGGCTGGAGCCTGTCTCTGATCACAGCAGTAAACCGTATCTACAATCACCGTCTTTCGCCTGATGGAGATAAAATCGCTTTCATCTGGAACCGGGAAGAGCTGGCAGATGTATACTGCATTTCATCGCGCGGCGGCTGGCCCGCCCGGATAAGCACCAATCGAAAAAGCAGCCCCTATTGGTGGGATGAGATACCTCAATGGTCGCCTGATAGTCGCTGGTTGGCTTTTTGCATCGATGACCATATTCATATCGCTCCAGGTAAAGGGGGAGAACCCCAAAAGATCACCGACTTTGTTCCCGAAGCTTCAAACCCCATCTGGATGCCAGACAGCAATCATTTAATTTTCACAATCGAGCGGGATAAAGCCAATAAATTATTCATGACCGATCGAGAGGGAAAATCCTTGCGAATATTGACCCACGGTCCTGGCGATGATAACGATGCCCGACCTTCACCGAATGGAAAATGGGTTGCCTTCACGCATTACCCGCATGACGACTTAAATCGATTGGATATTCGCCTGATAGAACTGGAATCTGGCGAAATACGATCCTTAACCGGATCGCCAGGCCAAAAAGATTGGGGAGCGCGCTGGTCTCCCGATAGTCAGTATATAGCCTTCATTTCGCAAAGATCAGGTTTCAACGAAGTCTGGAGAATTCGACCGGACGGGAATGGTTTGCAACAAATAACCAGGCTGGGGAAAGACGTATCAGATATCGCCTGGTCGCCTGATGGAAATCAAATTGCCTGTATCATCCATCACGAAGGCACATTTAATTTGGGCTTAATCGACATTCCAACCGGAAATGTGACTTATTTACGGCAGGGCAATGGTATTTACTCTCACCCAAACTGGTCTCCGAAAGGGGATTTTCTGACGGTGGAATTTGAAAGTCCATTTCTGCCCCCTGATATTTACAAGATTAAAATACCCGGCGGCCAGGCGACGCAACTCACCCAATCCAATTTACCTGCCCTGGCAAAAAATGAGATGGTAATGCCAGAGCATTTCTATTACAAGAGTTACGATGGACTGCAAATCCCGGCTTTGATTTACCGGCCTAAAAAGCCCAATCGTGCAGCCATCGTCACACCGCATGGAGGGCCGCGTGATCAGGATGGGTTTGGCTGGGATGCTCTCACCCAATACCTTGTTGCAAAAGGTTACACCATCCTCTCTCCAAATTATCGCGGCAGCACAGGATATGGGGTAGCCTATGAGCATGCCAACCAGGATAATTGGGGAATTGGCGATACACAAGATTGTCTCTATGGCGCCAAATATCTGGAGACCTTGGGTTGGATTGACCCTGCCCGTCGTGCAATCTATGGCGCCAGTTATGGGGGTTACATGGTTGCCTGCTGCCTGTCCCGCGATCCAGAATATCTGTTCTCGTGCGGCGTCTGTCTCTTCGGCGACGCCAACCTGGTCAGTTCATGGGCGCAATGCGAAATCAGCACCCGTTTATATACCGAGATGCAGCTTGGTCATCCATCCCGGCAACCCGGAATTTATCTGGATGGTTCTCCCATTCACCAGGTCAACAATATTCGCAAACCTCTTCTTATCTTGCACGGTCTGGATGACGACGTGGTACCTCCACAATCCTCAGAAGAGTGGGTCGAAGCATTGCGCAGAGCTGACAAAACCTTTGAATATAAAACTTATGCCGGCGAACCTCATGGATTTCAAAAGCGCGCTAATATTCTAGACCTTTATCAACGAATTGAGCGTTTTTTAGACTGGTATTTGATGCCATGAAACTATCCGAATTCTTTAATTACGCCGACTTAACCTCGCCTGAAATCAACGCCCTGCCGCGTGATATTCCATTAGTACTGCCCTTGGGCGTCGGTTATTCACTTGCTGCTGCGGCAGAAAAAATGGGCAACCCAGAAAGAATCGGCCTGTTACCCTTTATTCCCTATGGTTGGAAAGGCAGCGGGTTAGAAGTATCGGAGAATCTGCTGATCGGTTTGATCAACAATTTATTAGATAATCTGAGCGAAGATGGTTTTTCAAACGGATTCGTTCTTGCTCAAGAAGGAATTGATCTGGAATTAAAAAATTCCCGGAGAGTAATTTTCAATCAAACAACAAACAGCCACGTCGTATTATCGCCGGATGTCGATCGGGAAAAAGTTGTCCTTATTCCAATCGGTCATACTGAACAGCATGCCTATCATTTGCCCCTATCAACAGATACGGTTATTATTGACAATATCTGCCAGGGTGTAGCAGCAGCCATACCCGATCGGGCTGTCACATTGCCCGTCATGCCTTATGGCGTCAGTATGCATCGTTCTTCATTTATGGGTACATTCAATACAGGCGGCAGGATTTTCGAAGATTTTTGGCTTGATGTTATCAATCGCCTCGCAGAATGGGGTTTCAAACGCGTTTATCTGCTGAGCGGTCATGGCGGAAATTGCTCTTTTCTGGTAAACGTTGTCAAATACGCCGGTGAACGTCACCCCCAAATGTTCTGCGCGACCTCATGGTTATACCTATCCGGGCCGGCAGGCATTGAATCGCTGGAAAAACACAGGCGTTCAAAGACAGGTGGAATGGGACATGCCTGTGAATTGGAAACCTCATTAATGCTTTACCTGCGCCCTGAACTGGTTCACATGGATAAAGTCGTCGATGAAACCGATTTTATTGCCACACCCTCATATTATATGGATTGGGTGGAAGGAGGTGCATTGATTGCCAACCCGCCCTGGGAAGATGACACGCTCAGCGGCGCATACGGCGCCGGATCATTAGCCAAAATTGAAAACGGAGAAATTTGGTTCAAGACAGCAGTCCAGGAAAAAGTGGATCAAGTCGATGAAATCATCGAACAATCAAACCGCCGTATTGAACGTCGGAAATCAGGTTATGGTTTATGGAAGGGGAAAAAGACATGAAAAATAACGACACATTAAATCAGCGTCAATTGCCAATGATAAAGGTATCCGGTTCTCATCGGGAAATCGGGCGCCAGATTGGAGAAGCCCGTCGCGCCCAGGTTCAACACAGCCTGGAGAATACACGTTCTCTGCTGGCAGAAGCATACGAAAATTTGCAACTGACCTGGGAAGGGGCGCAAATCCAGGCTCGCAAATATATTCCCTTTGCGCAAGAACGTTACCCAAAATATGTAGAAGAAATAATCGGCATGGCAGAAGGCGCTTCAATCTCTTTCAATGATCTCATTTTATTAAATGCCATTGAAGGCGTGGCAACCGACGCGCTTCACCTCACAAAATGCACCAGCATGGCCGTCAACCAGGAACGGACAGCAAATGGGCATGTTCTGATCGCCCATAACGAAGATTGGCTGCCAGATGATGAACCAGATGCCTATATCGTCCATGCCAAACCAGATGACGAGCCGCCCTTTCTGGCAATCACTTACGGGGGGTTTTTATCAAATATCGGTTTTAATGCGGCTGGAATTGCACAATGCTGCGACACGGTCTATCCAAATGACTGCCGGATTGGCATACCCAGGGTCATCGCAGCGCGGGGTGTTTTAGGGTCTCGTACACCTTCCGAAGCAATCCGCCACATGCTCGTTCCACACCGGGCAGCCGGTTACAATCATCTGTTGGCGCATGAGAGCGGCGAACTATACAACATTGAGGTTTCAGCAAAGCGCTTCGCTCTCCTTTATACTGAAAATAACTGCCTCGCACATACCAATCATTATCTGGATCAAAACATGCAGGCAGTCGAGAACGAGCCGGATGAGTTAATCAGTACACGTATCCGTTACTGGCGCGCCCGGCACCTGTTAGAAAAAACCGAATTACATACTATTCAGACTTTG
>CAZDAW010000137.1:0-7360 GCA_964503685.1 uncultured Anaerolineaceae bacterium | reverse complement strand
ATAATTCCTGTGCGTAGAGATTCAACGTTTGTTTAAACAATAAAACTGCCGGGAGACAGTTTTATTGTTTATGCCTGGAAAAGGGGCACTGCAAGGATTAGTACCAGCCAATCATTCCTTTTCCTACTACCATCAAGGATGCCATAGCCATGGCAATCAAAGTTGGCGGGACGGCGATCATCAGCCATCTCTTCCAACCAACTTTCCCATAATTCTTTTCCATAAAACCATACGCGACAACATTGGCAGAAGCACCGATAGGGGTCAAATTTCCCCCGAAGTCGACACCAAGTGCCAATGCCCAGACCATTAGAGCCAATGCAGGCATTCCCGGAATTTTAGCCAGGTCTTCCAACACATAACTCATAGCCAACGCGAGCGGAACATTGTCCAGGACGCCGCTGGCCAACCCCGGAAACCAGTGCAAAGCCATGACCATTCCATTTCTGGAGGTGGCATTATCCGCCAGCATTGTGGCCATTGAAGAGAATATTCCTACCTTTTCCAAACCACCAATCAGCAGGAATAATCCACCAAAGAAAAGTATGCTTTCACCATCCACCTTTAATACGACAGTGCGAGCGTCGCCAGGCCGCAACATGACCAGCGCCATAATTGCAGGGAACAGAGCGGATGTAGCCGCATTGATTGGCAAACCAGTCAGTTTACTCAGTGGCAAGTGAAAAACCAGAAAAAAAACTGCCAGCCCAAAACCAATCACGCCAACTCGTGACATGTAAGCATGCATTTTTTCATTATGCAGACTTTCTATTTCAGCTATCGTCTCCGGAGTGAGCATCTCACGCGCATGAGCCAAAGATTTTCGGTTTCCTAAATAGAAGAAAGCCAGCATTGCGAGCGCAATTAACAAACTGATGGGGCCAGTATTCACAACAAAGTCATTGAATGTAAAGCCCAGGGTTGTACCCAGAATAACGTTGGGGGGATCACCCATTAATGTGGCCGCCCCTCCCACATTCGCCGCGCAAACTTCAGATATGACCACAGGTATTGGGTCAATTTTCAATAACCTGGTCAGTTGGAGGGTCAAGGCGGAAAGGAAAAGCATGACCGTTATACTATCCATGAACATCGAGAGTCCGCTGGCCAATAAAACAAGGATCACAAATAGTGCCACCGGTTGGTAATTTACCTTCTTTATGGCTGCCATGGCCAACCATGTGAAAAAACCAGCTTCATTTAGAATGGAAACCAGAATAAACATACCTGAAAGAAGTCCGAGAGTTTCCCAGTTTATATATTCGACCGCGTCAATAGGCGTAAGCACTCCGGTCGCGATCAACAAGCCTCCCCCTATCAGAGCTACCCAGTGGCGTGGAAACTTCTCACTGATGATTACGGCGTATGTGATTACAAATATAACGATGGAAGTTATCATGAGTGCCTCAACATGTCAGGTTATATGAAGGCATTTTACGGAGGAGTGACGGTATTTCAAATTACCCGAAGGGAGAATCTTTTACAGGTTTTCTGTTGAATATTTCCCTTTTTTAACCTGTAATCAACCATTCAACTTTAATTAATTGACCCGTTTGGGTACTCTGGTCTCTCTTATCGCCGGGAGAGGAATCGCTCAGGTATAATCTTTTTATGTTCGAGACTGATCTGGATTCAATTCCTTTTGACGACAGGCAAACAGCCCGGTCTGTTCTACGTCGTATTCAAACGCATAATCCTGGCTTTGATGGCATTCAGGCTGCCTTTTTATCCATTCTTTCAACGGCAGCCGACCCTGACCGCTCATTAATCAACTTTGAGCGTTTTATTGAAAACTACGGCCCGTCTCTCATTCCCCTGCTTAAACAAAACCAAAGGGTAATTGAAATTCTTGTTGTGCTTTTCTCTGCCAGCCATTTTTTAACAGAAATTTTGCTGCGAAATCCCCGGTCGATTAATGTCCTATTGGATCGTCAAAAATTGACGCAGCGTAAGACAATTGAACAGATCCAGCAGGAAGCCGAAAATACAGTTAAACCCTTGAAAACCGAGCTTGAAAGGAAGGATGCCTTACGACAATACCAACAGGATGAATTGTTGCGTATCGGGGCGAGTGATTTCCTCGACCTGTACGACATGCCATCGGTGGTATCACAGCTTTCGCGAACAGCCATCGCGCTGATAAGAACATGTCTGAGTCTGGCATCTGCACAGACAAACACGCATGTGGCGGGTTTCTCGGTGCTTGCCATGGGAAAATTGGGCGGGCGGGAATTGAATTACAGTTCAGATATCGATCTGGTGTTTCTTGTTCGTGAGGAACCCTCTCGCTATGTTCCACTTGCCCAGAAGTTGATCGACTATCTTGCTTCCACCACCACCAATGGTTTTCTATACCGTGTGGATCTTCGCCTGCGCCCCTGGGGAAATGACAGTCCATTAATACCCACGCTGGATGGATTCAAGCAATACCTGCAAAAAAACGCCCGTCTCTGGGAAAAACAAGCGCTCCTAAAAATGCGCCCAGTGGCAGGCGATCTGACCCTCGGCGAGGAATTTCGTACCGAATCCTATCCCTATATCATCAATCTCCCACCGGATCAAATACGGGCGGAAGTTTTTGCCATGAAACAGCGCACAGAAGAAATTTTAAGGGAGAAGGGCCGCCAGTGGGGTGAGGTAAAACTTGGGGTCGGTTCCATTCGGGATATCGAGTTTGTCATTCAATACCTGCAATTGGTAAACCTGCGCCAGTACCCTCAGATTCGCACGCGGGCTACTTTGAAAGCCATGTCGTTTTTACGAGCGGCCGGTTTGCTCTCCTCCAGCGACGCGCGCATCCTGCATGACGGTTATATTTTTATGCGCACCATTGAACATTACCTTCAAATGATGGATTACAGGCAGACCTACACTCTCCCTTCGGATCCTGCCGCGATCCATATCCTGGCGCGCCGGTTGGGTTTTGTTTCGGGAGATGCGTTTGTCGAACGCTATCAGGAACATTGCAAAGCAGTTCGCGCTATTTTTTTGAAACACATTGGAGATGAAAGAACACCCGAAAGTCCATCGCCCATCGTACGACAGCATATTTCCCGCATGGATATATCCTATATAGAGGTGTTTTCTCCGGATGAAATTGCCCGGCACGCGGTTTTGGCCCAGAAGGTCAATTTAAAAGAACCGGTTGTGGTGGAAGTAATCTCGCTTGATGATAAGACCTGGCGGGTGACTGTGGTGGCTTACGATTACCCCGGTGAACTGTCAGTAATCTGCGGTTTGCTTTTCGTGCACGGATTTGACATATCTGATGGATACGCGTTTACCTACGAGCCCATCGAACAACAAGCCGGCTCAATCAATGGTTCAGACCGGTCAACAGTGAAGGGGAAAAAGACTTCGCAGGAAGCCTCACCCGAACCAGATGCTGAAAACCGACAAAAAATCGTGGATGTGTTTACAGTTCGATCAACCCGCCAGACATTGATAGATCAAACCGTATGGGAAACTTACATTAGCGACCTTAAATTGATGATTGCCCGATTCCAGGCAGGAGAAAGACGTGAAGCCAGAGGCATTCTGGCAAAACAGGTTGGCGCCGCTTTTCATAAAATTTCGGGAAGTGTGGCTCCATTACTGCCTATTGAAATAGAAATCGATAACAGCCTGTCCCGCCGATACACAGTCTTGCGTATTGACGCTCCGGATACTACTGGTTTTCTGTATGAATTCACCAACGCCCTGGCGTTCACTCGTACCTATATTAATCGCATGGTGGTTCGGTCGATTGGCAATCGCGCGCAGGATGTGTTCTTTGTGAGTGACGCCAACGGCAACAAAATTGAGGATTTAATAAAACAGCGTGAATTACGCGCTGCGATTGTCCTGATCAAACATTTCACCCACCTCCTTCCCAATTCGCCGAATCCTGAGATCGCCTTACTTCATTTCCGTGAATTTCTCAGCCATCTCTTCCAACGCCCCAACTGGCCGGATGAGATCGCCTCTATTGAACAATCGGATGTTTTGAAAGCGCTCGCCCATATTCTCGGTGTCAGTGATTTTCTGTGGGATGATTTCCTGCGGATGCAGTATGCCAACCTTTTCCCGGTGGTCAAGGATGTCGGCGCGCTGGCCCAGGCAAAACCGCAGTTGGAATTAAACAATGAACTTACTCAGGCAGTGGAAACCCGCCTGGTCGGCGGGATCGGTTACCCTGATTGGCGTGCTGCCCTGCACGCCTATAAAGACCGGGAACTTTTCCGTATAGATATGCGACATATCCTTGGACTAACTGCCGAATTTTGGGATTTTGCCAGCGAATTGACGGACCTTGCTGAAGTGGTTATCTCCACCACATTGGAACTCTGTTCACAGGAATTGATAAAACGCTACGGAAATCCCAGGAATGGCGACGGCTCTCTTTCAGTGATGAGTGTTGCGGCCCTGGGAAAATGCGGCGGCCGTGAACTTGGGTTTGCCTCGGATATTGAATTGATGTTTATATACGAAGGCAGCGGTGTCACAGACGGTGATGAAAAAATCGAAACCAGCGATTTTCACGAGAAGCTCGTCCGTTCGGTCGTATCAACCATCCACGCCCGGCAGGAAGGTATCTTCCAGATCGATCTCCAACTGCGGCCGTATGGAAAAGCCGGCAGCATGGCCGTATCTCTGGAAGCCTTCAAGCGATATTACGCGCCAGATGGACCGGCCTGGGCATATGAACGTCAGGCATTGGTTAAACTTCGCCCGATTGCCGGTGATACCTGCCTGGGAACAAAAATCTGCCAATTGAGAGATGATTTTGTCTATGGTGGCGTCCCATTTGATGTAACCGCCATGCGGGCTATGCGGGAACGCCAGGTCCGTCACCTTGTAACCGGAGGTACATTCAACGCGAAATACAGTCCAGGCGGTCTGGTTGATGTGGAATACCTCATCCAGGGTTTACAGATAAATCATGGTGTGACCAACCCAAAACTGCGGGTCACCAACATCAGACAGGCGATGGCGTTGCTGTATGAAGCCGGGATATTATCTGATAGTGACTATACGAAATTGCGTAAAGCACACACTTTCCTGCGCTGGCTGATAGATTCGCTGCGTGTGGTTAGAGGCAATGCTAAAGATACCACTGTTCCGCCTTATGACAGTGAAGAATTCGCGTTTCTTGCCCGCCGTCTGCGATATGAGAATAACATTGACCGCCTGCAAAACGATCTGCTCGGTTACCAGACGGACGTGCAGGAAATCAACTCTCGCCTGCTGGGATAATAAAAGCAGGCGAAGGTTTACTTAATCCTTCACCTGCCCTGTCAGCCTTAAATTGACCGTCTAAAACATACCCACAACGCGGCCGGAATCAAAATCGATGTCGATATCAAAAAATGCCGGCCTGGTCGGCAGACCCGGCATGGTGGACATCTTCCCAAGCAGCGGGTACAGGAATCCAGCACCCACTGATGCGCGTATATCCCTTACCGGTATACGAAAACCTTTTGGAACACCTTTCAACGTGGGGTCATGGCTCAGGCTCAAGTGGGTTTTAGCCATGCAGATCGGCAGTTTATCGAACCCCAGACGGGTATAGTTCGCGATTCTTTCTTCCGCTTCAGGTGAGTAATCCACCCCGTCGGCTCCATAGACTTCACGGGCGATGATCTCGATTTTTTCCTTAATTGATTTTTCAACCGGATAGAGGAAATGGAAATCTTTGGGTTTTTTGCCAGCTTCGATTACCGCTTTAGCCAGATCAACAGCGCCCGCCCCGCCCTGTGCCCAATGCCGGCACACCACGGCGTCTTCCGCGCCGCCTTCTTCAATCGCCGCCTTTCGAACCAATGCCAGTTCTGCTTCAGTATCTGTGGCAAAAGAATTAATTGCCACCACCACTGGCACACCAAACTTGCGGGCTGTTTTGATGTGATGCACCATATTCGGTAGTCCGGCCTTAAGAAGTTCAAGGTTTTCATCCGTGTAGGCCGGATCAAGCGGTCTCCCGGCCACGACTTTGGGTCCGCCGCCATGCATTTTTAACGCTCGAATCGTTGCTACCAGCACGACTACATTGGGGACTAAACCGGACGCACGGCATTTGATATCGAAGAATTTTTCCATTCCCATATCGGCGCCAAAGCCGGATTCAGTGATTACATAATCTGCCAGCTTCAAAGCAATGCGGTCAGCCACAATGGAACTGTTGCCGTGCGCGATGTTGGCGAACGGACCGGCATGGACAAAGACAGGTGTGCCTTCCAAAGTCTGCATCAGATTGGGCTTTATGGCATCCCTCATGAGGACCGTTAATGCGCCGGCAACACCCAGATCGTTAGCATTGATGGCTTCACCCGCTTTATTTGTGCCAATTACGATCTCACCCAACCGCCTTCGCATATCACGAAGATCTGTTGTCAGCGCGAGAATGGCCATGATTTCACTGGCGACAGTGATATCAAAACCAGTGGATCGCTCATGTCCCTTCTCTTCGTCACCGGTTCCTACAATGATCCCGCGCAGGAATCTGTCGTTCGTATCTATCACCCTCCGCCAGGTAATTGAAGCCGGATCGATATCCAACCGGCACAATCTGCGACGTTCATCCTCGGTCAGGTCATCCGGATTGGTCTTGTTAATCCCCAGTTTCTTCAGGCGGTCCACCATACCTCTTCCAAATCGTCGGTAGCCCTGCTTATCCGGCGGACACAGGCGGTTGAATAATTGCTCATCGTTGGCTTCTGATTCGTGCAACATGCGAACGTCAATGGCTGCAGCCATTAAGTTATTTGCGGCTGTAATGGCATGAATATCACCAGTTAGATGAAGATTAAAATCTTCCATGGGAATCACCTGGCTGTAACCACCGCCAGCCGCGCCGCCTTTGATCCCAAAGGTTGGGCCCTGGCTTGGCTGCCGGATGCAGGTCATTACTTTTTTCCCCAAGTGCGCCCCCAACGCCTGGCTTAATCCCACTGTGGTGGTCGTTTTCCCTTCACCGAGCGGTGTGGGTGTGATGGCAGTTACATCCACATAAATCCCATCGGGTTTATCTATCAATCGATCCAAGACTTCGAGTTTCACTTTAGCTTTCACAGGACCGTAGAATTCGATCTCTTCTGGCAACAAACCGAGTTCCTCTGCAACAAGAGAAATTGGTTTCAGATCAGAATCTTGGGCTATTTCAATATCAGAAGGTACCGGGGTCTTCAACTTTAAAGGGATTGGGCGGAATTCTTTGGTCATTATTTTCTCCTTCGTAAAGTTAAACGGGACTATTCGGTGGATTTAATTTTACCGTCTTGGCCAGTTTAAAGGAAATCTCATTAGCGAGAGTGGGAATCATGTAATTGAGTATGTATGGATTTTACATATTTGAGCTTTCAAAGGATTAATACAGAAATGT
>CAZDAW010000136.1:0-7420 GCA_964503685.1 uncultured Anaerolineaceae bacterium | reverse complement strand
AGCATTTATCGCCAGTTTAGTCGATCAAAAAATTGATATTACAACCCTTCTAGATGCCTATGAAAAAAATCAGCCACCCCCTTTCTTGATTACTTCTGCGTTTCCTCGCTCTGGCAACGTACGCTTTTTACCTGCACCGCCTCGCCTGCCGGCACATAGCGGTTTATACCAAACGGGAGGAGGAAAAGCTGCAAAAAAAATTCGTTGGCTTTCTTCAGAGGTGTTTAAACTATTACAACAAGGAAAAACACCCGATGCTGAAAACGAGAACTTTATTGATGACGGAAAGATTTGGTTAACAAGTGCTGAAAAAAAACAAGTTTCTTCATTGTTGAATGATCAATTTGAGGAGAAACTTTCCCCATGGAAACGCCAAATTGTGCCGCATGTCACAGTTGATCGAACTAGCGCAGCTTCTAATTTATTTCATAGCGGTGAAATAGTTTATGGACCTGATTGTGGGCTTTGGTTCGCAGTAAGAGGAGATACTAAATGGATTGAATGTATTCTACCTTACTTAGAAGATACTGGCCTAGGAGGTTTGCGTTCAACTGGTCATGGCGCGTTTTCTTGGAAGAGATCAGAAGATATCTTTCCTGACGTTGACGAGGGTTGGGGAATTTGTTTATCACGTTATGCGCCCAGTTCTGAGGAAGAAATCAAGAATAGTTTGCAAGCTCCTCAGAGTATATATCAATTTGTAACCGTAGGTGGTTGGTGCCAGGATGAAACAGGTCATGCCTGGCGGCGACGATCAGTTAGGATGGTGGCTGAAGGCGCTCTATTACCGGCCGGAACAAAGGGAAAACTTGTAGATGTACAACCAGTAGATAATAAAGTTGATAAAGAATGGGTTGGAATAAGACATTCAATATACCGTTCTGGTCTGGCGTTTTTAATCCCGGCAGGAAAATTTGTGGAGGCAGTATGAAATATCAAGTTACGATAAAAACCCTTACGCCACTTCACATTGGGACAGGAACAGAGCTGTTGAAAGATTATGATTATGTTTCTAGTGAAAATAAAACCTTTATATTAAATCAGGATGCTATCTTTGAAGATAAATTCCGCGAGGGAAAGATTAACGAATTTAATACACCAGCGGGACGTTTAGTTTTCATTGATCAATTATCAACACCTTCACCTTATGTTCGTTATGTGTTAGATGGAAGAACAAGAATAAATGAAATCAAAGAACAAATAAAGAATTGTGAAGATCAGTGTTATATCCCTGGTTCCTCTTTGAAAGGAGCTATTCGAACAGCAATTTTAAATTACGGGAGATTGACTGATTCCATTGATAATGATCTTGTGAAATACGAACAAGATAAAAACGGACGTTACAATGAAAAAAAAGGCTGACGACAGGTATGAAGCAGCCTGTTTTCGCCCCGGCGGCGATGATGCAAATAGTGATTTTATGCGAATTCTCCAGGTTTCAGATAGCCAACCATTAAATAGTGAACCAACACCATTGGGACTTTTTACTGCTCGTGTCTTTACTGGAAAACAGTCAGGATCTCCTATTGTTGTTGAAGCAATACGAGAAGGAATATCTTTTACAACAGAAATTAATATAGATGAATCGATTATAAAAAATGTGGAATACGTAGAAAGATTGGGATGGAGTAATCGTATATCCTGGCTAGTCAACTTGATACCTGTTTTTCGTGGTATCAGCATAGAACGTTTAGAAATGGAAAAAAGGGCAGTTGAATCGAGAGGTTTTACTTCAGCTGCCAAGTTCTATGCTGAGATAATTAAAAGAACCCAATTACCTGGTTTAAATAATTCTGTTATTTTTCAAATGGGGTGGGGAACTGGTTGGACAGGTATGACCATTGGCCCGAGTTTAAAAATCGAAACGCAACACCAGGTGCGTGAGCAATTCAAGCTTGGTAGACCACCATCTTCTAATAGCGATTGGAAACCAGATTTAACCAAGCCATTTCCCCAAAGCCGTCGATTACAATCCATTGGCAATGATACATCTGGTTTACCTTTCGGTTGGGTCGAAGCAGCGTTCAATGAAATTGAACCTGAAAGTGAAACTTGGAAACGACTGAAAAAAGATTCCCAACCATACCGTTCTCCTACAAACAAGATGTTACAGCAAGAAGAAATACAAATGACTCAACATCTAATTCCGAAACATCGCTCAATTCAGCCACCGCCAACCCCACGACCACATCGTGAAAAAGCTGCACCTGAAACTCCAATTATCAAAACTTTTGAAAATTTACCCAAAGTAGGTGATCGATTTGAAGGGGTGGTTATTTCTACAGATAACGGGATCATATACTTGGAAATTCCAGGATTAAGCGCAGATGATCTTGCAATGGCATTACTCTCACCAAAAGATAATATCAATCTCCCAAAAATGAAAGAAAAAAAACGTCAACTGTGTAAGGTTTTGGCAGTTGAGGAAGATAAACAGGACAAGGGTCATTGGCTTGTTAGATGTCAATTAGTGGAGTAAAAAACATGCGAAAAATTATCACATTTTTAGGCAAATATCCTAATTTAACCACTTATGAATATCAGGGTAAAACCTACACCGGACAGGTCTTTGCAGAAGCGTTACGTCAATTTGTTCAATTCGATCAAATGCTGGTTTTTGTCACCGATGAAGCAAAAGAAAAAGCTTGGCCGATCCTGGAGGCATTGCATGATTCACGGATTCAACCGGTGCCAATCCAAATTGGAGAAACATCAGAGGAAATGTGGAGCCTATTTGATGAAATGGCTTCCAGGGTTGACGTGGGTGAGACAGTGATCTTCGATATCACCCATGGGCTGCGGTCAATTCCTTTCCTGGTTTTTTTGTTTGCTGCTTACCTGAAAAGCGCTAAAAAAGTTACAATCGAAGCCATTTATTACGGCGCATTTGAACTGGGCGATAAGGAAAATCAAAAACCTGCCCCTGTTCTTGATCTGTCAGAATTTGTGCGAATGTTGGATTGGTTGACCGCCGCCGATCGCTTTAATCAAACTGGCGACGCCCAAAGGTTAGCTGCTCTATTGCGCGATGAAAAGAATCATCTGGTTGGAAATGATCCGAGTGATCAAACATTACGAGATTTGACGAAACCGATGGGCATTTTGGCAAGCAATCTCCGCAAACTCTCTCAATCCTTGCGCTTGTTGCGCCCTTTTATGGCAGTGAATGAAGCGGCTAAACTGATCGAAAATATTGGCGCAGCACGTCAACCTCTGGAACAAGTAGCACGCACGCGACCACTTTTTATGTTGCTGGAAAGTATCCAGGGGAATTACGAGTCGCTTGCGTTGAAAAATGCGAAGTATGATAGTAAATTGGTTGAAAACCTGCATATCCAACGTAAGATGATTCACTGGTACGCTCAACGTGAGCAATGGGTACAGGCAGTTTCGCTGGCGCGTGAATGGTTGGTAAGCTGGTTTATGGTCAAGCTAAAGATGTCAGATCTGATAACCGAACGTGAGCAAATTGAAGAACATATCAGAGTAGAAGCACGAAGTTATCGTGATGCGCTTACGCAAAAGGTTTCTTTTTCAACGAATTATCTTAAAGATATCCCTGAAAAGGAAAATGCGCTGGATTTATGGAATAAACTGGTTGAAGTGCGAAATGACATTGACCATGTCGGGATGAATAAAAATCCAAAATCGCCAGAAGTCTTGATTAAAAAAATTCGTGACTATATCCAGGAATCGGACAATTTACCAATCGAAGAATGATTACCCTATGACCCTCCTCCTCTCCCTCCTCGGCGAACAACCCATACCGAATCTGATCCCCCTCTGGCATTCGACAGAGTTCACCGCCACGCGCTTTGCCGCCACGCAGACGACGCTGCCGGTCGCCCAGATGTTGACAGAAGCGATTCGTAAAGACCCGCAGCTCAAACACCTGAAGGTGGAAGAGCCATTGATTCTTGAAGCCTACGACCTGGGGCAGGCGCGCAGCCGCCTCGTTGCTGCGCTAGCTGAGTATCAGGCGCAGGGTATTCCCGTCAGGCTGAACCTCACCGGCGGCACCAAATTGATGAGCCTGGCCGCCCTGCAAGCCGCCTACGGCACCGGCGTCCCCTTGCTCTATGTAACCACCGAACAAAATCAGATCATCCATTACCAATCAGATGGCAGCGAAACAAGCCGTGAACCGATCCAGGTGCAGATCAGCGTTGCCCAATATCTCTCTGCCCACGGACTCGAAGTGAGCGACAACCAGGCTTTCGATCCCAACGGGCCGCGCTCGCAGATTGCGCCCCCAAAGGAAGGCGATGAATTGGAAAAGAAAGTCGAACGCCTGGCGCGCGAGTCGGACTACTTCGATGACGTCCGCCGGGGCGTTTACATTCGCGCAGTGTCCGGGCGCACACTGGTGACCAATGAACTGGATGTGGTCGTCACGCACAACGGACGGCTGGCGGTTTGTTCCTGCAAATCCGGGCAAAACTTAAACAACGATGATATTTACGAAGTGGCTTCGCTTTCGCGCCGCGAGGCAGCCGGCATCTACTGCGGCAAGGTGCTGGTCAGCGCGCTGCCTGAAGTTTCACAGGCTTTATTAGACCGGGCGAAGGCCAGCGGTGTGTGTCTGGTTTACGGTAAAAGCGTTGACCTGGTCGCAAATTTTATAAAAACGGTAGTTTAACGATAAATTATGATTCTTCTTAATTTTTCTCATCCATTAACACCCGAACAGATCGATCAGGTGAACCAACTGGTCAGCCAGCCGGTCAGTCAAACGATCAATTTTACGGTGCAGTTCAACACCGAAGAACCATTTATTCCCCAGTTGGATAAGCTTCTCGAACATCTGCCGCTCTCTGCTGAAGATATGCAGGGCGAGCCGATACTGGTCAACCCGCCTTCGTTGAACTTCATCACCGCCCTGCTGCTCGCTGAACTGCACGGACGCATGGGCTATTTCCCGCCCATTATCCGCCTGCGCCCGGTATCGCAGAGTTTACCGCCGCGTTACGAAGTGGCTGAGATTCTCAACCTTCAGGCTGTGCGCGACGGCGCCAGAAAAAAAAGGTTCTGATGTATAGCCTTCTTTCGCTTGTATTAACTTTATCCCCCCTCCAACAGGCCGACCCTGAAAAGACGCTGCCGGGTTGGTGGGGGCGCGCCGTACACGCCATGCTGTTGAAAACCGTCCAGACAGTTAATCCGGCGCTGGCGGAATCGCTGCACGACGAGCAGGGATTGCACCCCTTTACCGCCTCTAACCTGATGGGGCGGTTTCCCAATCACCGGCTCGACCTGGAAGAGCCATACCGTCTGCGCTTGTCTGCCCTCAACCAGCCGCTGACCGAATTGCTCATGCAGGCAGCCGCCCCCGGCGGCGCGCTGGCGCCGGGCGCCGTGATCGAATTGGATTTCATGCCCTTTCGGATTCTGAATGCGACGTGGTCGGCTGAAGAGCAGCCCTGGGCGAGCGCGACAACTTATGAAACTCTGGCTGCTTCGCGCCTGGTTTCAGCGGAGCCAGCTCCCAGGCATATCAACTTGCAATTGACCAGCCCGACAACCTTTCGCACAAACGGCCGCATGGAGCCGCTGCCGCTGCCGGGGATGGTCTTTGGCAGTTTGCTTGATCGCTGGAACAGTTTTGCGCCCATTGCCTTTCCATCTGAGGCGCGCCGTTACGCCGCCGAATGTCTGGTCGTCAACCGCTTCGAACTTTCCAGCCGCGCCGCAGGAACGAAGGGCGAGGGAATCCGCCTGGGTGCAGTCGGCGCGGTAAGCTATATCACCCGCAATTACGACCGTTATTGGATGAGCCTGATGCACACCCTGGCGGCGTACGCGCTCTTTGCCGGCGTGGGGGCAGGCGTCAGTATGGGGATGGGGCAATGCCGCGTAGTGAATTTTCAGCCGGACGGAAAAGATTCGGCATCGTAAATCGAGATTCTTAATTGAAATAATATGCCGCCACTGTATGTCGTCCAACAAAACACAAAACTGCGCATCAATAACCGCCGTTTGCAGGTCGAAAAGCAGGATCAGGACGGCGCGCTGATTGAGGTGCTGGCGCAGGTCCCCCTGGGACAGGTAGATCAGGTCGTCCTCTTCGGGAATGTGGGACTCACCACGCCGGCGATTGACGCCCTGCTGCAGCAGGAAACCGAGGTGGTCTTTTTGACGCAGCGCGGGGAATATCGCGGCCGTCTGGTCGGGAATGTAACGCCGCACGTGCCAATCCGCCGGGCGCAATACGAACGGCAGAATAACCCCGAATTTGTTCTGGAAATGGCGAAGGGGTTTGTAACCGCCAAAGTACAGCACCAGCGGGCGCTCCTCATGCGCCATAATAAAGAGAGTCATCATCCCGAAATCGAGGCGGCGATCAGTCAGCTAACCGAAGCGCTGCACAACATCCCTCGCAAGACCGCTCTTTCGAGCCTGCTTGGCGTCGAAGGCGCTGCAACCGCCGCTTATTTCAGCGGCTTCCGCCGTTTGTTTGCAGAAGAATGGAATTTCAATAACCGCAACCGCCGCCCCCCGGCCGACCCGATCAACGTGCTGCTCTCGCTGGGCTATACGCTGATGGCGCACACGGCGGGCAGCGCAGTGCAGGTGGCCGGGCTCGATCCATATCTCGGCTTTCTGCACGAGGTGGCGTATAACAGGCCCGCCCTGGCGTTGGATTTGATGGAGGAATTCCGCCCCGTTGTGGATGGGGTGGTTTTGTGGTGCAGCCGCGGCGGGCAACTCAGGCCGCAAGATTTCACCCCCGGCCCGCCCTCTCATCCGGTGATCCTTTCTGAAGAAGGCCAGCGACGTTTCATCCAGGCCTTTGAGCAGCGCATGGAGCAAACTTTCACCCACCCCATTCGTCAGCAGAAGTTGCCCCTGCGCCAGTGCCTGATCGAACAGGCGCGTCAGATCGCCAGCCGCTTGCAGCAGAATCAGCCGGGTTATACAGGGATGGGCTTTAGATGAGCGGCGAGCGCAGTTTTTACATCCTGGCTTACGATATCACCTCCGATAAACGCCGCGCCAAAATCGCCCGTCTGATGGAATCGCTGGGAGAACGGGTGCAGGGCAGCGTCTTCGAGGCTTACCTGACGCAGGCAGAACTGGATAAGCTGGTTCGTAAAGCCAAACGAGCTCTGAATGAAGAGGAGGATTCACTGCGGGTTTATTTTTTATGCAGCGCCTGCCGCGAGAAAATCGCCACCCATGGCGCCGGGCGGGTTACTTCGCCCCCTGGCGTGCTGGTCATTTGAAGGCCAAATGAACGCGAATGAATGGCATGTTATCATTTGCGTACCCCCCCTGTATTTTTGCCCGATTCCGGGTGATTTTCGAGGGGGGGTACGCAAAAAACAGGGCGGTGGGAGAAATGGCGTGAAAATGGTACAAAAAACAGGATCTTTACAATGGAACTTGCCGGATTGGACGGTCATTTCACTTCCTTTTTGCA
>CAZDAW010000135.1:0-7448 GCA_964503685.1 uncultured Anaerolineaceae bacterium | reverse complement strand
CCCCACAAGTGACCATTCCCAAACTTCAGGCAAATTATAGCGGCCTCAGCCCGATAAGTTTTGGGGTGAATTTCAATAAACCGATGAACAATCCCATTGGTGACACTGATACCGATGATGTGACCAATCCGGATAACTACCTGCTGGTGAAAACCGGACCAAATCAAATCTTTGACACACTATCCTGCGTTGCAGGATTGGCTTCTGACGATATACAATTTGCCTTCAACAGTGTGGATTACAACGATACATCCAACTCTTCTATCATCCACCTGTCAAACCGATTGCCAATAGGATCGTACCGTTTGTTTATTTGTGGAACCACCTCAATTGTTGACCTGGCCGGTAATCCTATTAATGGGGGTAAAGACGCAGTTTTTAACTTTACCGTGTACCCGGAAGCTGGATCCTTGCCCGAAACCGGTTTTCCTCAGGAGAAAATTACAATTCTGCCCGCTCAACCGGCGGATTTGACCTACGCGAATAGCGGATTAACGCTTTCCATTCCCAGTCTGGGTGTGCAGACGGCAATTGTGGGTGTACCGCGAAGTGAGCAAAGCTGGGATGTCTCCTGGCTGGGGAACCGCGCCGGTTATCTTTATGGATCAGCTTACCCTACCTGGACGGGGAATACTGTTCTCACCGGGCATATTTGGGATGCAGATAACACCCCGGGTATTTTTGTTAGTATAAAAAATTTGAGCCATGGAGACATGTTGCAGATACGTTCCGATAGGCAAACCTTTACCTATGAAGTACGTGAAAACCGTTTGATCGAATCTGACAATGTTGATGTGGTTATGAAACACGAGGAATTGTCCTGGGTGACTCTGTTAACCTGCGAGTCATACAACGCGGACAACGGCGGGTATGATTACAGGCGCATGGTCAGAGCTGTATTGATCAGTGAGGAATAGTCTCATTTGAGGTGGAGTGGTCTGATAAGGAACAAAATTGATACTCTGACCGAGTCGGAAGTATGGTTATAAGTTCAGATCGGTGCTTCAACAAAATATTGGATAGACAGGTAAACGCCCTTCACGTCGATGTGAAGGGCGTTTTTATTTTGAATGTGTTGCCCGATAAATTAATGAACTTCCACCAATAAAACAGAGTGAATACAAAACTTTTCGGAAAACAGATCCTTTTGACGTAATTCAATTCGCATACATTGACGGCAGGTAATATATACTATTTAGAATTTAAAACAGATCAGAATTGAAGAGATTGAATTGATGAAGAAAAGTTTTTCACGAATTCTTGCCTTTGCCTTACTGCTTTTTCAAATAACTTCATGTCAGGGTACACCTGTATCTACTGCCAGATCATATCAGGAAGTGCGTATACCTTTTTCCGGCGCAGATAACCAATCCCTGCAGGCATTTGTTTATTTTCCCTCTGATAAACAAAAACATGATGTTGTCATCATTAATCACGGTTCGGCTGGAGGAGATCTCAAGACCAGTTACCCGGCTGAATTGCAGGCCGTGTATTTTTTGGAGAAGGGTTATATTGTCATTGTCCCCATGCGAAAAGGACGGGGCACGTCAGATGGTCTATCCCTGGAATCTGAAGAAAAAAACTGCGATGTCAATTCCTGGAAGACAGGTATTGAATCGGCGTTTGATGATGTTTCCGCTTCAATTGAGTATGCTATAAATCTTCCAGCTTTTGACCACAGGATCATTCTGACCGGAATTTCCCGGGGGGGATATCTGTCGGTTGCCTACGCGGCATATGGAAAATATAAAGAACGAGTGGCCGGGGTGATTAATTTCGCCGGTTCGTGGGTTGCTCAATCGGAAGATCATTGTCCACAAGATTTCAACCTGGTAAGTTTTTCTGCACTGGGCGATGAGCCAAATCCACCCAACCTGTGGCTTTATGCCAATAATGACACCTTCAATGATGAAGCTTCCATTAATGAGTACTATGCAAACTTCCAACATTCTGTTCCAGACAGGAAAATGTTCCTGTATACCAATGTGCCCGGAAACGGGCATTTCGTGGCGGATCATAAAGATATCTGGGAAAAGGATGTGTCCAATTTTCTAAAGCAATATTTCGATAGATGACCAAAGAGACAGACTTGAATCTGGACGATGGGTGTAAAAAAATAGAATAAAGTAAATACAGGAGGGTTATCCATATGCGTCATACCCGGCAAGAAGTGATCAAACGTACTGTTGACGAGTTCGAACGTCTCGATTCTCTAGTCAACAACCTGACCGACGCAGATTGGAATCGATGGGTATCCAGACCTGAGTCCAAAGACCCCTGGACGGTGAAAGATACGCTGGCGCACATCACCCATTGGAAGGCTGACGTAGTCAGGCAAATCAGGAAACTACCCGTTCCGGCAGAAGAGAAGGGGCTTAACTGGACGGATGGAAACCGTCTCGTTTATGAGCGCTGGCGAAACCGCTCCCCGCAGGAGGTCTTTGCCTGGCACAGGCAAACCCAACAGGATGTGCTGGCTGCGCTTCATGCGGCGCCCGAAACTTGGTTCAGCGGCCGGGAGCACCGACCGGAATGGCCCAATGATCTTGACGGTCACTCCCGCTACCATCGTGTCAAGGATATTGATAGTGCGTTGGGAAAATCGACAAAGTGAAATATCGCCGAACGTAATGGGTGGTTGTTTTAGGGTGGGATCGCTTTTGATCCCACCAGACTATTGTCAATCTAAAAGAAATCCATATGAACAACTTTAATCGGTATACAATGGATTCGTACCTGAATTTATCAAATACGGGGGTGCAAGGGAAATTGATATTAACATACCCGGCACCTGCCGGAAAAACCTTCAGCAACCTTTGAATCACAATCAGATCATGTATTTTGGTTAAGTTTTACCACCACGCAAAGCAGGGGATATGGAAATAGGCGCAATGGTGAAGTATCCGATGGAATTACACGACATTGAACCATCGCCAACCAGTCAGAAATCCTAACAAGGTAAAGGATTTCAAAAATGACTCTAAACATCTATGAAAAATCCATTCAAATCGGGCCCCGCCGTATTCTGAACCCGTTATTGCTGCTGCTGTTTTCCGCCCTCTGGATTCGTGATCTCTTCTACTGGTTTCCTAAAGACGCCTTTGGAACCAGCCTGAATTACTGGGCATATACTGACTGGTTGATTGATTATTCACAGGGATTCATCCGGCGGGGTCTGTCAGGTGAAATTTTCCGGCTGGTTCCGGCTGCGATCCCGCCGATTGAATTTGTAGCGGTTCTTTCCTGGGTTCTAATCCTGGCTGTAGTAGCCGGGTATATTCACCTGCTGGCGCGGTCGCGGAAGATTCTCCACCCATTGACTCTGTTTGGGTTACTGTTTCTTCCATCGCTGTTCATGTTTTACCTTCATGACCACAATGCCATTGCCCGGAAAGAAATTCTCGGATATGTCACCGTGCTTTTACATCTGCTCATTATAGAAAGATTGATACCGGTCAGTGATGGTTCTGCGCTTCCCAATGGAATTGTGAAGCACTATGTATGGTGGTTGCTGCCCATCAACGTGCTTCTTCTTCCGGCGGTCGTCCTGATTCATGAGGGGAATTTCCTTTTATTCATCCCGATCCATGCCATGATCACGCTGTCGGTTTTACAGATGACAGACCGTTGTGATTTCAAGCGGGCTGTGCTGTGGACCGGGCTGATGTATCTCCCGGCGGCGCTGGCTTTCGGCGCCGTGTATCTGACGGGTACACCGGGTTATCCAATATTGCTGGGCATTTGCAAGAAATGGGCAGCCGCCGGCGCCATACGGGAAGGTTCCTGTGTTTTGCCCCCCGATAAACTCAGCGGATCAACCTTGCCTGGCTCATTTATCCCTATGCAGTGGTCGCTGGCTAAAGCCGCTTCCATTACTCAGTGGATTATTACCATGAATTGGATCGCCTGGATCATCATCCTTCCAACATTGTCTGCCATGCTCTGGTATCTCGGCCGTCAGGCGGTGTATTCCATTCTCCGTGCTCATTCTCTGGATGCTTTTTCTCCGCAATTGGCGAAGCGGTACACGAGACAATTTTTCCGCAAGTTCTTCCTGATTCCGTTCCTGCTTTCCCTGCCGGTGTATTTAACAGCTTATGATTACGGCCGGTGGTTCACGGTGGCCTGTATAAACTTCGTGTTGGTAGCAGCCTCAGTGACCCTCCCCTGCCGGGAGTGCGCCTATCTCAATAAGGGTGCAAATGACAAGTCCCCTGCGGCGGATTCGCAGAAACATCTGGATCACCGTCTGGTCTTTTATGGTGTTTCGATGGCTATTTGCCTGCTGGCGGTGGTTTTATGGCTGCCCCATTATTGCCTGTTTAGCTGTGAGATCATCAGAAGCCCATTTGAGTTTCTCTCCCATACATTCACTGCCCGTTAGTGATGCATATAGATGAATCTGTTTAATTCTCACCTTACATTCATAACAAATGGATTAAATATCGTTGACAATAGTACGCCAATGGCGTACTATTAATTTGAAAATTTTCACTATGATCATCATCGAAACCTCTATATTTACCCGCCAGGTTCAATGCCTTCTCACAGACGAAGAATATCGCCAGCTTCAATTAGCTCTTATTACTCGGCCAGATATGGGTGATGTCATTCCTGGAAGCGGTGGATTGAGAAAAGTCCGATGGTTTTTGGCCGGACGAGGCAAACGCGGAGGTGTTCGAACCATCTATTACTGGGCTGTCAGGAAAGACCAGATATTGATGCTGCTTATGTATGCAAAAAACGAACAGGACAACCTGACCAACGACCAGCTAAAAATCCTGCGGAGCATTATTGAGGAGGAATATAAATGAAAGAAGAACTCTTCTCTGAATTATTGGAAAGTGTAAAAGAAGGTGCAAAGGTTTTGCGTGATGAGAAAGTAGCCTCCCGTAAATTCACCTATGACCGTCTGGATATTAAACATATTCGTGAAAAATACAATCTCACCCAGCAGCAGTTTGCTGTGATGTTGGGGATCAGCGTCCGCACCTTGCGAAATTGGGAGCAGGGACGCAGGGTACCTGAAGGTACGGCAATGATTCTCTTGCGTGTGGTTGATCAGAATCCAAAAGCGATTCTGGATGCTATGAGCGGGAAATAGGGAATCTTTCTGGAAATACTCAAAATTTTAACCACCGATTGAAGAATTCCTTCAAAACAGCAGCCATTCTTATACGTGACAGAAAAATCATGGGAGTCAATCAGGATGGAAAATTTTTCAAACTTCATTGAAAACGCGATCACCTGAGTGCTGAATAATCAAAGCCGGAATATGGAAAAATATCAAGATGTTTGGCGGCTGAATCGGCGGAAGGGTATGGCGTCAATCCGGTTGGCAAGCCGCCCAGAGGTTCATTTGTTTTCTATCGCGCCGAAGGGCCGATAGATGGTGTGGAGAAGATTGGGGGCATGTCGGGTTATGTATCGGCAATGGTGATACGATCCTAACCTGGAATGTCTTTCGCATTGACAAGTATTTGAAGGTTCAAACACTTGCCGGTGCCCCGGGTTGGAGTCAGCCGGAATATCTTGGCTGGACGCCGCCGGATGTGTTTTTAAGGGGATTTATTGCCCATTCGAATCGTCCAGTGATCAAATAGGATAAAATAGATTAGAATAAACACATATAAATCGCCTGTTAAATTGTCCATCGGATTGTACAAGTTAATATCGGAGGTTTTCCATGTCAGATTATCAGAATATGGATGCATTAATTCCCCTACAGGTAGGTGCGCTGACCGTGGAGCAAATCACCGCCATCTTTACCCACCTCCCGGTGGATATCACCTTTGTAGACGAAGGCAACGATGTACGCTTTTATTCCGGTGGAAAGAGCCGGGTTTTTGAGCGCACTCCCGATATCATCGGGCGGAATGTGTTGAATTGCCATTCGCCCGACAGCGTACAGATCGTTTTCAAGATCCTGGAGGATTTCCGCGCCGGGACGCGCGACACCGCCGAGTTCTGGATTCAGACAAAACCAGGGGATAATGAGAACCGCTTCATTCACATCCGTTATTACGCCGTGCGCGATCCCGGGGGTAAATTTCTGGGTACGTTGGAAGTCACCCAGGACGTGACGGAAATCCAGAAGTTGACCGACGAACGCAAGCTGCTGGACGAAGTGAAGTAAGACTGCTGCGCTTTGAAGTGCAACGGGTATTTTTGGTAAAGAATATGGAAAATAAACCTCTTTCTCCCGATCAAATCTCAAATCTGTTTGGTGTGTTGAAAGCCCGTTTTGACCAGAATCTCGGCCGACACCCTGGCATTGACTGGGGCGACATTCAAACCCGGCTGGAAGCCAGCCCGCAGAAGCTGTGGTCGCTCAGCGAAATGGAACGTACCGGCGGCGAGCCGGACGTGGTCGGACAGGATCAAACCAGCGGCGAATACATTTTCTTCGACTGTTCCGCAGAAACCCCCTCCGGACGCCGCAACCTGTGCTACGACCGACAGGCGTTGGACGCGCGCAAGGAACACAAACCGGCAGACAGCGCCATGGACATGGCCGCCGCTATGGGTATTGAGCTCCTGACGGAAGAGCTGTATAAACAGCTGCAGGCGTTGGGCAAGTTCGATACGAAGACCTCAAGCTGGCTGCGAACCCCGCCTGAGATCCGCAAGTTTGGCGGGGCCATTTTCGGTGACCGGCGCTATGATCACGTCTTCATCTATCACAATGGGGCGGATTCGTACTACGGAGTCAGGGGATTCCGCGGTGTATTGCGGGTCTAACCGGCACTCGTTCAGGTGTCAGACAGGCAGAGGATGGAAAAGCTGTTCGCCGCAGGCCTGCGGGATGTCTTCCTTACGCCCATTCCGATGAAAAGGAATCGCCCCGGCACCCTGCTGGGAGTGATAGCCCTGTGGCGTGATGAAGCCCGGCCGGTGGATTCACTCCTGGGTGAGACCACCACGCTGGGGTTGCGCGTGCAATCCATCGAACGCGTTGAGGCGCATCGGGAGTTCCGGCAGGTGGATATGGTCTTTGGGAGATTTTCCTTGAAAGAGAGGATTCAGGATGGCCGGATCATCCAGTCTGTCTCCGAGTACGAAAACTGCCTGCGGAAACTAAAGTCGGCCTGTATAAGGTCTACCAGGCAGTCCAGCAGGCGTTGAAGGAAGAAAAAAGATCAGGGAGTAACCCCGTATATCTTAATAAATCGGCTACTTTTACTTCGTTAGTGGAATGGAAATGACAAACGAATCATCCCCGCATTTTATGGTTCCCGTCAACACAGACTTCTTATTAATAGCCTCACCTGAAACAGGGTAATCACCGCTGCATGAGCGTGGTCTAAAAATATACCCGGTGAATGTCCCCTTAATGATCACCCGGCATTTTTCATCGGGATTTCCCACATAACAGGTATATGGATGCCGTCCCTTGATGGCCATGCATTTTCCGATGCTGATAATTTCAGCCGATGATCTGTCGATCA
>CAZDAW010000134.1:0-7490 GCA_964503685.1 uncultured Anaerolineaceae bacterium | reverse complement strand
TTATCCGCCAGAAGCTGGCAGAACAAATTGCCGGGCAGACGCTGATCAGCAAATATTTTACGATAGATAGCCCGGAAACTTTGGAATTGCTCACTCAGTATATGGCTGCATTATAGGAGGTAGTCATGTTCGATGTTACCTTCCTGATTCCGGACTACCCGGAGTGGCAAGACCAAGATTACACACCGCCAGATCCCTATGAGGATATGCCTGATTGGGAATGCGAACGGCTATTCGAAGACTTATGCATCCGCATTGACATCGGCGCATTCAATCCAGATCACGAAATACTGTTCTAGTTGGCTCAAAATCGATGGGAGCGGGGTGTGCAGCGGCAAATTAAGATTACAGGTAATCCCCGCTCCAGAAAGGCAGCATTATGACCGCAATCATGATTGATCAAAGAGAACCAGATCACATTCAAAGACAATTTCCAGATGCAGCAGTCACCCTACTTGAAACTGGCGACGCCTGGGTGGCGTGCGATGATAGCCACATCATATTGATCGAACGAAAAACAAGCGATGACTTATTAAACTCTTTGCGTGATGGACGGCTTTTAGAACAAATTTCTCGCCTGGTTTCCCCCCGCCATACTCAATATCTCAGGGGGGAATACCAAACCTACTGGCCATATCTGATCATCACCGGTGAATTGCGGCCAGATCACAATGGAAAAGTATGGACAGGGAGAGAAACCGGCTGGATGTGGAATGCGGTACAGGGAGCGCTATTAACAATCCAGGAAATGGGCTGCTACGTTGTATTTTGCTCCTCCGACACTGAGTACTACAAGACAATTTCGATGCTCACAAAACGTGAGCGTAAAGATATAGTTGAAATTATGCCGCAAAAAATGCCTGCGCCGGTTAGCGCTAGAGAAGCCTTCCTGTGCGGATTGCCGGACATAGGATTGGAGCGAGCAAAAGCCATTCTGGAGTGGTCGGGAGATGTGCTTGCTCATGCTCTGTCTGGATTGACTGATTTACAAATTAGCGCGCCGGTCGGGATGGCTGTTCGCTGCAAGATACGCGGCTTTTTAGGATTGTCGGAACAACAAACGTTAGATTTTATATTTGATGAAAATGATAGGGAAGTTTTAATAATAAAGGAGAAGCAAAATGTTTAAGCCAGCAGAAAAACAACAAGCTAAATTAAGAATGACGATAGATGGTCCGGCAGGATCGGGGAAAACGTACACGGCATTGCGCTTTGCATACGCAATCGTGCAACGGAATAATGGCAAAATTGCTGTGGTAGATACCGAGCGAGGCAGCGCATCTAAATATGTTGGGGAAGCTCCGAATGGTACTCCGTGGCAATTTGACGTTCTGGAACTGACCAATTTCAGCCCGGAACGATACACAGAAGCGGTTTTGGCAGCCGGTCGCGCAGGATATACAGTACTGATAATTGACAGTCTGTCTCATGCATGGGAAGGCGTAGGCGGCGCGCTGGAGCTCAAAGACCGCATTGCCGGGTCGAGCAATGAGAACAGTTTTACCGCCTGGCGGCATGTGACGCCGCTTCACAACCGCATGGTCGATTCGATTCTACAGGCGCCGATGCACATTATTACCACCATGCGCTCACGCACCGAATATGTGCCCGAAATAACGAACGGGAAGATTACCGGTGTGCGGCGGGTGGGGCTGGCGCCAGTGCAGCGACCCGGCGTAGAATACGAATTTGACCTGGTATGCGATATGGATTGGTCGCATATCATGACGGTTGCCAAATCCCGCTGTCCGGCTGTGGCAGATATGCAAATAGAGAAACCTGGCCCAGAGTTTATGAACATTGTTCTGGATTGGCTGGATAATCGAGGGACGCCCGTGCCGGCGAAGCCAGCGCCGAAACCGCAAATTACTCTTGAACAGATGTTGGAGCAATTTGAACCCGCGGCGATTATGGAAGCCAATGGCGGGAAAATCCCTGCGACGCAGGAAGAAGTGGAAACAACTTACCAGAGATTAAGGCAGGTAGAACAATGAGGCGACCCTTTTCTAACGCATCAGAATTTGGTGATTGGGTATTTTCTAACTGTGAACGATGCAAAAAGAAATACACAGATGGCTGGCGTTGCAACATTCAATATGCATTAGATAAAGCATATATGTCAGATGGGAAAGTTACCAATAATATCGCTCAACGGATGGGATTACTTGACAACATGGATAAGTATATATGGCAATGTCCAGAAATTGAACTGGTAGGAGAATTGGGGGAAACCCAAGATGATTGAGCGAGCCAAATGCCATTAGGAAGTCAATAAGGAGAAATAATGATTGAACATCTATCCTACTCCAGCATCAGCCTATTTTTGGACTGTCCCGAAGCCTGGCGCAGGAAATACATTGCTCAAGAACCAACTCGTAAGACCAGCGCGCTGGCATTCGGAAGCGCGTTCCATGGGACAGTCGAACGGATGCTCCAGAATACTCAGTATGATTGGACGGCTGTATGGTCGGAAGAATTTGAAAAGGCATTTCAGGACATCTCATTTGAACCAGATGAAACGCCAGAACAACATTACAACGAAGGTGTTAGACTGCTAAGCAATCAAGAAATCAAAAATGCCATTGCTCAAATCAGCCCCAAGATAGACAAAGCGGGCGCAATGATTGAGCGCAAGGTGGAAATGCATGTTCCGGGAGTGAGTGCGCCGGTCATCGGTTACATTGACATCATTCTTGAAGACGGCACACCGGCGGATTTTAAGACCAGCGCGCGCTCGTGGACACAGGATCAGGCTAACAACAGTTTGCAAACATTGTTCTACATCGCTGCGCTCAATCAGGAAAATTTCGATGTCAATTGGAAATTCAAGCACTTCATCTTTGTTAAGACAAAAACCCCTCAAGTGCAGATTTTAGAACACAGCCACCAACCGGGTGAACTTTTTTTCCTCTTTGAGATGATTCGAAGAGTGTGGGAAGGCATCAGTAAGGGATACTTCCCGCTGAACCCAACTACCTGGCGGTGCGGGCCAAAATATTGCGATTTTTACGCTAATTGCAGAGGTCGGTATGTATGATCTCTTCGGCAACCAGATTATAACGCCATCGAAATGTAAGGTAACTATCCAGGGCGGCGCCCTGCAAATTGTTACACCATACAGTCCGCAATTTGTGGCCATGGTCAAAAGCCTGCCGTCTAGCGACAGACGGTTTGACCCAAACAGCAAAGCCTGGCTGGTTGATACTCAGTATGGGGAAAAAATCAGGGAGTGGATACAACAGATTTACGGTGAGGATGTCGGCGACATAACTAGCAGTAACCAGCCGCAACTGGAAACGAGAGCGCTTGACGTTTGGTATATTGGACGGACCAAATCGGCCGGCGATGAGTATGTTGCTAATGCCATGAACGCCCAAAAAAAATGGATTTTTATCTTCCCAGAGTGCGTTTTGAGAGAATGGTTTGAAGGGATAGGTAACCAAATTTGTGGTCTTACGCTGTACAGTGTTTTGGGTATCCATCGCAACGCGTCTCTGGAAAACATTAAATCTGCATACCGACGCATGGTCAAACAATGGCATCCGGATGTTTGTAAAGAGCCCAACGCTCAGGAAACTTTTATCAAAATTAAAGAGGCCTATGAAATACTGAGTAATAGGAAGAGTAAAGCAAAATACGATGCCGGATTGGCGCTGGAAGCAACATTGGGAAGACAACAAAACAGCAAAACCTATGGTTATCGTTCCCCATTACGTTGCGGTTATGTCCTTGCTGAAGGATACGACCGATTAGGACGCTTCTATATGACTAAAATTCTGGATTGGCGGGATATTGAAACAGATCAGGGTGTGCTTACAGCATCCTGGCCGGCGGAAGCAAATGAACCAGTTTGGCAGTGGATTTGAGGACAATTGATATGTGGAAATTAAGAAAATGTATCCTACAAGAAGAGCAAGAGCTGTTAGCGTTATGAAACAGATAGATTCGAATCCGAAATTGGATGAAAAGATTGACTGCCGCTTGGAACAAAATGAAAGCGGAGAATGGCTGATATATATTGGCAAAATTGGGCGACCTCTGCCCGCTTCGATTATAGAAATTGTATTGTGGCTGAAAATTAAAGAGCTGGAAGAATTACTGCGGGAGAAGCAAAAATGAATTCAACTCAATATTCTATCGTACCTGGGTCATTGAATGCAATAGCAAAACAAGAAAATAAGAGTATTGCGGAAATATTTGTCAATGCTGATTGCATAGTTATTGTAGATACATCAGGCAGTATGAACAGCAGGGACAGCAGAGGCGGGATCAGCCGCTACCATGTTGCCTGTGATGAACTGGCGCAATTGCAGGCTCACTATCCTGGCAAAATTGCTGTGATTGCATTCTCGGATAATGTTCAATTTTGCCCTTCTGGAATACCTACCTACCTGGGCGGCGGCACAAACATAGCTAAAGCCCTGGAATTTGCCAAAATTGCCGATGTGCCAGGAATGCAATTTGTTCTTATTAGCGATGGGGAACCGGATAACGAAAAAAAGACCCTGCAGGTTGCCCGAACATATCAAAACAATATTTCAATCATTTATGTTGGCCCGGAAAACAATCCGACAGGAAGAGACTTCCTTTATCGCCTGGCAGAAGCAACCGGCGGCAAGTGCATTACGGTTGACCGGGCAAAAGAGCTGCAATCTGGTATTGAAAAATTGATGTTAACAGCAGGCTGATATGACCGTTCTCGTTGAGCCATCGCTGAAACAAGATTTCGAGACTGTCAACAGTTATTTCGGTTATGACTGCGCTGATATTGGCGATCTGGACGAGGTTTCCAGGCTGATTGCCTACAAAGCCAAACCGGATATCAATTACATCAAAGATGGTCTGTTACCGTGGGCAGAAATCTATGATACTTACCTTCTGGCGCTGGAAATCGAAGGCGACCATGATATGGCATGGCTGGAGACGGTCAAATCATACCCAGATGCAGTGCGAATGGCAATCCGCAACATTTGCCAGCATCTGATCAACTTACATACTAGTCAAAATCTACAAAATCGCAAAAAGCGCCGGACAAAAACAAAAGAGTTCTCAGCCTGGTTCAAGAAATTTGGCTACTACTTTGCCCTGAATCAGGCGGATGACACTATCTATATCACCATCAACAATGGCGAGCCGGAGATTTTTAGTGACATCTTGTTTTCGGTTGTCTTCCGTGCATTAATTGACGCCGGAGTAGATACCAACGAGAACAATGTCCGCCATGCGGTACACATCGAAGCACGCCGTAATCTGTTCCACCCGGTACGTGACTATCTGGACAGCCTGGCGTGGGACGGACAGCCGCATATTGCCAGGCTTGCTGAACATTTTGTAGACAAACACGGCGTGTTTGGAATCTATCTGCGCCGCTGGCTGATTGGTGCAGTGGCACGTGTCTATATCAAAACTCAAAACCCCATGCTGGTCATGGATGGTAAGCAGGGCATCGGTAAATCCTATTTTGCCCGCTGGCTGGTGAATGACCTAAATAACTTCAACGAGGGCATGATACAGCCAGATAATAAAGATGATCAGGTAAGGCTGTTGACCACTTGGATTTGGGAAGTCAAAGAGTTAGGCGCAACATTGCGCAAATCAGACATGGAAGCGCTCAAGTCGTTTCTGACGCTCGAAAGTGTCCGTGTCCGTAAACCTTACGGTCACTATGACATCATCAAGCAAGCGATAACCAGTTTTATTGGGACAATCAACAACATTGAGGGTTTTCTCGCTGACCCCACTGGTAGTCGAAGATTCAATATCTCCCACATACTGAGTATCGACTGGGCATACAAAGACACTATTGACCGTGACCAGATTTGGGCAGAAGCCCGCGCCGCTTATCTCTCTCGTGAGCCCTGGATGTTAACCAGTGACGAACAGAAAATTCATGATGAAGTCAACGAGGAATATGCGATCACCGACCCGGTTGAAGATGCTCTGCCGGTGTATTTCGATATTGATCCTGACCACCAAGATTGGTGGACGCCAACATCGGAAATCGTACGCATCCTGGAAAACCAGTACACCGGCGCAGCCCTGCGTATGGGGTCAAGCCGGGCGACGGCGATGGCAGTGGCGAGAGCGTTGTTGAAGATGGGATGTCAAAAAGGTGACAAAAAGACCGCAAAAACTACAACTCGTGGCTATTTCGGAATCAAACCCAAAGGACAAGTGCCATGAAGCAACTATTAAACTATACGCAAGGTCAACTAGGTCAACGTGGTCAACCTCTGTTAATTAAATTCAAAATTCAACTGTTGAATTTTATTAACATTAAGAACTAGGTTGACCTAGTTGACCAGGTTGACCTTAATTCAAAAAAAGGTGCAATAATTATGACCCTTCTATCCACTGCAAAATTCTGGCTGAATCTGGGAATCGCCACAATTCCCATTCGATACAAGGACAAACGTCCAGCAATTTCAGCTTGGAAACAATATCAGCATAGACTTCCTTTAGATACTGAGTTATCCAAATGGTTTTCCAACCCGTACACCAATATTGCTGTAGTCACCGGCTGGCGTAACCTGGTAGTCATCGACTTCGATATGGATACTGAGTATGAAAAATGGGCATTGTGGATTGCAAAACGGAGAATCTACAGATACATTCGGCAGACATTGACAGTCAGGACGGCAAGAGGCTATCACGTTTATGTGACTACCAACCAGCCGGCGCAGAATGCTAAATTGCCTAGAATTGACATCAAAGCGCGCAATGGGTGCGTTTTAACACCGCCCAGTATTCATCCAAGCGGTGCGCAATACAAAGTTATTTCCGGTGATTTACCGGTTCGCATTGAAGCTTTGTCTGATATTTTGCCAGCGGAGCTGTTAGCCGCTCACACTCAGCAGCCAAAAACGGTCACGCCGGCGCCGGTCCCGGTAGTTATATCCGATGATCCTTGGTCTCATGCCGAGTATACCCTCGATCCGGATCGGGATCTGATCGAACAGATCAAAGAGCGTTACCGCATCGAGCAGTTTTTTCCCAGGATGTGCTCCCGCGATGGGCGCTGGCATATGACGAATTGCCCATTCCATGATGATCGCCAGCCGTCGTTTTGGATTGATACCTGTCGCCAGTTGTGCGGCTGTTTTGCAGGGTGCACGCCGCAACCATACGATGTGATTGACCTGTATGCACGTTTGCACAATCTCAGTGTGAAGGAGGCAATATGGATAATGAGTCATCAGCTATGAAATGGGTAGAGAATTCTGTTTATCCAGGAATACATTGGATTTTGTATAGTCATCGTCATGACTACATTGCGAGGATCGATAGGCATCCGTGCTATGGCAACCGTTATCGCTGGGTGGTATATCCTTTTAGCGATGATCGGCGCGTGTATGGATACGCAGATACGCTGGATGAGGCGAAGAAAATGGTTGAGAATATTATGGCTATTCGGAATAACGTGTGGAAATAGGTAGGAAATGATCATTCCGAATTGCAGTCACCAATGTGGAAATCTTCACACCGCTGAA
>CAZDAW010000133.1:0-7641 GCA_964503685.1 uncultured Anaerolineaceae bacterium | reverse complement strand
TCGGTTTGGCTTCCTGGCAGGCTCCCAGCAGCATACTGCCCAGAACAGCCCACCGACTTGCTTTGACGATTGGAGAAAGATGTTTCTCATTTTTAGTTACGTTTTCCATAAAATGTCCCTCATATTGCAATGTGTAACCAGACTATTATTCTACGCTATCTCTACAAGCGGCTTGAATTTTAAGAATATTCCACCAATCTATTTACACAAATTCATTATCCCCATTAGATAAAGGATTTATTCTGGCCGATGACTGATTCGAATGTGACCGGGTTGCACGACTACAAATGCTTTACTGATCTGTTCACCGTTATCTTTCACCAGTTGAGTGATGGTTTGCGCCAAAGTATTTCTGGCATTTCCGGGAAAGCGAATCAAAATCACACCAGCAGATTTTGCATAGCTGACAAAAACCAACCAGCCAAAGTCTTTATCCTCAGTCAATAATACCCGCTGCTCTCGATTGGCCTGAGCAATCAAATCCTTATCTATGGAACGCTGCATAACTTCACACACAGCGAGGACATCATACCCCTCGGCTCGAAGGGCACGCACGACTGAATAATCACAGCTTTCATCGGCCAGAAATTTCAGAGCGGCGGCCATTCCTAATTAGATTCCACCAGGATAGTTTCATGAGCCAGAGTTTCGGCTGCATAAGCGAGAGCCGCCTGAATGTCCACCTTTGTCAGACGAGGATAGGCGTCCAATAAATCGGCCTCAGAAGCGCCTTGGCTCAGCTTTCGAATAATGAGTTCAACAGGGATGCGTGTCCCGCGAATGACAGGTTTACCCAGCATAATCTCGGAATTTATCTCAATCCGTTCTAACAATGATTCGGCCATACCATTTCTCCTTATTCTTTCTCATTTTAGCAGGTCTTTGGGTTAAAACCTAGAGGTAAACCTGGGGTTATTCATCCTTACGATCAAGCTTTTCATCAACCCATTCGCCTCGGATTTCCCTGCCCTGATCGATCAAATCCTCCAGAGAAATACCTTTAGCCTTGAGGACTTTCCCAATTTCATCCAGCGCCTCTGAAACAATCACTTCGGCCGGTTTGATGAGGACGCCATTTTCAGACATTACACCTTTGTCAGACGAGGATAGGCGTCCAATAAATCGGCCTCAGAAGCGCCTTGGCTCAGCTTTCGAATAATGAGTTCAACAGGGATGCGTGTCCCGCGAATGACAGGTTTACCCAGCATAATCTCGGAATTTATCTCAATCCGTTCTAACAATGATTCGGCCATACCATTTCTCCTTATTCATTTTCATTTTCAAAAAGATGTTATTCGAGGAGAATTGAGGTATAATGGGTAATCGCTTCTCGTGACCACGTAGTCGTGACCATGTGGTTGCATCCGTGATTTGTTTTTTTACGTTTGTCAAGAGGTAGCATGTCTCTGAAAGACTTTCTGAATTTATCTGAAACAAAACAAAATGAGATATTTAGGGCTGCCCTGGAAGAATTCGCAACGTATGGTTATGATCTGGCCTCCACCAACCGCATTGTAGCGCGGGCGGGCATATCCAAGGGCGTCCTATTCAAATACTTTACATCCAAGGAAGGCTTATTTTTGTATGTTGTCGAAAAGGATCCTCTGCCAGATACATACAGGGAGAGCTTATCCCATTTTTCAGATATCTTTGAATACATTGAGCAAATGACCAGGATAGAAGTCGAAGCCATTTTCAATGAGCCGGAATCCCGGTTTTTTTTCTTCTTGGTCAACAGAATGATTTTGGAACCAAATCACCCCGTGTACGCCAAAGTGCTTCCAAAGTTTTTGTATCCTGTCTATCGCCTCATTGATGAGTATTGTGACCAACTTGATGTAAGCTTGCTTAAAGATGGCCTGTCGATTTCCGATTTGAAAAAGGTGCTGTATCTCTTATTTGATAGTATGCGTATGACGGCCAGTCAGAGGCCGGATAGGCTGTTGACAGACAAAGAAGGAGCACTCGCCGACATGAGGTTGTTCTTTTCAATTGTCAGGGCCGGAGTGTTCAAGTAAAAATGGCAGATTCCAACTCATTAGCAGGTCTTGGGGGTAAAACCTGGAGATAAAATTTCTTCCGGGTTGTTTAAAATCAGCATTCCCTGTATTCAAAATGGAGAATAATACGTGGAATATCTCTGCACCATTTGCTGTAAAGATAAGCGAACCGATCCGGAACTGCTCCCTGCTATTGACAGGTATATCAGCGAGAGAATTCAGTACGTATATCAGGCGAGCCTGCAATCGGGCAGGCCAATGCTCATCTTTTCCGGCAAGTACGGTTTGTTGGCTCCCACGGATTTAATCCCCTGGTACGATCAGAAGTTGACCCTCGAAGCTGTCCCCGATATCACGCCTGTTCTGAGCGGGCATCTCTGCCAGAAAACAGTATCCCGGTTAATCTTTTACTGCCGCCCCAGAACCGACGTGGATTGGTATCCCTACCATCTGGCCCTCGAAAGGGCTTGCACCAGCCAGAATGTGGCAATTATCTATCGGTATGTGGATATGCTCTAGTCAGTTAGCCTTCGATACCTTAGTGAAACGACTGATGCTCAATTTGGGCTGCGATTGCCGCTCAGCCTGTGATACAATCTGCCAGTACCTCGAATCGTAAAATCATATACAATTTGGATAACCGTTGAACCAGTCTGCCAGCCGGGCAGTTTAGATCAAGCGATACGGCAAAATGATCACATAGAAAGGCGAGGATATTACCATATGGATATTTACGGCGGTGTTGAGGCGGGAGGAACCAAATTTGTTTGCATCGTGGCCGGCGGGCCGCAAAACATTCTGGCCGAAACTCGTTTCCCGACCACCGACCCGGAAGAGACGCTCCGGCGGACGGTCGATTTTTTCAAGAAGGAAGCCGGCGGCCAGCCCTTAAAGGCGATTGGCATCGGTTCATTTGGGCCGCTCGATCTGGACCCTAAATCGCCCACGTTTGGCTACATCACGTCAACCCCCAAACCCGGCTGGCAGCAGGTGGATATCACCGGCCGGTTGAGCGCCGCATTGCAGCTTCCAGCGGCGGTCGATACTGACGTCAATGCGGCCGCCTTTGGGGAATATATCTGGGGCAATCCTGATCAGGCTGACCCGCTGGTTTATTACACGATCGGCACCGGCATCGGCGCTGGTCTGATCGTCAATGGCCAGACAATCCACGGATTGGTGCATCCCGAAGCGGGGCACGTCCGCATCCCGCATGATCGAGAAGCCGATCCTTTCGAGGGCGTCTGTCCTTATCACGGCGACTGCTTCGAAGGACTGTGCACCGGCGTGGCGCTGAGCAAGCGTTGGGGGCAGATCGCCAACGACTTGCCCGATGATCACCCGGCCTGGGAGCTGGAAGCGCATTATATTGCCCTGGCGCTGGTCAACCAGATTTGTATGCTCTCACCGCGAAAAATTGTCCTTGGCGGGGGGGTGATGCAGCGCAGCCAGCTTTTCCCCATCATCCGCCGGGAGGTTGTTAAACTGCTGAACGGCTACGTTCAAAGCGATACGATCTTGAAAGGCATCGACCGCTACATCGTTCCGCCGGCGCTGGGTACCCGATCGGGCGTTTTGGGAGCGATTGCCCTGGCGCAGCAGATTGCCGGGAAATGAGGTGTTCGATATGAGCAGGCCCGCCTCTGAAATCAAGATCATCCATGAGCGTCCGGTTTACGAAAATGGCTACGGCGTTCTTTATGATGACGAGGTGCTCTTCAAGCCGCAAGGGAAGGCGGGTACCTACGTGCGCTGGAAATGGAAAATCCCTTATTCGGTTGCCATCCTGCCCTTTATTTCGGTGGATGAAGTCCTCCTGGTTGAGTCTTTTCGCCATTCCGCCCGCAAACCGGTGATCGAAGTTCCAAAGGGATTTGGAATCGAAGGTAAAGATTCCCAGGAATCGGCCAGGGAGGAATTGCGCCAGGAATTGGGATTATCCTGTCAGCAATTGGAATATGTAGGCAAGACGGCGGTTGATCTGGCTTTCATGTATCACCCAATCTATCTATTCTTTGCCTGGGGCTGCACGGCTGCACCAGGCGATAACCAGCCCGAGGCCAGCGAAGTGATCATTCGCAAAGCGCCTGTTCGCCTGGCAGAGGTTCCGGCTCTGCTGGCCGATGATTCAATTGAAGATACGGTGACGCAGTTGATGCTTTTACAGGCCTGCTTCCGAGATTTTGGATGAAGCGATGAATAAGTGATTGTGTGCAGCTATTCATAAAGCGACTCTGTATAGAGAGGAGATGTTTCGATGTTGAAAATTGGTTTACTGGGATGCGGTTTCATTGCGCAGCAGTCGCATTTACCTGCCCTTCAAAAGGCGGATGGCGTCAAGCTCAATGCGATCTGTGATCTTTCTCCTGACCTCACCCGGCGGGTGGCTGAAATTTACCAGGTCGATGCGGCGTATAATGATGTGCAAACTTTTTTGAAAAAAAGTGATATCGACGCCGTACTGGTGGCCGTCAATGATCAGGACCACTTGCCCCTGGTGGCTGCCTGCCTTGAAGCGGGTAAGCATGTTCTGGTCGAAAAGCCGCTTACCATGACTCTGGATGAAGCCGAGCAGTTGATCAAGATCATCGATAAAAGCGACTTGCAGGTGCAGGTGGGCTTTATGGAGCGCTATGACCCGGCCAATCAATTTGCTCAAAAGTTTGTCAGCGAGCAGATGGGTGAGCGGCTGTCCCTGTCCAGCTGGTATTGCGACAGCGCCGTGCGTCCTCAGGTGCAAAAGACACTTCTGACGCCGCCCATCCCCAATCACATGCCCAAACCTTCTGGCCCTGATCCAAAAGCTGATTTACTGGCTTACAAATTACGCACACACGGCGCCCACCCGGTCGATTTACTGCGCTTCTTCGGCGGCGAAATCGCTGGTTTGCAGGCTCATTTGGCTTATAAATACAACAACTTCTCCTGGCACGTTTTGCTGGAATTCACCGACGGCGCCAGCGGTTCGCTTGAATTGACTATCGCCAGCCGGATGGACTGGCTTGAAGGCTACCGCATTCACGGGCAGTACGGCAGTGTGTTGGCGAACCAGCCTTTCCACTTCAATCGCCAGCCTGCCCAGGTAAAGGTCTTCGATGCCCGGCGCGGCGAATATATTACCCCCTGCACGCCTGACAGCGACGCCTACGAACGCCAGATTGAGGCTTTTGCTGACGCTATTACGAATGGAAGACCTGTGACGCCGGATGCCATGGATGGTTTTGCCTGCCAGCGCGTGCTGCACGCTATCGCCGAATCGTCAGCGAATGGAAAATGGGTGAAGTTATGAGCGCTTCAAATTTTATACTGGGCGTGATGGCGCGGGAAGCGCAGCGCCCAACGATAACCGAAACCGCTGATGTGCTTGAAGCGATGGGCCTTCAAGCGGTTCAGTTCAACTTCTCCAGCCTTGGTCTGCCCACATTGCCTGAAGTGATCGACCCGGCCCTGTGCGCCGAAATCCGCCAGACTTTTGAAAGCCGCCGGCTGCGCATCGCCGCAGTATCAGGCACGTTTAATCCTGTCCATCCTGATCTCAAAATTCGCGAAGCGGGCGTGAGCGGCGTCAAAAAGTTGTGCGCAGCCTGCCACGACCTGGGCGCCTCGCTCATCACCCTGGGAACAGGTTCATACGACCCGGATAATATGTGGGGCTGGCACCCAGAAAACAGCTCGGCGCAGGCCCGCCGGGAATTAATTGAAACATTCAGGCAGATCATACCGGCTGCTGAAAATTACGAAGTTACGCTGGCGTTCGAACCGGAGATCACTACGGTGATTTCTACGATTCCTCAATCTGTCGAATTGGTGGAAGAAATCGGCTCGCCTTATTTGCGGATTGTGATCGACCCGGCCAACCTGTTTTCGCCGGCCACGCTGCCGCGTATGCCAGAGATGTTGCGTGAAATGGCGACGCAGGCTGCGCCGTATCTTGCCCTGGCGCACGCCAAAGATATCGGTGAAGCAGATGCAGCGGGCAGAACCCTGCATCCTACCGCTATCGGTAAAGGAAAACTGGATTTTGATTTGTATCTGAAATTGTTAAGTGAAGTTGGCTATAGCGGCGCGATCATCATGCACGGGTTGAAAGAGAATGAAATGCCGGCTGCAAAAAAACACCTCGAGGCGATCATTAACAGGTTGTAAATCGGGTGAAGTCTTCAATACTCAAATAGTTACTTTCAGGATTCGCAGGGATATCAAATGATCGATTCGCAAAAAGACCATTTGCTTAAGAAGCCGAAGGGCAGTCCCCTGGGTACGGGCGTCCTTTTTGGGGTTTTAGCTGGCGCCGGATTTTCGGCTGCCTGCTGGGGGGTGGATGCTATCCAACTGGCGCAGGCGCATGCGATGGCTCCCTTTTTGAAACTGGCGATGGGAGGAATTCCCAGCATTCTTGCGGGCGCCCTGGCGGGCGTGATTGTTGCCTGGTTTGATCGGCTCTGGGTGAATATGTTAGCGGTCAGTTTGACCGGAATTCTATTTGGCTGGCTGGCCGCTCATATTCCTACCCAGGGGGTTATGCTTGCTCTGGAGAGATTGGA
This sequence comes from uncultured Anaerolineaceae bacterium, assembly GCA_964503685.1. Classification (GTDB taxonomy): domain Bacteria; phylum Chloroflexota; class Anaerolineae; order Anaerolineales; family Anaerolineaceae; genus CAZDAW01. The sequence continues at coordinate 1,097 of CAZDAW010000133.1, read as the reverse complement.
CCCGGCAACGATGCGCATGCTCGCTTACCCTTTTGACAGGGGAATGCAGACCCGCCAATTTCTCATTCTGTTTGTCACAACGGGAATCGCTCTGCTCAGCAGTCCGTTCCTCTCGGGCTGGATTGAAAGAAGTTATCATACCATTGCGCCGCTGGAAAAATTGTTGCCCATTCTCCTCTGGACGGCCCTATTTATCGGGATGGGTTGGGGTGTCGATTCGCTGATCAACCAACCCATGCGCGCTCCGTTATTATTGATCGACCAGACCATGCAGTTTGTCCTTGATCATGAAAACAAAATGGTTGATCGCATTCAATCGGCGGAACTTTCACTGGGAGCGGTGGCGCCGGTGCGCGATCTGTTGCACAAACCGCGGCGGTTGATATTGAGCGAATACGATATGCCGCTGGAGACGATGGCCGTTTTGGTCGATTTTGATGGTGCTTGGGCCAGATGTTCGGTCTTTTCTGGCAGCCCAGGAACGTGCAAACTGCTTACGGAGCAATGAACTCAGCGTGGATTACAAGGTCGATCATTCATTCAACTTGATTGGGGTGTTTGAGGAGGGAAGATGGGTCGATCAATCTTATCGCCAGTGGTTACCCAACTCATCGGGCTGGGTAGCATTTTGCTGATTCTCTGGGGGTTATTGACCCTGACGGTCTGGTTCAGCCTTCGCCTGAGAAAGCTAAATCAACCTCTAAAGCGGGTGGTTCTGATCGCTTTTATCCAGGTTGTTATCATCGTTTGCACCCCTTTTATCTTTCGGGAAGCGAAATTGAATCCCAATCTTGGGGTAGGGGTTGGAATGGGGTTGGCTATTCTACTCGGCTTTGTCATCTTAAAAGCGGTTCTACAGTATAGCTGGCAACAAACTCTGCGGCTGTGGGGGATAACAGTCGGAATACAATTGATCACACTCCCGGTATGTATGGCGATTGTGGTGATGGTTTTTATGGTTTTGTTGATCCAGCTTTTCCCTCCTGTATTTTAACGTCAATTCGGGATAACACATAAATTATAAATTTTTGTTGTCATTGCCAAGGAGCGCCACTGCGGGATACGCTGCGCTAAGCGGCTGACATCGCACCCGAAGG
>CAZDAW010000132.1:0-7741 GCA_964503685.1 uncultured Anaerolineaceae bacterium | reverse complement strand
CCCGTTCGGACAGTCGCCGATGTATATGTTACCCTGAACAACGATACATATACCCCGCCATTTAACCGTCGTCTGGGTGTCGCTCCATTGTCTTGGGGAGGGACCACTACAGATTTCAACATTATCGCGAACTGGAAAACAACCGCCGACCTGCACCTTTCGGTATGGCTGCCTAAACCCGCGGGGGTCGATTATCCCGATGGCGGTATTATCGGTGTATCACCTTACGCCGGCAGCCCTCTTAATCTGGATTATGGAAATCTGACCGCTAAACCCTACACCGTCGCCTACGATTCCCCTCCCACTGACCTTACCGGTTTCCGCAGCCAATTGATATCTGTCATCCGTGCACCTGGGAGAAAATATCCTTATTACTCCACTGGAAAATACACCCTTTTCATGGATAGCAGCGGTGTTGAAACAAATTTGATCAACTATGATCCGGTGGTACGAGTCTGGTATAACGGCAAGATACTGAAGATGATATCGGGCGCCGATCTGGCATGTACTGTCGGGCAAACCTGGTGGAAAGTCGGCTGGTTAGCCCGCGCCGGAAGCGGCGGCAAAGTAGGCTTGTATAACTTCTGCACAGATGGAACATCTGGAGGTTTTCCATACTAATTAATCCAAATTGCCGCCTGGCTGCGAGCCTCGACAGAATTTAGTGAAAACAATAAAGGGCGAGAAAACTCGCCCTTTATAATGTATTAATCAAACAGGGGTATCATTACTAAATTCTACCAGAACATAGTACAATTAGAAAAAATGAAGCGCACCATCCTGGCCTTAATATTTATAATATGTATCACCCTGGTCGCCGGATGCACACCCGCCGATCAGGCGCTTGTCCAAACCCGATCAGCGCAAGTTGTTCAAACCGCAGCAGAGCAGGGTAAAGAACTGGCAGGTACTCAGATCAGTCAGGCAAGCGGTACACTCGTGGCCGAGGCAAAAAAAGCCGCTGCCACACAGGCTGTATTTCTTAAACAAACTGCCGTTGCCGGTTTCGCCACTGAAGTAAAGAAGCAGGTGCTTGCCAGCCGTACAATTTACCTCGACCCCGGGCATGGTTGGATGGGAGATACAGGGCTATCTGCCTCCAATCTGGTAGAGAAAAATGTCACCCTCGACATCGCATTTCGCACGCAAGCGCGTTTACAACACATGGGATTTACCGTATCAATGACGCGCAGCAGCGATATGCCTGACCAGCCTTATACAAACGCAGTTGCCCGGATAAACGAATCAGCGCCGCAAATCGTTATTTCTCTTCACCTGTACGCAGAAAATAGCCTGGGAGTGATAGCCTGTTATGCAGCTGGCAGCGCGTCTGAAACTAACAGCCAGGCCCTGGCAGTATCACTCACAAACGCCATTTCAGTCCGCCTTTCCACTCCTGACCGTGGCAGTTATCCGGTTACTGATGGCAACGCCTGTACCATGGACGATCAAATGCTTTTACAGGGTATTGCTCCCCCTGTAGTAATACTCAAATTAGGCGCCATAGACAATCCCAGTGATGCAACTCTCCTGGAAACCCGCCAGGACGATTTCGCGCTGGCCATTGCTGAGGGAGTAACGCGATATTTTGAAGGACATTGATAAAAGGGGATAATTATCGAAATAATGAACGAAAACAAAGGAGTTAAAAAAATGCTTTCCAAAAATACAGGTAAGTTTATTATATTGACCACAATCCTGGTTTTGGTCATTTCAGGTTGTACACCCAAACCTGGCGGACCACTACCTTCTCCCACGCCTGGTGTAAAGGCTTCTCCGACTGCCGGATTGCGTCTGGAAAATACACAGGACGTTACTGGCTCTGAGACTTCCCAGAATCAAGGATCAACACCTGGCGCAGAAACCCCATCAACGCCGGCGCCTGGAGAAACAGCCCTTCCAACTGACGAAGCTTCAACCGATGATGAAGAGGTTACAGAAGAAGCGACTGTTGAACCAGCCTACACTACTGATTTTGGCGCTGTGATCCCGTTCGCTGAGGAGAGATCAGGCGTAAATGCCTTTGCTGCAAGCGCAAATAAAATCTGGGTTGGCTCCCCCCTGGGTGAACTGGATATTTACAAAACTTCAGATGGCAGCTACATCAAAACTGTCAAGTTGCTCGAAGGGTCGGTCAATGATGTAAAATATGATGGAAGCCAGGTTTGGGTATTAGTCACGCCCGACGATGATGTCAATGAAAAATTATTCGTCGTTGATGGCGCCTCCGATGAAATCCGCACCGTCATCGATATTCCTGAATCCACCCCCATTCGTTTATCTTTTACAGGCAATCGGATATGGTTGGGTGATGAAAACTGGTATGCCTTCGATATTAATTCACGAGCTTTGATTAAATCTGCTGAATGCTCTGGCGCCTGTGAAAGTTATGCCGCAGATGATAAGAATCATATCTGGGTGACTACTGCTGAAGGTTTGCTGGTCTTAAACGCCAGCAACCTCGATGTCGTTGCCACAGAAGACCGCACCGAACCCCTGAGTTATTTAGCTTTTGGCGGAGGATATATTTGGGGAGTTGGGTCGCCTCCTTACGATTTGGAAGAATATTACGACCCCGAGGCCTATCCCAACGGTGAACCCACATCGCTGATGAGCTACAATCCTGGCAACCCCAATGCGGCCCCCAGCCAAGTTGTGATACTACAAAATGAATATGGAACAGAAGAATCATATCCAGCCGATTTCATGTACGATGGGAAATATTTGTGGATATTGGAAGATACACTGGGTATTGTGCGCAAACATGACCCCAGTACAGGTAAACTCGTTGATTCTATTCAGATCGTCTCTCAGGAAAAGGTCGATGAATATGGCGATACGCCATTGAGTTTGTCATCCGATGGTAAAAACCTTTGGGTCTTGACGCCATACGAATTGATCAAAATTAATGGATAAACCTTAGATTCATTCAACCAGAAAGACATCATGACGAGAAGATCATGAACGATAATCCACGCATTTTAATCGTGGAAGACGAAGCTGATATCAGTACGTTATTAGCCAACACATTAAAACGACAAAACTGGCTGGTTGCCTCCGCTTCGAATGGAGCGGAGGCGCTTGCTTATTTGGAGCGAGATGCATCAATTGATGTCATTCTGCTCGATATCATGCTGCCTGGGCAAGATGGATTTAAGTTGCTGGAGCAAATAAAAAACGACCCCCGAACTGAAAAAATTAAAATCGTCATGATAAGTGCATTATCCAGGGTCGAGGATAAAATCAAAGCTTTCTCTCTGGGGGCTTCTGATTATATTGTCAAACCATTTTCTCTCAATGAGCTTATTGTTCGCGTCGATACTCAAATCAGATTAAAAAAGGCTGAAAAGCAACTTTCCACTTCAGAGGAAAGGTATCGTTCCATATTTGATTTAACCGGCCAATTTGCCTATTTATTAAGGGTTGAAGCGAATGGCAGCGCATCGCCAATATGGGTAACCGATGCCTTTACCAAAATTACCGGATATACGCTCGATGATATCTGGGGACAATCAGAGGTTGCCAATATCCTTCATCCACAAGAAGTAAACCTGGCATTAGCCAGCGCGATTCACGAAGACACTGAACTTCCCGTTGTTAACGAACAGGCAATAAAAACAAAAAACGGCGAACTCAGATGGTTGCGGTACCGCGATCGTCCGGTCTGGGATGCTGTGCAAAATCGCTTGTTATGGATATACGGAGCGGCACAGGATATCACCGAGCAGAAATCAGCCGAAGAGGCTCTTCATCGCTCTGAAGAACGTTACCGGGTTGTTTCCGAACTGATTTCCGATTATGCTTATGTTTTTCGTATCGAGCCCGATGGCAGATTAACCCCTGAATGGGTCAGCGATGCCTTTCGGCGCATTACTGGTTTCAGTGAAGATGAACTTTCGTCCCTGGGTGGATTACTTGGCCTGACATACTTGGACGACGCTCGACTGGCCGACCAGCATAACCGCGATCTGCTTTCTGGCGGCGCTGCCGTCAGTGAATTCCGCATAACTACTCGAAGCGGTGAAACCCGTTGGGTGCGCGATTATGCACGTTCTATATGGGATGAAAAAGAAAAACGCATTGTGCAACTCATCGGCGCAGCTCAAGATATCACTGAACGCAAGTTGATGGATGAATCACTTGAAAAAGCAATCAAAGCTGCCCAGGCAGCCACGCAGGCTAAATCTGAATTCCTTGCCAACATGAGCCACGAGATACGAACACCCCTTAATGCAATTGTGGGGATGTCAGAACTATTACTTGAAACTCAACTCAACAGCGAGCAACGCGACTATGCAGGAACAATTCAAGTTTCGAGTGACGCGCTGCTTACTTTAATCAATGATATTCTGGATTTTTCAAAGATTGAAGCGGGTAAACTGGAGCTTGAAAATCGCCCCGTTGACCTTCGTTCAATTATTGAAGATTCATTGGATATCGTAGCCCCACGCGCTGCCGAAAAGGGGATTGACCTGGCGTATGAGATGGACCCGTCAATACCCGCCTCAATTATCGGGGATGGTCACCGGCTGCGCCAGATATTGACAAACTTGCTGTCCAACGCAATCAAATTTACCGATTTTGGTGAAGTTACTCTCACCGTTAAAAGTAAATCGCTTACAAATGATGAATTTGAATACGAGTTTTCAGTTCAAGATACCGGTATCGGGATACCATCTGAATATATGGATCGCTTATTTAAGTCGTTCTCTCAGGTGGACGAAACGATTTCAAGGCAATTTGGGGGAACAGGGCTGGGGTTGGCAATTTGCAAACGCCTTGTTCAATCAATGAGAGGAAAAATTTGGGCCGAAAGTGAATCAGGCAAGGGGTCAAAATTTTGTTTTACAATCCGCGTCAAACTGACTGAAACACAACCGGATTTCGGCGCCAAAGGTACCCAACCGCTGGTCAGAGGAAAAAGGGTATTGATAATTGATAACAGCCAGACAAGTCGGCGCATTCTAACTCGTTTGCTTGAACAGTGGGGATTGATCCCGGAAGAAACGCCATTCCCGGAAAAGGCATTGGAATGGCTTAAAACTGGAAAAACCTACGACATAATTTTGATTGATATGAAAATCCCCCAAATAGATGGGACATCCCTGGCTGAACATATTCTAAATCTGCCAGGTGAAAAACACCCGCCCCTAATTCTCCTCAGCTCAATCAGTCCAGGCGCAAAAGTATTAGATGAAAAATTGTTTACCACACATCTGATGAAGCCCATCAAACCAAAAGTGTTATATAATCTTTTGGCGCAGGTCCTTGTTGCCCCTTCTGGCGCAATTTTACAAAACAAACGACCGATAGTCTCCACCAGCATAGACCCACTTTTTGCTCAAAAGTACCCACACCGGATTCTGGTCGCAGAAGATAATCCAACCAATCAAAAAGTTATTGTACAAATTCTCAAGCGGTTGGGATATCAACCTGACCTGGCAGTTGATGGCAATGAGGTGCTGGCCGCTGTAAACAATAAATCTTACGACTTGATTTTCATGGATGTTCAGATGCCAGAAATGGATGGTCTGGAAGCGACTCGGCGGCTTCGTAAGGAATTACCTCAAGGCGTTGCACCTCGTATTATCGCCATGACCGCCTTTGTTTTCCAGGAAGATATCCAGGCCTGTCTGGATGCTGGTATGGATGAAACGATCAGTAAACCCATCCGTACAGAAAATTTGATGACCGTCTTAAGTCGTATTTCCACTCCCAGTGATGCCACAGTCAAGGATATTGTGATTCCACCCAAGACAGGACGCCTGGGGGTGGCAAAAACGCGTCAATTAATTGCGGATCTTGGCGAGGTTGCCTGGAATATCATTCAAACTTTTGTTGAAGACAGTCCACAAACAATGCTCTTACTCGAGAATGCATACAAGCAACAGGATATGGCAAAAATGCAACTCGCCGCTCACACACTGAAATCAAGCAGCGCCATATTTGGAGCAACCTTGCTTTCAAATCAATGCCGTGAAGTGGAAATCAAAGCTCGACAGAGTGAAATATGTTCACCTGATATGATCGAGAATATCAAAGCTGAACTCCATAAAGTTATCGAGTTATTACAACAGATAATCCAGGAACGTACGCTAAATTATTGACGGCAATATTCCAGTTGCCAGGTTATTACTGGAATATCCAGAAATCAGGTATATCGATTGCGAGGAAGCAAATTACGGGGATTTCCATTAAAACAATTGCCATATATTAGGTATCAATATAAAATAGTGTAAACAACTTATGAACGAAATCGATAGTTTAGTCCAACGAGGTATCACCGCACTGAAAGCGGGTAACAAAACAGCCGCGCGAGAATTTCTCGAGCAGGCATTGATGCAAGATATCCGCAACGAAACAGCCTGGTTATGGTTAAGTGGTGCTGTAGAATCAGATCAGGAACGGCTGGAATGTCTTGAACAGGTGATAGCCATCAATCCGGCTAACACAGCCGCTCAAAAAGGAATTAGCATCCTTCGCAAATCAATCGGGCAAATCACACCTTCAACAGCAACGCCGCCAAAAGTGGAAACGCCCGAAAGAATAGAGGCCACACCACCTCAAAATGAAATAGAACCACAGTTAATTCCTGCAGACACTTTTCCCGAAGAATCTAAAACAGAGCGGAAAGAGATAAGCATCGAACCGCCAACCCAGCCAATACCACGGGAAGAAGAACAATCTGATCGTTTTGAACGTACTGATATACTTGACGAACCTGAAACCGATAAACTGCCTGAAGTAGAAATGCGGTTTTCATTGTCGTCAGAAAATTCTCCCAGTGAAACATTTTCACCTGCCCGGCAAGCAGGATTTCCGCGCCGGGCGGCTGGCCGAAAACGTACTTCTGTTGTAACAGGTATTTTACTCGGACTGGTAAGCCTGATAGTAATTTTATCGGCTGCCTGTATACTCAGTTTTGCACTTGGTTGGATACAGCTTCCCGCAGAATTAACCGCAATGCTACCATTCGGATTGGGCGCGCCAAGCGACAGGCCACCCGGATATGGGGTCTTCCTGAAAAATGGGGCTAAATTCACCGAAATTGAAATGAGTACCGGCGCCCCGACCGTTGATAAACTGTATGTTTCACCAACCAATACACCTGAAATCGTTTTTTGGGATCAAAGGATTACACCAGAAAGTTTACTTCTGGTCACCAGCGGTAATGAGAAAGGTCTATCCACTCAGGAATTTAACATTCTTCCCAAAGGGGAATACTTCTATATCGTCCCAAAACAGCCGCTAATCCAGGGTACATATTGCTTCGTTTTCAATAAAGATAATCCGAGTGTTTCAAGTGGTTCATGGTGGTGCCTTAAAGTTAATGAAAGCGAGTAATCATCTTTTTATTATTTCTCGTTCAGGATAATGCATTCGCTCCCTGAAAACAAATCCAATCCTAACTTTCTTTCAACGCCAGTACTGTTATTGATTCTGCTCGTCGTAATAATTGGCGGATTAACCCTCTATCGTAGTCTCGCTGACCAAAGATCTTATGGACTGGCCCATAGCGCCTATCTCGCAGGAGATTGTGAACGCGCTATTCCAATTTATGAACAGGTTATTCATTCATTTAACCCTCTGAATGTTAAACGGCTAAAAACAATTGCGGATGCGGAACAAACCGAATGTACCGCTTATCAGGACATTGTTGCAGTTGCAGTGCAAGGAAACCCTGGGCAAATATTGGTATCCGACTCACAATTCGTTAACACTTATCCCGAAAGCCCACTTG
>CAZDAW010000131.1:0-7789 GCA_964503685.1 uncultured Anaerolineaceae bacterium | reverse complement strand
CTACAATAGCAGGGCATAAAAATTACCCCTTCCTGTTTTCAGTAACATAAGAAAAATCTATGCCGCCCATCGTATTCTTTTTTTTGCGAAACGAATAACGCCTCTCCTTCAGCCATCAAAGATGTAAAATTAAGCAAGAACATCTCATTCGTTCACGGAGGAATTCATGACACAAATCAAACCCGTCTTCCGCATCGAAACAGATACCCTCGGCCAGGTGCAGGTTCCCGTCAGCGCCTACTATGGCGCCCAGACCCAACGCGCCATCGAAAACTTTCCCATCTCCGGCAAAAAGCCCTGCCGGGCATTCATCTGGTCTGTGGCAGTCATCAAGCGCGCCGCAGCTGAAGTCAACGCCAGCCTTGGCCTCCTCGATCAAACCCTCTCTGACGCCATCATCCAGGCCGCTGAAGAAGTAATGCAGGGCAAATGGGACGATCAATTCCTCGTTGACCCCTTTCAGGCCGGGGCAGGCACCAGTCACAATATGAACGCCAACGAGGTCATCGCCAACCGCGCCGCTCAGTTATTGGGCGGCGAACCGGGTGAATACAAACTGCATCCCAACGACCACGTCAACATGGCGCAATCAACCAACGACGTCATCCCCGCCGCCATTCGTCTGGGATGCCTGTGGCGGCTGGACGAAATGCTCGCCGTCCTGCGCAATTTATCCGGCGCGTTCCAAGACAAAGCCGTGCAGTTCGATGACATAGTGAAATCGGGCAGAACTCATCTCCAGGATGCCGCCCCCATCCGCCTGGGGCAGGAATTTGGCGCGTATGCCCGGACAATAGAGCGCGACATAGCCCGCATTGAACGCGCTGCTGAGGGCCTCCTGCGCCTCGGCATCGGTGGCGCAGCCGTCGGCAGCGGGCTCAACGTTCACCCTGAATATCCATCCCGCATGGTGCAGTGTTTGTCCCGGCTCACTGGTTTCCGGTTATCCCTCTCGGATAACCTGTTTGAAAGTATGCAATCGATGGCCGACCTGGTCGATTTCTCCGCCGCCATGCGCACCCTCGCGTTGACCCTCATCCGCATCGCCAACGACATCCGCCTTCTGTCCTCCGGGCCGTTTACTGGACTGGATGAAATCCGACTCCCGGCCGTCCAGCCCGGATCGAGCATCATGCCCGGCAAAGTCAACCCGGTGATGGCTGAAATGCTCGATATGGCCATGTATCACATCATCGGTTGCGACACCGCAGTAATGCTCGCCAGCCAGGCCGGGCAACTGGAACTCAACGTCATGATGCCGGTCATTGCCCATAACCTCTTTGAAATCATGCAGATCATGACCGGCGCAGTCAGGGCATTCACGACAAAGTGCGTCGTGGGCATACAGGCCAATCCTGAAAAGATTGCAGGATGGCTCTCGCGCAACCCGATCATTGTCACTGCTCTCAATCCGCTCATCGGTTACGCGGCCGGGGCGCGACTGGTTAAAGAAGCCGCCCAGAGCGGCCGGTCGGTTAAGGAAATTGCCGTTGAGAAAGCGCAGCGTGGAGAACTCAAAAACACCCGCGACGACAGCCTCGTATCCCCCAACGATATCGAAAAAGCCCTCGGCAACCTCCGCGCTCTCACTGAAGGCGGTATTCACACCGGATTAAAATCAGGCGGTGGATAAAGCGTCTCGAATTTGGGCGGCAATCTGCCGGGCGCGCTGCGGCGCAATACCCAGGTAATCTTCAATCTTGAGCAGCGTTTGAATTGCCTCTGGCTCCAAATATTGATGGATGGTCTGATCCCTGACCAGCAAATCTACCAGCGGGTTGACTTCGCCGCGGTTGAGCGCCTGCCACGCCGCCAGACTGTGTTCGCGCAGTCGGGCATGCATCTCCTGACGATCTGCCCCGGCCTTGGTAAGCGCCATCAGCAACCGTTCAATCCCCGAAAACGGGGCGTAGCGCGCCAGCGTGCTTTGCATCGCCGTCACATTGATCTGCAACCCGCTGATGATCTTTGTCGCCGTCTCAATAATTTCATCGACCGCCAGAAAGGCTTCGGGCAGCATCGTCCGCCGATTGGCGCTGTCGTCCAGCGTCCGTTCCAGCAACGAATGGGCGCTGTTTTGCCAGGCAAGCTGCGGCGCCAATGATAGCGCTCGCGCCAGCGAATCGATCTTCTCCAGCTCAATGGGATTGCGCTTGAACGGCATCGCCGACGATCCTACCTGGTGTTCACCAAAAGGTTCGGCTAGCTCGCCGATTACCTGCGATTGCAGGATGCGCAAATCAAAAGCAAATTTATACAGGGTTGCTCCCAGGCCAGCCAGCGTATTCAGCAAAGCAAGATCCTGTTTGCGGGGATAAGTCTGCGTCGCCGCCGGATAGAATGGCAGATCAATGGCCGCGCTCATCTGCTGTTCAAAGCGCTCAAAACCATCCTGCCCGAACAATTCGACGTATGAAGCAGCCGTACCCACTGCGCCCTTAAAACCCTTGCCCCGCAGGTTCTGACGGAATTGACGCAAGGCCTGCCAATCCTCCAGTAAATCCTGCGCGAAACTGGAAAGCCGGTAACCCAGCGTCGTCGGTTCAGCCGGCTGCAAATGAGTAAACGCCATGCAGGGTAAATCGGCTGTTTCATCGATCTGCCCGGCTGCTTCTGTTAATAGTTGATACAGTTTGCTCAACACAATGTCCAAAGACTGGCGAATTTGCAGCGCCTCGGCATTATCCTTGATGTCCATTGAGGTCGCCCCAAAATGGATAATTCCTCCACCAATAGGGCACTGAGCAGCAAAGACCTTAAGCTCAGCCATCAAATCATGGCGGATCGATTTCTCGATCTCCAGTGAACGCGCCATGTCCACTTCCCCGGCATGCTTGCGAAGATCAGCCGCCTGCGCCGGCGTTGTCAAACCCCAGGCGCTTTGCACTTCAGCCAGGGCAACCCACAATTGCCGCCAGATCAGGCGTTTATTCCTCTCACTCCAGATGCAGCGCATCTTCGGCGAGCCGTACCGCCAGCTAAATGGGCTCTGATAAGTCTCAAAATCGCTCATTGTTAACTATTGACGAAAAACGGTTGCGCTGCGTTCCGGTCCAACTGAAACAATATTCACCGGCACGCCGCTCCATGTTTCAATCTGCCGGATATAATCCAGCGCTTGACAGGGCAGATCGCCCCACAATCTGATCCCACGCAAGTTTTCTTTCCATCCGGGCACCGATTCGTAAACAGGCCTGCAGCGCTCGAGCATCCGCGCCTCACCCGAAAAATTCAGACTGGTGATTTTCTGTCCGTCCAGTTCGTAAGCGGTACATACCTGAATCGTATCCAGTCCGCTCAACGTATCCAGCTTGGTAACGAATAATTCAGTCACCCCATTGATCTCGATAGCGTAACGCAAAAGCACAGCATCCAACCAGCCTACCCGCCGCGGCCGTCCGGTCGTCGTTCCATACTCATCCCAGGGGTTCGCTCCTGTGCCCCGCAAAAAGCCAGCCATATCGCCTGAAAGCTCTGTAGGGAATGGGCCTGCCCCCACTCGCGTCTGAAACGCCTTGGTCACTCCCAGCACACGCTCAACAGGGCAGATGCCCAATCCAAGCCCGCTGAAAAGCCCTGTTGCCGTAGTGCACGAACTGGTGACAAAAGGATAAGTTCCCTGATCCAGGTCCAACAATGTGCCCTGGGCGCCTTCAGCAAGAACAGTTTTACCTTCAGCAAGCGCTTGTCGTACCAGCGGTCGAATGCAGCGAATATAAGGGGCAATCTCCCTGACAGCCGCCAGGAATTTTTGCGTCATATCTTCAACATCCAATGCTGGTTGCTTATAGAGCGTCTGAAGCAAATTGCTGGCGTTTTCAAAATGCTGACGGACCCGTACTTCAAAAGCTGCCGGGTCAAGCACCTCTCCTGTGCGAATGCCCCGTCTGGCTGCCTTATCGGTATAAGCCGGCCCGATCCCTCTCCCCGTCGTCCCGATTTGTCCTTTACCCAGCGCCTCATCTTGAGCCCGATCGATCAAACGGTGAGCCGGCGTAATCAGATGTGCAGCGTCCGAAATCCATACCCTGTCCGGAGTAATATCCACGCCGGCCGAACGGAGCATCTCCATCTCTTCCAAGAGAGTAAACGGATTCAAAACCATACCGTTCCCCAGTACCCCGATAACATGCGGGTGAACAATTCCAGAAGGGATGAGATGCAATTTGAATATCTTCTCGCCGACTGTAACCGTATGACCTGCATTATCGCCCCCATTATATCGCGCCACAAGATGCGCCTTCTCGGAAAGCAAATCCACGACTCTACCCTTGCCTTCATCTCCCCACTGTGTGCCGATGATAACCTCCAATGACATTTTGTCCTATCCTTTCATGCGCTCATCTTGCGATATTTTTGAAGATCAACCGAAGCAATGTAAGGTAAATTCCGCCCTTTCTCATCGATATCCAATCCGTATCCTACAACAAAGTAGTCTGGAATTTTGAACCCCCAATAATCAATCTGAATGTCAGTGCGATGCCGCTCCTCTTTATCCAATAACGCGCAAACCTTCAAGCTACGTGGATTCCGGTCTAATAAAAGTTTTCGAACAGTTTGAACGGTGAAACCTGTATCGATGATATCATCAATTAATATCACGTCCCAGCCACAGATATTGATCTTGTGGTCAGAGTCAATGCGCACAAAACCGCTCGATTCAGAACCGGAATAGGACGATACTAACATAAAGTCCATCGTCATCGGAAGGTGAATTTTTCGCATTAAATCGGTAATAAAAACGACGCTCCCTCGGAGCAAGCCAAGCAATAAAAGTTTCTTTGTATCCTGATAATCCTGGGTTATCAGGCTGCCCAATTCCCGAACCCGCTGCTCAATTTGATCCTGGGTGATAATAATGCGATCAATAAAATCATAAGGTGGACAAGGGTCTGTACCCATAAAAATTAACTCCACAAGAAAAAATAGATACCGCAATTATTCAAACATGCTCAATGCTAATAAATGAAGCCAGCGCAAACACATACGCCATAATTCAATTGTACCAATGAATGGGGCAGCCGGATGGATCAATTCTTCGCCCACAAATAAAAAAACCCAACACCAAAACATCGGCGCTGGCGGCCCTGATAATATTGCTGCTGCCGGGAATCAGCCTTCTTCATCCGATGACGAGTAATACTTTTCAATATGGTTTAAAGGACACTGGCAATCCATTAATAGCCAATAGATCAATCTTCTCATATCAAAGTGTTATCAATATAACAATGATTTGGAAGGTGAATTGCCGATAGATCAAGCGAGAGGCTGCCTCCTCATCCAGAAGTTTTTTGCCACAAATTACCTGAATAATTTTTGTGACATGCCCGACAGAAGTACCCGCCTCTTTTTTTGGAAAAGCATAATAGCGGTGTAAATGTTTATCCGATTTCCACTATCTTTTCTGCCCTTAATAACGGTTCACCGCGTCTTGAGTCAAGTTCAACAATACCCGTTACCATCATGGGATTTCTACTGGAAATCAAATGACGATAACGTCGGTAAATATCCGGAAAAACAATGACATCCAGCATACCTTCTAAATCTTCAAGGGTTAAGAAACCCATCGATTCACCCTTTGCGGTCCGGCTGCGATGACTTGTCAAGCGCACGCCGGCCACGCTGACTCGTTCCCCCATTTTCCCGGCCGCTTCAACAGTCGCAATTGCCCCGCACGCAGCGACCCGGTCGGCATATCGCTCCAGCGGATGGATATCCAGACTGATCCCGAGAATTTTCTCCTGCGCTTCTGACCTCTCACTTAACGGCCATTCTTCATCAACAGTCTCATCCATATCGAAAAGAGATAATTGGCCCGCCTGCCACGTTCGGGTTTGAACGCGGCGCAATAAATCAGGAATGCTCCCAAGTCCTTCAAATGCTCCGACGCGAATAAGATTCTGTACTTCTTGTGGGCGCGGATCAACTTTGAACAAGAAATCACCCAATGAATGAAATGGCCGGTGCCGCATGATTCTTTCCTGGATGCGTCTGGACAGATCACGCACCTGGTCAAGCCCCATGTATAATTTCGGCTCGCCATCCGGATAGGCCACGCAGAATTCCGAGCGCGAATGGTTGATATGAGGTGGACATACATCCAATCCCAGGCGACGGGCTTCGCTAATATAAACGCGTTGGCTGTAATACCCTCCCCAGTTTGCCAATACGGCTGCCATAAACTCGGCTGGGAAATGAGTTTTACACCATGCCGAGCGCCATGCCACCTGGGCATAAGATGCCGCGTGCGCCTTCGGAAAACCATATCCGGCAAAAGCCGCCATCAACTCCCAGACATATTCAGCAATATCTTCCGGAACGCCGTTTTTCTCACCTGCGCCAGCGATAAATTTCTGTTTCAATATCTGCATCTGCTTTCCAGGGTCAAAATGAGACATTGCCCTGCGTAACAGGTCAGCATCGGCCATACTGAAACCAGCCAGGTCGTGAGCTATCCGCAATACCTGTTCCTGATACAAAATCACACCGTAAGTATCATCAAGCAGCAACTCGAGCGCAGGATGCAAATAACTGGCTTTTTCTTCTCCTTTATAACGGCGAACGAAAGCATCTTTCAAGCCGCCCTGAAGCGGCCCGGGACGATAGAGCGCCAACGCCGCCATAATATCATCAATTGAGTTTGCCTGAATCTCACGCAAAGTCGCCCGCATGCCAGGACTTTCGATCTGGAAGCATCCAATTGTCCGTCCATTTTTCACACATTCAGCAGTGGCCGAATCAGCAACAGGTATGGCATCTAACACGGTTAATGGTGACTTATACTCACTTCTCCGCCAGTTATAGATCGTATCAGCCACATCACCTAATACAGTAAGTCCACGGATTCCCAGTAGATCGAGCTTGACCAGTCCCAACAACTCCACAGCGTTAAGGTCTAACTGAGTAATTGTCACACCTTTATTGCCCGAACGCTGTAATGGGACAATATCCGCAATCGGACAGGGAGAGATAATAATTCCCCCAGGATGAACAGACAGGTGGCGCGGCAATTTTAATAAAGCCGTCGCTTCGCGAAAAACAATCTGATACTCCGGCGCCGGGTAGTCAGCAGCCAAATCAGTAAACGGGGACTCGGGAACTACCGCTTCCTCATCATTGTCGCTGCCATGAAAATAATGATAAGGAAGACGATTGCACAACTTTTGAATCACAGAGGGCGGCAAACCATGCGCTTTAGCAGTCTCTCTCAATGCAGATCGGGGACGGAAACGATTAATCGTGCCTACCATCGCCACATTGTCGATGCCATATTTATCAAAAACATATTGAATTACGGCATCACGGCGTCGCGAACATAAATCAGTATCAATATCTGGCGGAGTTGCCCGCGCCGGATTGAGGAAACGTTCAAAATACAAGTTGAGTCGAATTGGATCAGGTGAAGTAATCCCCAGGCAATGCGCCACAAGTGAGGAAGCAGCAGAACCACGCGAGGATATCGGCACACCGCTTTGCCGGGCGTAATTAAGAATATCCTCCATGATCAAAAAAATTGAATCGAAGCCGCGTTCATTAATAACCCCCAGTTCATGATCCAATCTGGCCCGCAATTCTGGCGTAACTTCACCATACTGTTCCCTGGCTCCCTTTTCAGCTTTTTGGCGTAAAATCTGACTGGCGGGGAGGCCAGATTGAAAAACCACCTGCGGGTAATGAGGTTCACCCAAAGGCAAATCAAATTGGCAACGCGTCACAATTTCTTCAATGGCAGCCAACGCCTTGGGCCACCGCGCAAAATAAAAATCCATCTCATGCCCGTCAGTAAACC
>CAZDAW010000130.1:0-7817 GCA_964503685.1 uncultured Anaerolineaceae bacterium | reverse complement strand
GCGCTGGAGCAAGCGTCATGGGCGGCGGCGCTTCACAGTGGGCAGGCCGATATGTTTTTACAATCCTTGATGAACTTGAGCAACAGAAACAGTAAGCGAAAACTCGTCCCTCAATCAATTAGCGGTGCGCTGCTGCCAGACCAGCCAGCGCACCGCTGCTAAACGCATATTGCAGGTTATATCCGCCGCAAGGTCCAACGACATCGAGCGTTTCACCTGTCAGGTAAAGCCCTTTAATTAACCGCGATTCTAATGTCTTTGGGTTAACTTCGGTTACAGGGATTCCGCCGGCAGAAACCTGACAGTATTCAAAGCCGCGGACACCCTTAACCTGCAAACGAGTGTTTTTCAGATTTTCGATCAATAAATCGAGCATCTTATCATCTACCTGATTTAGGAGAACGTTTTCCGGAAAATGGGCTATTTTCAAGTACAAAGATGCGACTTTGGGTGGAAAAAAAGCGCCTAAAAATACCCTTACAGGCATCGGTTCTGATCGTTTTTGGTTTAATAAATCATCAAATTCAGACTGATAAAATTCAAGCAAATTGAGTGATAACGTAAGCTTTGCATCCGGTCGGGCAGATATATGATGGCTGATATCCATAACGGCTGGCCCATTCAATCCCCATTGCGTAAAAATCAGGTTACCGGCTGCCGTTGCTAATTGTTTTTTGCCATCCCATAAAGTGACGCCAGTATCCAGGCGGATACCCTGCAAAGCCCTCAGGCTGCCGAGGTCAGCCACCACAGGCGCCAGTGCAGGACGTTTTGGCAGTAATGTATGTCCAAGCTGCGCGATTATTGGGAACAACTCTCCACGCGAACCTAGCGTCGGGTAAGCCTTGCCGCCAGCAGCAACAATGACCTGTTTAAACAAAATCTCCTCATCCTCGTCTTCTTTTTTATATCCGATGATAAAACCATTTCGGGCAGATCTTATTGAGGTCACCTCAGTCGAAAGATGCAAGGTCACGCCGGCCATCAATAACGCGTTTGCAAATGCATCCACAACGGATTGCGCTGAATTCGATAGGGGGTAATACCAGCCATCTGATGTCTTATAGGTTGGGATGCCAATATCTCGCAACATCGATATCAGATTCTGAACGCCGAAATGTTGAAGTAAGGTATTCATCCAGGCAGAATCCGCGCAGGCATATTTTTCCCCCGAAACCGCATCATTGGTGATGTTGCAATGCCCGCTGCCTGTCACGAGCAATTTCCGTCCGGCGATTAAGTTTCGTTCAAACAAAACGACCAGCGCGCCATGCCAGGCAGCCTGAAGAGCCGCTGCCATACCTGAAGGACCCGCGCCGATCACTGCGATTGACATATCGTCATTATACTGTGTATTTTATGCTGGGTGAGAAATGGCCAAAATGTTTATTTCTTTGGCAGCATGAATATAAATGGGATTGAGAGCAGACCAAATAAACTCCCGCCAATAAATACCGGGCGCATCCCAAAGTTGTCTGCCAGCACCCCAACGATCACTACAACGATTGAACGCGCAATAAAACTGCTGGACATATAGATACCATTCGTCAGAGAACGGTTACTGGCGAATCGAGTTTGCAATATGGCGAGGAATGCCGGATTGGCAACAAAGGCGCATAATCCTGTTCCAATTAGCATAATGATTTGTAACCAACCGTGTACGAAAAGAAAACCCAGTGAAAAAGCGATTGAAGCCAGTATTCCAATTAACGCCACATTACGGTGACCCAACCGGTCGCTGAAAAGTCCCATCAGCAGAACGCCGGCGCTTCCACCCAATTCTACAATCGACAAAGAGACGCCTGCCAGCGCGAATGTCGCGCCCTCGCTGGACATAAAAGTAGGTAAATAGTTGACAAAATTAGCGTTTAAGAAACCAGTGATAAAAGTGATAGCAATGATAGGCAGGACTAAATGGCTCATTTGCCCCAACGCTTGCCGGACCGGTAAGCTGGGCTCGATCTGAGATTGACGAACAGTGGAGGTATCTTTTAAGCGGAAATATAGGATGACAGAGGCCAACATACCTAATGTCATTAGCCAGGGTAAACCCTCCAAAGTTAAGAAACCAATCGTTGCAACAACGATCAGAGGGCCAATACCAAATCCTAATTCGCCTCCAACCATAAAGAATCCCATACCACGCCCTACTTTATGACCCGCCCGAGCGCCAGCCATGGCAGGCGCGATAGAATGAAATCCGGCTGTGCTGAAACCCGCCAGCAGTAATAATAAGGCTGCGGCGCCAAAATTTGGCGCTACGCCAACCAGAGTGATGAGAATTCCTGAAAGCGTGGGCGCCAGGATAACCAACAGTTTTAAATCTTTGCGATCTGCCAGGTGACCAATCAATGGCTGTAAAAGATTAGGAATCTGACTGGCTGCGGAAAGTAAACCTGCCTGGGTGGTGTTGAGTGAAAGATTTTGGATTAGCAAGGGAAGGATGGTCGGGAGAAATGAAAAATATGTATCGTGAGCGCCATGCGCCGCGGCCAGTGTAACCACTTCTACCGTATGGAATGTTTCTTCACGGTTTATCTCATTTGAGGTGCTGTTGACAGATTCCAATGCAGAGAGCTTGTTGTTTTCTTCAATGGTGTTCATTTTTGCGCCTTGCGTAATCTGCCTATTATATCTCTTATCAACAATTGAAAGCGTTACAGTTTACGTTCAAATAGCATTGGTTTATTTTTGTAAACTTGGGAGTAAATAGCGGATATAGTCGTGCAGACTGGCTGGATCGCCCTCGATGGGTTCTAATATGATCGTGTCGGCGCCTGCCTGAATTAAATTGTTTATCGATTCAACGGCATGATCTGGGGTACCCGAAGCAGATAATGCATCAACCCAGGCATCCGGCATTCTTTTGGCTGCTCCTTCTATACCATATTTCTTGACCAATCCCGGCGCCTCTTCGTCAATACCCAGTGCAAATAAATGAGGTTCTCCATTTTCAAAAATCTTCGCCAACGTTTGGCGCGCGACATCGCGTGCTGAAGCGCCATCAGGATTCACTTTGCAAAAGACGGATACTGTCCGGTGATTTTCTGTACGCCCTGCTTCGTTCATACCAGTTCTAATGTGTGTATCAGCCCAATGAATGTATGCTGGCGACGACATGGATGTCAATATTGTCCCGTCGCCGACTCGTCCAGCCAGCCGCAGGGTTTTTTCACGTATGCCGCCGATAAACAATGGAGGCATTTCTTTGGGTGTTAATTTCATCTGAACGTTGTCAAGAAAAACGTGTTCTCCATGCATCGTTGTATTCTCGCCGAGCAGCAATCGGCGTACGACGCTGACCGTCTCTTCAAGAGCGCGCAAAGTGGATTTAGGATAAGAACCAATTTGCTTCATCCATGATTCGACGCCGTGCCCAAATCCTGGGATAAAACGTCCAGGATACAATCGAGCGAGTGTCGTTATCTCCATCGCTGTAAACAATGGGTTACGAACTGTAACCGGTAAAATTCCAATTCCCACCTTAACCGATTGCGTTGCCGAAAGAATCGTTGCAGCTGATGTGAATGCTCCTGCATAGAAGCAGTCTTCCCACAACCATACTTCATCAAAGCCCGCTGCTTCAGCTTGACTGGCGAAATTGGCGAGGGTTTCGGGTGGGAATGTTGGGTGAAATGTAACGCCGATTGATGGTTTGGGTTTAGATTGCATGTGTTTACCTTTCTAAAATCGTATGGGTGGATCTTGCTGACCCACCCATAACTGATTACTTTTATTTTTCCGTTTCATTATCATGCTTTTGAGGACACTTTAACAGTTGAGCAACAATTTGCCTCAGAAGCATTGAGTGTGCAGGATAGACGAGAGCGGCTAGTTACTTTATTATAAATCTTTCGCAAAAGTGTAAATTGCGATGCAGATGAGCGGATTATTGCTGTTGAGATATCATCATCCTGTGTTTGTATTGATTGTTGACTTTTTAATTCTCTTTCCGCTGCTAATATCATAAATACCATTGGGTTCATTTTCTATTCCTTTCTTACCGATCTGCAACCGGTTGCACCTATTACTAAAAAAAATACGGCTATGCCGATTGGCGTTTAATAAGCTCGACAGGCACGGTCACGTTGGTTATTATCCCTGTTTGCAAATATTGGATCAGGTTATCAGCGAGTAATCTCCCTGCTTGCGGTATATGCTGTCGGATGGTGGTTAAAGGCGGTGTACAAAATTCTGCAATTGACAGATCATCATAACCAACCACTGCTATGTCTTCAGGCACCCGGCGGCCGCTCTCACGAATCACTCCCATCGCAGCGATGGCCATCAGGTCGCTATTGACAAAGACTGCATCAATATCTGGCGCTTTACTGAGCAATTGCCTCATTGCTCGCGCCCCCGACGTGTTGGAATAATCTCCATAAGCGAGCAGATTAGGATCAATGGTCATTCCTGCTCCACGGATAGCTGCTTCGTAACCAGCATAACGATACTGCACTTCCAAATCATCGGCAAAGCCGCCTATAAAGGCAATTCGCCGCCTGCCAGAGAGCGCAAGGTATTCTGTTGCCAGTTTTCCACCGGTGAAATTGTCTCCTGTGACTGAACAACAGTTGTAATTTGGCCCCGGCACTCCCCAGATAATGAACGGAGCACCCATTTCCAACAAGGCATGGATATGATTCTGCTTCTTGGTAGAGGTCATCAAGATGAAACCATCCACACGACCGGTATCAATATATTCGTGCGCCCATTCAATTTCGCTTGGATTGACCTGGACAACCAGCATATCATAACCATTTTTATATAATGCCCTGGAGATACCACCCATAATCTCCATGCTAAAAAGATCTGCCACCGAATAATCTTTATGATAGCAATGTGTCACATAAGCGATCGTCATGCTTTGTTTCAAACTGAGCTGTCTTGCAACAACATTAATCCGAAAGTTGTGTTGCTGAGCAATTGCTCGAATTCGTTCTTTCGTTTCCTCACCGATTAACGGGCTATCATTCAGCGCTCGCGAAACGGTTGACTTGGAAACTTGCGCCAACCGGGCAATATCAGTGATCGTCATGGCCGAATTTTTGCTCATTTTTAATAACCTGTTTGCGTGCAACCGGTTGCATTATATAATAACTTGTTTTACCTGTCAAGGGTCTTTCAACGAAATGGGCGACCAGCTTGCTTTCGGAAATTTTACAATTACTTCACTCCCCTTTCCTTGTTCGCTTTTCATCGCAATCTCTCCACCCAGATTTTCGACCAGAGATTTCGCAATGGATAATCCAAGACCAAAGCCTGGAGTACTGCCAGCATCATCACTGCGATAAAAACGGTCGAAGACATGTTCCAACTTATCAGGAGCCATACCTTTGCCATGATCCTGAACACGGATTTCTACTTGCATCCCTTTCTGTTCTGCCGTCACATGAATATCCCCATCCGAGTACTTAAGAGCATTATCCAGCAAAATAAGCATAATTTGCTTGAGGGCATCATTATCGCCAACTATAGCGACATCAGCAGAAACATTCAAAGTAATGATCCGATTGGCATCCATCTTTCGCACCTGTCGGCAAACCTCTTCAAGTATCGGGAAAATAACGATTGAGCAATTATCCAAATTCCGCTTTACATCTGCCCGCGCCAGGGCAAGTAATTCATTGACCAGACGAATAAGGCGATCACTTTCGCCAACCATATCATCTAAAATGTCGGCTCGTTCGTCGGCAGGAATAGGAGGTACGCGACGGAGTAATTCCAGATTGCCGCGTAAAGTTGTCAATGGCGTACGGAGTTCGTGCGAGACATCGGCCACAAAATTTCGCTGCATTTCAAGGGAATGTGCAATGCGTTGATATCCTTCTTGTAAACGCGCCAGCATGGAATTGAAAGTTGTTGCCAATTGGCCCACCTCATCTTGCGGCCCCTCATAGAATACACGCCGGGTGAAGTCACGCTTTTCGCCAATCGTTCGCGCAGTTTGTGTAATGTTATGAATGGGAGTTAAGGTTATCGCCGAAAGAGCCCAACCGATACCAAAGGCAGCCAGTACTGTCACTAAACTGGATAATACCAGGGTTGTTCCCAGTGTTCGCAGAGAGTTGTCACGCTCAGTAAGCATACGGGCCACCTGAAGAATATAAACAACCCGGCCTGCTGAGATAATTGGACGACTATAAATCAACGCCCGCTGATTTTGAACATTATTAATTTCCCACCATTCTTGTTTATTTTGTAGCATTTGCAAACCTTCCTTGCTAAGAGGAAGGGCATCTTCAGGACGGCCATAAGGACTGGCAATTAAATTTCCTGAGCTATCTAATACACGCACAATTTCTCGCTCAGGGATACCCACAAACGCCTGGTCGTCAGAAAATGTGTTGAAAGGTTTGGGCGGCGGCGATTCAATATTGGTGTGCTGTTGAATAGAGAGAGCAGGATTAATAGCTGCCTGCAAGACAGATGTTCCCAGGGTTTCGCTACCCCTTCTCAGGTCTTTCTTAAGCGCCTCAAGAGTTGTATTGGCTTGAATGGAATACAATGTAACACTGAAGATTGCCAGCGTTAAAGCCAGAATAGCATTGTAAATCAGGGTAAAACGCAACCGTATGGACATCACTCCTCGCGCAAGACATAACCTACACCGCGGACGGTGTGGATGAGACGAGGGCGACCGCCAGCTTCCAATTTTTTGCGGAGGTAGCCGATGTAAATTTCCAGTACGTTATCGTCGCCGTTAAAATCATAACCCCAGACTTCATTAAGTATTTGCGCGCGTTCTAATACCTGGCATGGATGGCGTAAGAAGAGGTGCAAGAGGTTGAATTCAGTCAAAGTGAGCGACAAATTGACATCTCCCCGCCGCGCCTGATGATAAATTGGGTTCAATGTCAAATCCAGGTACGATAAAGTTTGAGATTTTATCTCTGTGCCCGTTCTTCGCAGTAAAGCGCGAACCCGAGCCACCAATTCATCTGGGGCAAATGGTTTTACAAGGTAATCATCTGCCCCGCTGTCTAAGCCCTCTACGCGATTCTCAATAGCATCACGCGCTGTAAGCATCAATATCAGAGTCTTGTTTTCTTCTGCGCGCAAGCAGCGAATGAGCGTTACACCGTCCATTTTAGGCATCATCCAATCCACAATTAATAAATCAGGTTTATGCGCGTTTATGATTGTCAGAGCTTCTAATCCACTGCTGGCGGTTAATACGTTTAAATTCTCATAGGTCAGCGTTCGTTGAAGCATTTTAAGTAGTTTTGGATCATCATCGACCACAAGAACCGTTGGCATAAATTCCTCACTTTCGCATCCCATTACAACATCAACTATACTTGATTTCTCTGTGAAAATGCAGTGAGATTCTTATGGGGCTATAGGTTTCTCATCATTTTCACAGTTTTTTCTTTGTTTATTCACAGCCTGATTTTCTAAAATAAACGCATAAAAAAGAAAAGTGAGCCCAATGGGTTCTTTTTCTCTCAAATCTACTCAGGAAAGAGATCTCTTTAGATTCGTGATAATTGCTTAATCTATTGAAAAACAAGGAGAAATATGCATAATAAAACTCGATCTGCAACCCTTTTACTGGTCATCATTTTGCCATTATTACTCGGCGCATGTACACCAGCGACAGTTTCACCCAGCGCCTCGGAGTTATCTCTAGTTGTGGTCACAGAGACTCCTGCTGTCTCCAATGAGGCGGCTCAGGCGACAGTTACTGATCCCAAAGATATGCCTGAAGGGACGCCGGGCATTATGCCAGAAGGAACACCCGGTGTTATGCCGCAAGGTACACCCTCCGCTGGCGGGCCTGGCGGTAATCCACCTGATGGAACTCCGCCTGCTGG
>CAZDAW010000129.1:0-7877 GCA_964503685.1 uncultured Anaerolineaceae bacterium | reverse complement strand
TCAGCGTGGATCCACTCGGCGTTGAGTCCGTCCGGCAGACCAGGGATGCTCACCGGTGTGGCGATGATGCCTTCCGGCATGGAACCGAACTTTATTGCGCCCTCTTCCATTTCACGGCGCACGGCAACCATGTCGGTGTCACGCGTGATCACTTCGGGTTTCAACCTGCCCTTCATCAGGTGCCGGTTGCGGACAGTAAACAGAATGATTTGGCTTTTTAAACTTGGCATGATGTTTTCTCCAATGCTTGTTGCAAATTACGACCGCGCTTTTGCCCCGCTGAGAAACAAGTCCACCGACTGTTCGATGGAGCGCTGCGGGTCAAACGTCTCAGGGTGGGTATAGAGCGGTTTGATGGCTTCGATCAGGGCGAAGTCGAACAGGTCTTCGAGACACTCGGCGGGCAGGTCGTCCCGCAGCTCGCCGCTTTCCAACCCCAACCGCACGATCTCGCTGCTCAGCCCTCCCAATCCGTTGGGCTTGTTTTCATCAGGCCGGAAGGAGATGACCTGTTTCATGCGGTGGACCATGAAGGCC
Source organism: uncultured Anaerolineaceae bacterium (assembly GCA_964503685.1). GTDB lineage: Bacteria > Chloroflexota > Anaerolineae > Anaerolineales > Anaerolineaceae > CAZDAW01. The sequence continues at coordinate 7,340 of CAZDAW010000129.1, read as the reverse complement.
TCAAAGATCTCTTTTTTCGAACGGATGCCGTCGATCAGCGCGGTAAAGATGGCTTTCAGGCGTGCGCGCGTATCCGGCAGTGCGCGCAGGTCGGAGAGGCGCTGCGGGTTGCGCTGTCTGAAGGTGCGCTGCATGTAAGCCGCGATGATGGCCTCTTTGGAAGGGAAGTAGTTGTACAGCGTGCCCTTGGCAACGTCAGCCACCCGTGCGATCTGCTCCATGGTCACCGCGTCCAGCCCGTACTGGTCGAACAGGGCGATGGCCGTGTCGATGATGCGGTTGGCGGTATCCTCTTTTTTACGTTCCATGCGTCCCTCAACGGGTTGATCCATGTGTCTCCTTTTATACGGCGTTTAATTTTGTACGCCGTATAATTTTATACTTTGTCCATTTTAATCAGAAACGGATTGTTGTCAAGAGGGGAAAATAAAACGCCCCACGAAATGTGGGGCGAAATCTGGATTTGTTATCTGACTTATTCCGGTTTTAGCGCCATGCCGTGTTCAGCCAGCATGGCGCGAATGGTCTTGAGCGCGTGGGGACCGATGCCATGCAGGGATTTCAACTGCGCTTCGGTCATGCCGGCCAGTTCTTCCAGGCTGCGGATGCCCGCGGCGAGAATCGCACGCTGGGCCGGGGCCGCCAGACGGTTGAGGAGGGGTTGAATGTCCATGGACGGATTATAAATCAATTCAGCAAGCATTACCTGACGTTGGGTTATAATACCAACGCCGCTTCACATTCAGTTCGATGTTTAATAATCTGACAGGGAAAGAACAGCCATGCCAGTCAATAATGGATTCGCCGAACGAGCCAATTTTATTTTTTCCATTGCCGATCTCATTCGCGATGTGTTTAAACGTGGAAAATATCAGGATGTTATATTGCCTCTCACCGTGCTGCGGCGCATGGATTGCGTATTGCAGCCGACCAAACAGGACGTGCTTGCCACACATCAGCGTTTAAAAGGCAAAATTGAATACCTGGAACCTCAGTTGCGCCGTGCATCGGGACATGTATTTTACAATCTATCGCCGTTTACATTTGAACGATTGCTGGATGATCCTCATAACATCAAAGCCAACCTGACCGCTTATATAAATGGTTTCAGTCAAAACATGCGTGAGGTGATCGAAAGATTTGATTTCCGTAATACCATTGACAAGTTGGATGAGGCTGGTTTGTTGTATCTGGTGATTCAGAGGTTTTGCGGGGTGGATCTGCACCCCGAAACTGTGGATAACCATCAGATGGGAACAATCTTCGAAGAACTCATTCGCCGTTTCAACGAAGCTCTGGATGAAAACCCCGGCGAGCACTTTACCCCGCGTGAAATCATTCACCTGATGGCAGATTTGTTAATCCTGCCGGAAAATGGAAAACTGCAGGACCCCCAGCGGGTTGTTCGTGTTTCCGACCCGGCATGTGGAACGGGCGGGATGCTCACCATCGCAAAAGACCGCCTGTTACAACGCAATCCGCTCTTAAATGTCATCATTTACGGACAGGAAGTCAACCCGGAAACCTTCGCGGTGTGCAAGGCAGATCTTTACATGAAAACCGAAAAGGATGGACGGGATGCGGAAACCATTGCTTTTGGTAGTACGCTTTCGCACGATGCCTTTCCAGATATCCAATTTGATTTTCAACTTGCCAATCCCCCGTATGGCAAGGAGTGGAAAGGGGATAAGGCGAATGTAACCAGGGAAGCCGCCATCCCTTCAGGGCGATTCTCCGCCGGGTTGCCGCGCATCAGCGATGGGCAATTACTGTTCCTGCAGCATATGATTTTCCACATGCTGCCGCCTGAGAAGGGCGGTGGACGCATTTCGATTGTTCTTAACGGTTCACCGTTGTTCACCGGTGATGCTGGCAGTGGCGAGAGTGAGATCCGGCGCTGGATTTTGGAAAATGACTGGCTGGAGGCGATCATCGCGTTGCCAGAGAACATTTTTTACAATACTGGCATTTCCACCTACATCTGGGTATTGAGCAATCATAAAAAACCGGAGCGCCAGGGAAAAGTCCAATTAATCAATGCCGCCGATATCTGGACTCCATTACGAAAGAGCCTGGGGGACAAACGGCGGGAAATTTCCCAGGAACAAATTCATCAGATCTACATGTTATATGCAAATTATGAAGAGACAGGGAATAGCAAAATATTCCCTGTGACAGAATTTGGTTATCGCAAAATCACTGTGGAACGCCCATTAAGATTGTCATTTGAGGTTTCACCGCAACGCCTGGCGCGCCTGATGGAACAACCCGAATTTGCTGGCTTGAATCAAACTGCAAACCAACCCACCTTGGACGTCATACCGGATGGATCGATTCATCAACAGGAAATCCTGGATCTGCTGGCCGGGTTGGAAGGTCAGGTATTTACCAGTCGTGTGGCTTTTGAGTCTGCACTGGATGCGGCCTGCCGTTTGAAAAAAGTGAAACTGGAATCGCCTGTGCGGAAAGCCGTGCTGTCTGCCCTGGGGGAACGGGATGAAACCGCGGAAATTTGTCGCGATAAGAATGGCAACCCTGAACCCGACCCTGAACTGCGGGATACCGAAAATGTGCCTTTGAATGAAGATGTGGAGGCGTGGTTTGCACGTGAGGTGACCCCATATGCGCCGGACGCCTGGATTAACACCACCGTGCGCGACATGCGCGATGGCGGCGTGGGCAAGGTGGGCTATGAGATCAATTTTAACCGTCATTTCTTTGTCTACCAACCACCGCGTCCCCTTGAGGAGATTGAAGCTGAGATTCTTTCTCTGCAAGATGAAATATCTCAATTACTCAATCAACTGGGAATATAACGGGCGGTGAGCCAATGCACAAGAATGGTGGCTATCCAGCATATAAAAAGTCGGGTATCGAATGGTTGGGGGAGATTCCAAAGCACTGGAATCAAATCCCGTTGAAGAGGATATGCGATTATATTAGTCGAGGAAATACCCCTGATTATGTAGAAGAAAGTAATCTCCCGGTTATTAATCAGGCTTGTATTCAGTGGTCGGGATTAAATTTTAATAACGTTAAGTATGATAGTGATAAAAAGAGTCGGACGTTGAAAGGATTAATCCAAAAAGGGGATATTCTTGTTAATTCAACCGGCACGGGAACCCTTGGTCGTGTTTGTTACTTTGATTTCTCTCAACGTTATTTGGCTGATGGTCATGTTACTATTGTTCGTCCCGCTCCAGATAAAATTCTTGGTAAATTTCTTTATTATTTGTTTTGCACGGATTTTTATCAAAAAATATTTTATACAACTCTTGTGTCTGGATCAACCAACCAAATTGAGTTATCAGTAAATGATTTCAAAAATACAATGATATTATTAGCCCCCCTCGCCGAACAACAAGTCATCGCTGATTATCTGGATGATCGCACAGCCAGGATTGATGCCACAGTTGCTGCGTGCCAGCGCATGATCGAATTGTTAAAGGAACGACGTGTCGCATTAATTAATCAGGTGGTGACACGCGGTTTAAATCCTGATGCACCGCTTAAGGATTCTGGAATCGAATGGTTGGGGGAGATTCCGGAACATTGGACTACTAGAAAAGTCAAGAACGGTTATTATATTCGCCTTGGAAAGATGCTCCAACCGATACAGAATTCAAGTATGGACACTTTAGAACCATATTTACGTGCAGCAAATGTTTTATGGGATAAAGTTGATTTGGACGACTTACAATACATGTGGTTTTCCCCAGATGAAAAGAACAAATATTTACTGGGGCTCGGAGATCTGCTTATTTGTGAAGGCGGAGATACTGGAAGAGCGGCAATTTGGGACAACAGTTTTACTCCTTGTTATATTCAAAATGCTGTACACAGAGTACGACCAAAATACGGATTTGATAATCGTTTTCTCAAGTACTGGCTCTATTCAATAAAAATTGCAGGGTATATTGATTTGATCTGCAACAAGGCAACAATTGCGCATTTAACCGAAATAAAGTTAGGAAATTTACTTTTCCTTGCCCCCCCTCTCGGTGAACAACAAGCGATTGCTGATTATCTGGATGACCAAACTGCACGCATGGATGCTGCTATTGAGAAAATGCGCCTGCTGGTCGCCCGTCTTCAGGAGTATCGTTCAGCGCTGATCAGCGCAGTGGTCACCGGACAGGTGGCTCCACCGGAAATGCAAATATAATCTTGGGTATTAAAAATTTTTTACTGGTAAGATTTATAGGTTCTGATTTTATTTCCTGTATTTGGTCTATACATGAGGGGTGTTCATGGTGGAAATCACAGAGCGGAATTTTGAAGAAAGCATCACTGCAAGTCTGTTAAGCGGCGGTCCCGATTCTCCCACTTCAGGGGGAGTGCGAGAAAACCTCCAGCAGGGCGACTACATTCCGGGTGGATACAATTTGCGCCAGCCGCAGGATTATGACCGCGCTTTGTGTCTGATCCCACGCGACGTGATGGACTTTATCATGGTCACCCAGCCGCGTGAGTGGGAAAAACTGCGCCGCAACTCTCCCCGCGATGTTAATGTTGAAGAGCACTTTCTGGAGCGGATAAACCATGAGATTGGTCATCATGGTTTATTGCATGTATTGCGTAAAGGCGTCAAGGACCTGGGATGCAAATTTTCCTTGGCATATTTCCCACCTGCCAGCGGGTTAAACCCTGAAACGCGCCGCCGGTATCTGGGAAATATCTTTTCTGTAATCCGGCAGGTAAAGTATAGCCAGCAGAATGAAAATAGTTTGGACATGGTGTTGTTCTTAAATGGATTGCCATTGTTTACTGTGGAATTGAAGAATCCACTCACAGGTCAGACGGTGAACCATGCCATGACGCAATATCGCAATAATCGCGATCCGCGTGAATCCTTATTTAAAGAGCGTCGCTGTCTGGCGCATTTTGCCGTGGATAGTCAGGAAGTATTTTTTACCACCCATCTGGACAAACAACAGACCCGCTTTATCCCGTTCAACCGTGGACATAATCTTGGAGCAGGCAATCCACCTGCCTGGCAAGGTTATGCCACATCCTATTTGTGGGAACAGGTTTGGGCGCGTGACAGTGTGCTTAATTTAATTCAGTATTTTGTACATGAAACCGAGGCGGAAAACGGTAGGAAGAGTGTACTATTCCCGCGTTATCATCAACTGGATGCAGTGAGACGGTTGGTCAGTCATGCCCGTACTCATGGCGCAGGGCAGCATTACCTGGTACAGCACTCGGCTGGCAGCGGTAAGAGCAACTCCATTGCATGGCTGGCGCACCAGCTTTCTGTTTTGCATGATGAGCAGGATCAATTGGTGTTTAATTCAGTACTGGTCATCACAGACCGGCGTGTACTGGATCGGCAATTACAAAATACTGTCCAACAATTTGAACAGACCCTGGGGACGGTGGAAAATATAACGGAAACTTCCCGCCAATTAAAAGATGCTCTGGAAGAGGGGAAAAAGATCATTGTTACCACACTCCAAAAATTCCCCGTAATCTCTCAAGAAATGGGTTCATTGCCGGGAAGTCGTTTTGCGGTGATTATTGATGAGGCTCACAGTTCACAGTCGGGTGAAGCAACGCGACATTTAAACACGGTACTTTCAGCGGGCAGCCTGGAAGAGGCAGAGCAGCAGGACGGGGAAGAGGAGGAAGATCTCGAAGATCGCATTGCTCGTGAGATCAGCCAGCGCGGGCAGCTTCCCAATGTTTCGTATTTTGCTTTCACAGCCACACCCAAAGCAAAGACGTTGGAATTGTTTGGTATGCGGGTGGGATCTGGTTTTCAACCGTTTAGTCTTTATCCCATGCGTCAGGCAATTGAAGAAGGTTTCATTCTGGATGTCTTGCAGAATTACACCACCTATCATGCTTACTGGAGTTTGTTGAAAAAGATTCAGGATGACCCTGCATACGATCGAGGTAAGGCTGTACGATTGTTGCTATCGTTTGTAGAGATGCACGAACACACCATCGGCAAGAAGGTGGAAGTAATCGTGGAGCATTTCATGCAGCAGGTCTTGGGGCGGATCGATGGGCGCGCCAAAGCCATGATCGTCACCCGTTCGCGTTTGCATGCGGTCTTGTATAAACAGGCGGTGGATGCATACCTGGCAGCTCATCATTACCCTGTGAAGGCTTTGGTGGCTTTTTCAGGGACAGTGCATTATGGCGGATTGGACTATACGGAAAGCAGTATGAATGGTTTTCCCGAGAGACAGACTGCAAATACATTTGCAGAAGATGACATAAAATTTTTAATAGTCGCCGAGAAGTTTCAAACGGGTTTTGATCAGCCATTATTGCATACCATGTATGTGGACAAACGTTTACGTGGATTGCACGCTGTACAAACATTGTCGAGATTAAATAGGACACACCCAAGAAAACAGGAAACCTTTGTGCTGGACTTCGCAAATTCAGTGGAGGATATTCAAAAAGCATTTGAGCCTTACTATGAGCGAACTTTATTAAGCGAAGCGACGGACCCTAATTTGTTGTATGACCTTCAAACGCGACTGGAAAGTTTTGGTTTATTTACCACAGATGAAGTTAATGCCTTTGCCCAAGTATATTTTGGGATAAGCAATAATCAATCCCGGTTGCATAATATCTTACGTCCTGTTCATGACCGATACCGTGGACAACAGAAAGAGAAGAGAAGCGAGTTCCGCACAGCCCTGGGTGATTACGTTAGGCTCTATGCTTTTCTTTCCCAAATTGCTACATTTACCGACAATGATCTCGAAAAACTGTATCATTTTTCCAGATATCTTCTGCGATTAACAGTAGAAGAAAGGGAACGGTTGCCTGTGGAGATTCAGCGGGCAATTGATCTCGAATCCTATCGGCTTGATCAAACAAGCAGTGGTCAAATCGTGTTGAATCGGGGGAGGGGTGAGCTGGAACCAGAAGATCCATTGAACACTGCCACTCAAACACCAGCAGATATGGAAGCACTCTCCATCATCATCCGTGAGCTTAATCAGCGGTTTGGAACCAATTTTTCAGAGGATGACCGTTTGGTGCTTCATCAATTGGAACAACAACTTGCTGTGGATTCTGCTGTGGAACAGTCGGTGCGGGTGAATACACCAGAGAACGCACTGCTAACATTTAAGGAAGTATTGGAAAATCTATTGCAGAATATGGTTGATACGAATTTCAGATTCTACAAACAGGTAAACGATGATCCAGAGTTTGGAGAGATGCTTACCCAATACCTGTATAATCGGTATCGCGCCTCAAGAGGATTGGCGTCAACATAAATCCTAAATTCCCAGTTGACAAGCGCTAAAAACGATCTATAATAAACCGAGTACCAGCCCCACTTGCGGGCTGGTTCTTTTTTTATCCACGGGCGG
>CAZDAW010000128.1:0-7909 GCA_964503685.1 uncultured Anaerolineaceae bacterium | reverse complement strand
GGCTGCGATACCTGCCCGATGTACCAGAAGTAATGCGGAGTCCGCGAAGATTTACAATTGGAGTCAAATACTACCGCTTTAGACGGTAGTAATTTGATCTGCTGAGCTTAAGTTACAATATAGACAAAGCTTTCGATTGTCTTTTAGGCAAGGTAAACAGTTTGAGCCCACGAACTGGCCAGTTCCTGCAATACGCTCATAAAGACCTACTATAGTTTATACAAAATTTTACGCACTACTGGAAAGGGACCACCCTTGCATTTATTTTAGGTCTGTTTGCCCGGCCAATATTTCCTCATGCGCATGTCTTGGTTTTCTCTTTATCTTAGATTTTGAATTGCCCTGTTAGCTCTTTTAAATTTTCCGAAAGCTTAGATAATTCTTCTGCGCTGGTTTTAACTTGCATAATTCCTTTTGCCGTATCTGCGATAGCATTATTTATACCTACAATTGTAGAAGAAATTTCTGAAAGGCCCGTTGCTGATTCTGCAACATTTTTAGATACTTCCTTTGCACCCGTACTTACACAGCTAACATTTTTAGAAATTTCATTTACTGTTGCGCTCTGCTCCTCAACTGCACTTACGATAATCTGAGATATTACATTAACTTCTTCTATAACTTTTGAAACTGCTTCTATTGCCAGTACAGCAGATTCTGTATTTGTTTGCATATCTTCAATTTGTTTTTTTATTTCTTGTGTTGCTTGTGCAGTTTGCTTTGCAAGTTCTTTGACTTCTCCAGCAACAACGGCAAAACCTTTTCCTGCCGCACCTGCTGAAACTGCTTCTATTGTTGCATTAAGAGCAAGAAGATTGGTCTGGTCTGCGATGTCGTTGATCACTTCAATAACTTTTCCAATTGACTTTGCTGCTGATCCAAGTTTGTACATTACATCCTTGCTGTTTTTTGCATGAGTATTCGCCTCTGCCGCAATCTGCAGTTCTTTCTGACAGTTGCGAGAAACTTCATTAAGTGATGCGCTTAATTCCTCAATTGCTGTGGCAACACTAGTTGCGGATGATGACATCTCTTCTGCTGCTGAAGAGATAGAATTAATGTTGGTGGTTGCCTGCTCAGTTGCAGAAGCGACAGTCGAGGTTTGTGTGCTCAATTCTTCAGTATTTGAAGCGAATTGTGCAGAAACCGCTGAAAGTTCTGTAGACGATGAGGCAACTGTGTTGGTACTTTGCATAATATTCGAGAAAGCCATACGTAAATTTTCAACCATAAGTTTAAATGATTCGAGCAGGCTTCCAAATTCATCACTTCTATCAATAATAATCGTTCCATGGAGATCTTTCGCAGCTATCTCTGCAGCAAGACTTTTTAATTGATTCAAAGGATGTATAACCATTCTAATAAGAACCAGTGCAATGGCTATACTGACTAAAATAACCAGAAGTGAGGTTGTAAGTAAAATTGTAATGGTAAAATTATTGGAATCTTTTGTCTCTTTTTCAACTTCGGCTACCACAGATTCTATAATTGGTTCAAGTTTGTGGATTTCTTGTCTGAGTTTTTCCGTGGCTGTAGCAATCTCCTTGTCGATAACCGTCATTGACATGAAATCCGACACATACTTATCAACCTGAGCTAAAAGACTGCCATCACCTTTTCCCTTTAATAAATCCTTTAATTTGACAGCATCGTTCTGAAATTTTTCGATGTATGAAAAGTCCTTTCGCATAATGTAATCTTTTTCTCTACGTCTGCAAAGTAAAAGTTGTGCTTGAATTTCACTGCCAAAGCTATGTTCTTTTATTGAATTTTCTATTGTGTGAGTTGCAGCCCTGAAAGAGCCTTGAAGACCACTATTTTCATCGAGACCTTTTTTTTGCCATAGTACAACAATGTTTGAAAATTCACGGTTATATGCTTTAATAGCTCCCGCCATACTGTCAATTTTTTCCAAGGTTGTTCTTTGCCATTTTCCTTCTTGGAGTTTTGTGCACATTAAATTCATTGAATCGATCGTTAAAGTGTGAAGCACTACATATTTCAGGTCTTGTCTTAAAAAAAAGTCCTTCTCGTTACGCCTTCCCTTAAGCATATAAATTTTGATCTGGTTTGAAACGTTCACTAAATCATGTAACTGATTTAATTTTTTTAGATTCCAAAATGTTCCTACGGCCATAAATACCACTAGTATGATAATTACACCGAACCCGATGAATAATTTGCTTCGAATGCTTAAACTTGAAAAAAGATTCTTTTTAAAATTTGAATTGTCCACAAAATACTCCTGATTTATAGTTGAAAGAATCTGCGATTTAGAACCTGTTTTACACTCGCGCATTTTTCAGGTATTATATCATTAATTGGAAAATTTGCCTACAGCTAACAAAAACTCTTAGGATTCTATCCGCAGCACATACAAAATTCCAGTTTTACGCATCAACTCAGTTGCGTTGCAGATAGAAGCCAGGATAAGACAAACTACACTATCCAGGGGGCTTATGAAAGAAAAAGGACCAAAATATTGGTATTTACAGAATTTTTTGATTTCTGTGAATCAAAGCTCTGGAACTGGAGTTGGGAAAGCCACCGACGCAGCGGTTTTGTTCAATGCAGCTGTGCACTGTTTTAACAGTGTATAACTGCTGTTGTGCGATGGTTGACGGGATTTTTACCATAATGAAAGGTATCAATCTATATTTAACAATTTTCGAGTATTCTTGATAACCAATTAATTCTTTTTTTAAAGTTTTATCCTCTAATGATGTGCGAATGACAAATATTATACTTACAATAACTGACATTGATAGTGCATATAATGAGCCTAATGCTATTGGTGTTGCTAAGACCATTACGATAAAACCTACATAACCTGGATGTCTCACAAATTTATATGGCCCTTCAATAGCAACCTTATGATCACGTTCATTTTGCATTCTAACCATTGTCGAAAAATATTTATTTGATACTATTGCCCATAATAATATTGAAATTTACTGTGCTGAATCAAGCTTATTATTAAATGTATCTACTAATACCATTATTTTCTTACGCGACCGCAGGGGCTGGCTAACGGTAAGGTTGCAGCCGCCAAGCGAAGTCGAGGTCGGCTGCAACCCGTTGTTAGCCCCTGTTCATCTCATTGCCGGGTTGCGTAGGTTTCAACCGTCTCACTCACGAACGTCGCCTCATATTCTTTTCGGCGCAACACGGTGTCGTACAGACCGACATCTTCCCCTTCATGCCGATTAACGCCCATATAAATTAGGCTGGGGTCTTCGTAACGCTTAAATTTGTACACCGCGTCATTCATAAGGGCACTGTTGAACAAACCGAGACTCACCAGCAGTTCAAAGTCCTGCACCGTCAGGCCGGTGACGCGCTTGAACAGGCCAGGCTCTAACTGGGTGATGACATCGCGCAATGTGCGCTCGCGGTAATCGGTGAGATAGAGAAAAACGGGAATGCGCGTGGCGAATTTGATGAGTTTTTCTTGAATTTCTTTGCGCTTGCTCTTGAATTCTTTCTCTTCTTCGCTAAGTTGCCGCTTTTCCTCGCCGGATAGTTCACGGTCGTTTGCATCGCGTTTGGCTTTTTTGACCGCTTCGGATTTGTTGATGATGGTCTCGATGTCCTGATTCAGATTGCGGAAGCCTTCGATGCTCATCAGGGCCTGCAAGGCCTGCTCGTTGCTCATCAGCCGGCGCAGGGTGTCGTTGTCCACGTTGACCAGCAGGGCGCTTTCCCAGCGGCGGGCAAGAAGAGTGGCGGTGGTGCCGCTCATGGCCATCTCCAGCACGCCGGCGGCGTCTATCTGGCGCATGGAACTGCCGTCGTAGGCCAGCACTGGCAGGAAGTGGATGAACTCCTCGACTTTCTTTTCGGGATCGTCTTCGTTGACGTTCAAGCAGGTGCTGTAATCGGCAATCTGGCGCAGGGCGCGGTCAGGGGCAAAGTCGAAGACGTAGCATTCCGGCTTGAGAATGAGTTCGTCGTTCGGCAATAGCCCGTCGGGGTTCTTGAGCGTCCAGGGGGTTTGCACGCGGAAGGCGGCCTGGAAGTAAGTCTCCGGGCTGGAGGAGTTGCGCAGCATGAAGATACCCGTCCACGGGCGCACCGTGACGCCGGTGGTCAGTTTGCCGCAGGTGAGGGTGATGGTTTTGCTCTCCAGCGGGTTGTCCATCGCCTCCAGCACGGGCGGCAGGGCTTTGGGACCAATGCCCGCCGAAGCGCCCGCCGCCACAATGACTTTGTACTCGTGATAGAACTTGTTCTGCCGCTGCGCCAGCAGGTTGCGCATGGCGTAGCATGCGGCCACACTGGGCAAGAACCACAGGGTGTGGCAGAGCGCGCCCAGCAGTCGCACGTCCGAAAATGGCAGGGGCGGACGGCGGTCGCGGCCCAGTTTCAGGTCGTCCACACTGGCGGGCAGATAGGCGCCGCGAATCAAATTCAGCCACTTCTGCACCTCGGTTTCGTATTTGAAGCGCGCTCTATTGCCCACGCCTTCCGCGGAGAAAAAGACGTTCAGGTCGAACTCGTTGAACTCGCCCTGCAAGGCGATTTGACGGATTTCCTCCGGTAGTTGATAGGTCATCAGCACCATGCGCGGCAGGGCGGCGTAGGGATTGGGGCCTTTGGCGTCATCCCATTCGGATTTGGCGCGCTGTTCGTCGGAGTAGGTCCAGTTGTAAATCTGTTCCTCGATGAATTCGCCGCTGGCAATGGCGCGGAAGGGGGTGCCGGAGAGGTACAGGTAGTGGGCGGGGGTGATGGGCAGGATGTCCTCGTCGAAGTAATCCACCGCTTCGCCCTCGGCGGCTTTGCGTTCGGCCTCGCCTTCGGCCTCGAACAGGTCCTTGGCTTTCTCGCGCCAGGCACCGTAGTGATACTCGTCAAAGATGACGCAATCCCAGTTGGTGGCGTGCACCCATTCGTTCTTGGTCTTGATGCCGCCGGTGGAGGGATTGCGCCCCAGGTAATCCTGAAAAGAGCCGAAGCAGACGATGGGCCTGGATTTGTCCGCCGTTTCCCAGGTGATGGGGCCAACTGGCTTGATGAACTGCCAGCCGCTGAAATCCACATGCGTGCGCAGGTCTTCTTCCCAGGCGCTTTGCACGGCGGGCTTGAAGGTGAGCACGAGAATCTTTTTCCAGCCCATGCGCTTCGCGAGTTGATAGGCGGCAAAGGTCTTGCCAAAGCGCATCTTGCAGTTCCACAGAAAGTGCGGCGGCTTGTCGTTTTCGCGGTGGTAATTTTGGAAGTAAGCGACGGATTTTTCGATGGCGGCCGCTTGTTCGGGGCGCAAGCCGAAGTTGAAGGCACGCTGCTCCTCCAGCAACTGACCAGCGCGCACGGCGTTGATGGCCGCCTTGACCTGTTCCACTGTGCAGCGGAACCACTCGCCGCCCTCCTGCCGCACGCCGTTGATGCGCAACATGCGATGCACCTCATGGTCGGTGAAGGTTGTGCCGTCGTTGCGGATAGCGTCTTCCTCCAGCACGATGCGGTAAGGCAGCGGGCCAGGGCGCAGGGTGGGGTATTGCTGCGCCACCCGCTCCTGCACGCTTTGGGTGGTGTAGCCCACTTTGAGCAGGCCCGCATATTGCGGGTTGGTGTCCTCGTAGGCGTAGATTTTGGGCGTGACCTTGGGCCGGCGCGGGAAGAAATCACTCATCGGCAGGCTCTCCGTTGGGTTCTTCTATGGCATCGCCTCTGTCAGCCGTGCCATCCTCATCGGCCGGCATGGGGCGGATCATCTGCTCGATAAAGGCGATTTCGTCGTCAGTTAAACCAAAATGCTCATAAATTGCCTGGTCAGACCAAGGTAGGTTCATTGGTAAGAGTGGCACAAAGGAAAAGCGATCTTTGATCACATCCTGCGTATTTTTTCTTAGACCAACTAAAAAACGTAAAAATTTTGTCCTTATATAAGATGCAAGGTTCTTTGCCTCCCATTCAGTGTCATAAGCACCCGTAACCAAATAGGTTTCTGTACAGGCACTTGGAGGACGAGCAACAATCGGTTTACCTAAAATCATTCTGGGATATTCCCGTGCTTCGCCACCCTCTCCGTACGCTCTAGATATCAACACCTTCCATTTGTCTATCAAGTTTTGTCCAGATGATATTTCGCCTCGGTTTATTTTGCCAACAGCTTTGTTAGCGTAGAGAATAACATCCCCTTTCTCTTTAGCTTTAACAAATGTCCTCAGCCCGAAAGGTTTTTGGCGAGACACCTGTTCACTCAATGAGGGATACTTTTTAGAAGTCACCTTTTCCAATATTGCGACAGCTTTATTAAAGCGAACCAACACATCAAACTGATCAAGATAACGAACCATTGAATCGCTTTGTTGATTCATGTGGGTTGTCACTTTACATGGGCCGTTATATTCCTTTTCCCAAAGGAAAAAACAAACACCGCCTATAACTCTCACTCCAGGGAATACATCTGATGCAATTGGATAGTCTATCAACTGGGAAATTCGACGATCATGCAACATCGTTTCTCGGAATTTGTCTAAGCCCTTTCCTCCTGCAAACCATCGTGAAGGGATAATCATTGTCAGATAGCGGGGATTTAGCTTTTTTGCCTGCTCCACAAAAATATCGTAAATCGGTGAGGAGCCAGTACTTTCTCCCGCATCACTGAGCTGGTACGGCGGGTTGCCGATAATCACATCAAACTTCATATTAAAAATCTCCTCCGGGTTTTCGGTATGAATAAACTCATAAGCGTGGGTTTCCAGATCCGCGCCGCGGGCGTAGTTGGCCTCGCTGGCGCCGCAAAAGGCACAGCGGCCATTTTTCCATGTATGTTCAACACGCCGGTAGCGGATGTTGCCCTGCTCGTCATCAAAGGCGGTGCAAACCGAGTATTTGCCGTTGGCGGTCTTGGAGCAATACAGCGAGCGGCAGGACATGAGCGCGGTCAGTTCGGTGATGGCAATGCCAAAGAGTTGGCGCGTCATGATGTGGTTGATGCGTTCCTGCCGGTCGGGGATTTGGCTTTCCAAGCCATTATCCAGCCGCCGGGCAATCTCGCGTAAAAAGACGCCCGATTTGCAGCACGGGTCGAGAAAGCGGGCCTTGGGGTCGCTCCAGAGTTCAGGCGGCAGCAGGTCGAGCATCTGGTTCGCCACCTGCGGCGGGGTAAAGACCTCGTCGCTGGAAAGGTTAGCCAGGCAGGAAAGCACGTCGGGGTTATAACTCGTCGGGGTAGGCATGGGCTAACTCCAGAAAATGCACGGGCGGGTATTCTTTGACCGGTTTGGGTATGAACACTTCCTCGCCCAAATCCGAGAACAGAGGCAGTTCGCACATCGAAGCCTTCTGAACCATTTCATGGAAGGCAAAATCACGTCGCTTGATAAAACTGCCGTTCACCAGCGACCATTCGGAAAAAATAATTGGCTGCGGGTTCTCGCCGACGGTTTGAAGCGAAAGGGCGTTGCCGTGCACGATGTTGCGTCTCAGGAGATAACGCACGCTCTCTCGGCAGGCGTCTTTGGCTTTCGCGACGAACAAGGTTGTATAGGCGTCATCAAAGGTCTGATAGAGCCGATTGCGGCATTCTTCAACGTTGTCAGCCAGAATGTCAATGCCATAGAGCGAGGAGACGGCCAGCACAGCGTAGCGTTCGTAGTCCAGTTGGCTTCTGCGGTAACGTTTTTCTACCACTTGCAGTTTGCGCAGCAGAACTTCGATGAGAAAATTCCCCGTGCCGCAGGCAGGTTCGAGGAAGCGCGAGTCAATCCGCTCGGTTTCCTGTTTCACCAAATCGAGCATCGCATTCACGATGTGCGGCGGGGTCAGCACCTCGCCGTAGTCGGTGACACGTTGTTTGGATTTTATTTGCTTTTCCACTGTTTCCTTCTTGTCATTGAAAGGGGTTGATCCAATTGTAAAAATGGATAAGAGTGTGGTTATAATTACTGCTATCAATAAA
>CAZDAW010000127.1:0-8125 GCA_964503685.1 uncultured Anaerolineaceae bacterium | reverse complement strand
ATGCCTGCGCATAATTTTCCATTCATATTCATCCAACGGGCCTGGTTTTAACAAGATGCTGTCTGGAACGCCCATTTTTCCGATATCATGCAGCAGTGAACCCCAGCGTATATATTTCAGTTCATCATCAGGGATTTTTAGCTTTTTAGCCATAGTCAGGCACAGATTGGTTACCCGTTGGCTGTCCCCTTCTGTCTCTTTATCGCGTAAATCCAGCGCTTTTGACCAGCCTTCAAAGGTGGCATCATAAGCGGTCTGTAATTCTTGATTGGACTGCTTTAAATCTCTCAACAGATGTGCGTCGCCAATGGCAATGGCCGCCTGCCCGACGAGCGTTTCAAAAAACTCCAACCAATCCGAGTCCGGATAATACTCTGTTTTTAAGAAAACTTGTAACAAGCCTTTGATCTCATCACGGGTTACCAATGGAATATCCCAAAACCATGCTTTTATTCGAGCGTCACCCGCTGCATGATCAATTCATCGAATTGCGGGTTGCCGCCTTGCTGGGGCAGATCCGAGGTCGGCCTGAGGGATACCGGCAGGTTCACCCCCGACACCTCCACGCGGGCCACTTCCGGACTGCAGACAAAACGGTCGGGCGGACGGGCGTTCACCACCGCGCCACCTGAAAATCGGATGGCCGAAACCGAGCTTTGCGAACACTTGAGGAACCAGATCACGTCCCGCTCTCCGTCCACGTTGGTGTCTGCTTCCACCGAATAACTGCCCTGCGTGGCATCCCCGTACACCGCGAAGAGCACGATCAGACGTCCATCTTTGACCGTCATGTAAACGCTCTTCAGGTCCTGCACTCCCCCCGGAGCGTCGCCCTGCGTGTCATTATAGAAAAGCCCCAGTTTTTGTCTGGCCTCCTCGGCAAGCTGCACCGCGTTGCCGGGATTGCCGTTCTTCGTCTCCTCTTCGATCTTTTGCAGCAGCGGGTCGAGAGATTCGGCCTCCCACAGGTCGTCCTGGCCGGCGGATTTCAGCCAGTCGCGCACGTTGAGGATGTCGCTGTAGGGGATCACCAGCGCCAGCGTATCCGTGATGCGCTGCGTGAGGTCGGCGGCTTCCGCGCTGATGCTGGGATAATCTTCTCCCTTCAGGTAAGCCTCTTTGAGTGAAGCGATTTTCTCTTCAAAGGCGCTTAATCCCAGCGGGTCTTCGCCTGTGTCTTTCCAGTAATAACGAATCTCGTCCATACCCCGGATCGCCTCATGGATCTTTAGGTAGGCCTGTTTTTGTTCTTCAGGAGTGTCAAAAAAATTCAACGCCAAAATGGAATAGCCGCTGTCGAATTTCGCCGAATCCTCTTCGGGGGGTTCCTGGCCGTCCCACGACCAGAAATAATACCCGTCGACCAGCCCCCGCGTTTCTTCGAACAGGATGCTCCAGTAGGCGATTCGCACCTCGTGCGAGGAGGTGGCTTTCTTCTTGTACATCTCGCTGTCTTCAGGGGTTCCGATCTCTGTCAGGATGATCCCCTTGGCTCCGTGTCTTTTTTTCAATTCCTGCAGGTAGTTCATCGTTTCATGGATCAAGCCGCGGTATTCCTCCGGTGTTTCGTCCTCGCCGAAAAAGTCGGTGTTGATATAATCCCAGCCCTTGAAATGGTCGAAATATGAGAGATCGCCGCGTTCGTGGCCGTATTTTTCCCAGGCGATCTCGCCCTTTTGCACAAGTTCGCCCGAATAATTTTCATGCAGCGGGATCAAAATATCTTGCCACCATTGGGCGGCCTTCTCCCAGCCGAGAAAGAGGTTCATCTCGCAGGAGGGTGCGAACAATTCCACGCCGTGCTCCTCGGCAAGTTTGGCCCATTTTAAGACGATCTCGTTATAAGCCTTGGTGAACCCTTCAATGTCAGGCATGGGGCCGCGTTCGAGCTCCGCGGGCATCAATTCTCCAGTTAAGGGGTCAATGGCCGGGGAATGATTGTTATACGGCCCGATCTCGCCGGTTTCCTCCCAATAGGATTGCTTGAAAAATTCGGGGTAAAGCTGCAGGAAGACGTGCAGCCCGGCTTTGTGCGCCGCATCGATGGCGTCCAGGGTGTCTTGCGGGTTGTTGCGTACATCGTCAAAAACGCCCCCCTTATCGTAGCCGATCTCGATCCAGTGCGTGATGGCGGTCGAGTTGGCTCCATAACCTTCTTTCAGCATGTGGTAATAGCTTTCGTCCGTCATCGCTTCGTGGGCGATCCCGCGGAATTTGATCGATTCATTGGTCCGGACGGTTTCAGTTGGCACGGGCGAAACTGCTTCCGTGGCGGGGAGGGGGGATGGCGTTTCGGTCGCGACGCCGGCTGTCTTGCAGCCCGTCAACTGAGAGAACAAACAAACCAACAAGGCGCATACGAGAACGGATCTGCCCGGATGCTGATTCTGCATGATTTCCCTCCACAGATTGGATGTATTGTGGTATAGTTTGAAAAGCTTGGTTGGTTTGCCAGAGAATGCTTATTATTCATCATTTTAGTGGGAAATAAAGAAATTTCAATCCCTGAATTACATAATACCGAAATTCCACGTCTGATATATTTTGCCAACATTTTCACCCTGGAAAGGTGATGGTTGTGGCTGAACTCATAAAATTTTAGCATAATTGTCTCCATTTTGGTTCATTTTTCGCGATCTATTTCATAAAATCGGGTACTGGGATTGGTTTTTCCAGGCCCGACTTAAATACAAATAGCGGGGCGAGACGCGATTTTGGGCGTTCTTTCAGGGAAAGCTTTGTTCATACATCTCTCGATACGGATACTTTTCAGAAAGCTTCATGATCACGCTTCTGTCCGTCCGGATGATCTTCCCAGCCAGGAAAATGTACTTCAACCTGAATGTCTTTATTTGCTGCCGGTATTCCGTTCCATTTGCGAAATCCATCTTGAACAGCAAAAACAAATTGTAGGCCAGCATCATCAGTTGAAAGATCGCTTCATTAGCCCAAAAGGATTGAAGCAGCAGGTGCCCAACCGCCATATCATACTTGGCTTCTTTGATGTAATTTTCCGCATTGCAGCGTTTCTCATAAGCAATGACCACTTTTTCTGAAGGCATTTCAGTATTGGTCACAGAGTAGAAGTATTCAAATTCGTCATCCAGAAAAGATAATTGCATGCTGTCTTTTTTCGGTTTCAATATGCGGAATACGACAAATTTTCTATCCTTGTCCCAAGTGTCCAGTTTCGCAACAAGCTCAGTTGTTTCCCTGCCTTCATCACCTTTCGTGAATGCAATGTTTGGTGCTGTAACTTGAGAGGCGAGCGTTGGATATGCTTTCCCCTTGATCAAATACTGGCAACCGACTGCTTCGATGGTTTCAATAATTTCGTCGTCGAAATACCCACTGTCCATGCGGAACAGGATTTCAAAATCATCTGTTTTGATCTGGCAAAGATTTCTTTTATCATTTCGGCAGCGCCGTTAGCTGTGTATGTATTCCCGCTTCGTACAAAACCAGTGATATAGGCCTTCAATTCATCACAGAATGCAAATTGCAAGTTGTAACAGCGGTTTCTACGCTTTTTGGGATTGAATCCTTTGACTGCACTTTCCTGATGGCCTTCCATACTGACCACACTGCTGTCGATATCAATGGTGATGGCTTTTAGCTTGCTCTTTCTCAGCAACTTTCTGAAGACCTTGAAGTTGATTTCTCTCAGTATGTGGGTTGTTTTGTAACTGAAGTTTCCCAGAAAGCGTGAAACCGTTTCCGGCTCTTTGATCGAAATATTGAACTCATTGACGAGGGGATCACTTTGTAGAAGTTTCAATCGCTCCAGTTTATCAATTCCAATGAAGTTGCCACACAACATGGTTTTGATGTGATTCATTTTGATTTTGTTGGTGGATGCGTTTTCAAAAACCAGATCACGATCAATCAGGTTTAAAAACCCCATTTTTATTGGTTTGCTCCAGCAATAGAAACAAACCGGCATTTGAGGTGAGGTTTTTGGCTGAAAATTTGATTTTATTGATCATGGTAACATCCTTACGTCATATTTTCTTTCAATCAAAATTTTAACACGGCGGTTCCATCATGGATATTTGATTCACCCATTGGGTGAAATAATAAACTCAACGAGAAATCCTAAAATTCATCCAAAGTGGGTGAATGGCGGTGACTTTGGGTTCAAATCGATAAAAAATTGGCTCAGAAAGTCAAGTTTTTCGCTAAAAGTGGGGCTTTTTTTAAGTCTCTCCTTGACCGATTCGGCGGCGTAGAATCCGGGGTATAATTTACCTATGTACCTGGATATCACTGACCTGATCAAAGTATTGCTGTCTGTCGCCGCGGGGGGCGTCATCGGGGTGGAGCGCGAGTTTCGCGATAAAGCTGCCGGCTTTCGCACGCTGATCTTCATCTGCGCAGGGGCAACAATTTTCACCATTCTCTCAGTCAAACTGGCCGGCGATAACGACCCGGCGCGTATTGCCGCCCAGATCGTAACCGGTGTGGGTTTTCTGGGCGCCGGGGCGATTATGCGCGATTCACAGCGAGTCACCGGTCTGACCACCGCCGCCGCCATCTGGCTGACCGCGGCATTAGGCATGGTAATCGGCGCCGGTGAATATGTCCTCGCCGGGGTGATCCTGGCCGTCACCTCGTTGGTATTATGGGTGTTTCCAATACTCGAACGCTGGATTGATAATATCCGAGAAGAACACACTTACACCGTTGTTTTCAAAACCAACCCGGAGAAAGCATCCACCCTCGAAAAAGTCTTTACCGACTGCCGCCTGAGAGCTTACGGACGCAAACACTGCAAATCGGACGAGATAACCACGATCACCTGGCAGGTGTACGGCAACCCCGATTGCCACAGGGCGCTGCGCGAAGCGCTCTACAACGACCCCGATATCATCGAGTTCAAGGATTAAGTTTCAGATAGCATTTTAGATGGACGTTATCCGCGCCGTCTGCCCTGGCGTGGTGCGTCATCCCCACCGGTATAAAACCCAGACCGATCACTAAACGCAGCATTGGCCGGTTATCGGCAAATACCGAAGTCTCCACGGCCTGATAACCGCGTTCCTGCGCCAGTTCGACGGCATGAGCAACCACGGCAATCCGGGCGCACCACCAGCCCCAATAACTCGAAGCCATAGACTGGGTCACTTTTAATAATAAGAATGCCTAGAATTCGGTTATCTTCGGTGCAATCGGCGTAATATTCCACCCCATTTTCGAGGTGCGACCTGAACCAGGCGCTAACCTGCATTTTGCTGAAGGGAATCTGGGTGAAGCTTAAATACTTCAGCGCCCCAGGTGCATTCGCCAGTTCCAGATAAGCGGGCAGCAAGAGGTTGAAATCGGTTTCACTGGTTTGCGGAATCAATTGGCGGATCATTTTACCTCTGTAATAGCACACGAATAGCGCGGATTGTAAAAACATCTTCATTAAACTGGCTAACTTCATCGATTGGCGTTAGTGGCGGTAAAAGCCCATCAATTTGAAGGGGTACTGCTCAGGCAATTGTTTTACCCGGCCTTCGAGCGCCAGCCAGCAGGTTTCGTCTTTGGCCAGGCGCTTGCAGTCGGTCAATGTATCAGGGTAATACTTTGCCAGTGTTGCTTCAACTCCTTGCCAGTTGCCGCCCCTGGTATTGATCGCCTCGACGCCGATTTCATCGATAGCCCCTTCGAGGGCGCCGGCAAGCTGCTCGATATCCGAGAACACGGGTAAGTAGGGGCTGACGAAAGCGTAGGTATAGACGCCCTCAGCGTGAAGCGTCTGCAGCGCTTTCAGACGGCGAGTGGGCGGCGATGCGCCTGGTTCCAGGCGGCGAGCCAGTTCATCGTCGAGCGTCATCATGCTCAGTCCAATCTCACATCGGTCAAACTGTTTGAGCAGATCGATGTCGCGCAGCACCAGGTCAGATTTGGTGAGGATGGATAGCGGCGCCTGGTATTCGAGAAGCACCTCGAGCAACTGGCGGGTGATTTGCCAGCGTTTTTCCGGCGGCTGGTAGGGATCGGTGACGCTGGAGAGGAACACCGGCTTTTCGAACGGCTCACGTCGGTGAGCTAACTGCCTGCGCAGCGCCTGGGCGGCGTTGACTTTGGCATCCAGGAACGTTCCCCAGGGTTCGGGATGGTTCGTGAAGCGCTTCATGAAGCGAGCGTAACAATACACGCAACCGTGAATGCAGCCCGTGTAGGGGTTGATGACGTAATCAGCTTCGGGTAGATTGCTTTTCTGCAGGATACTTTTAACTTGAACAGTGTTGACAGGCATGGATGCCCTCCCTGACAATATTTTAACATGAGTCCGGGATCTGAAAACCAGGCTGTACTATTGTTACTGCGAGCGAAGCGATGTCTCGCTGAGGCAGGCTCTCTGCAAGGGCGAAGCAGTCTTCTCTCGCGTGAAAGTGATTGCCCACACCGCCCGGTAAAAGCGCCGGGCGGTGTGCATTGACAGAAAAATCTATCCTACATGGACTATCCCGAATTGACGTTTTTAATTGAGATATGAAAAGAAGATCATGACTTGCCGGTTCTTTTAAGGTTGAAACTGACCGGATTCGACATATAATGTTGGTATCAGTATACCGTGATCGGGTAGTGTTTCATATTCTTATCGTAAAGGAGAAAAATATGGCATACACACTGGATACAAAAGTTAGCGATATTCTCAAAGACCCCAAAGCTCTGACGGTTCTGGGACAATATGCCCAGGAGGCAAACAAAAACCCTATCGTTCAAATGATCATCGGGATGTCTCTCAAGGAAATCCTGGCGTTCCCGCAGGTCAAGCAGGCTGGGATCACCGAAGATATGGTGAAAAACGTCCTGGCAGATGTGAACGCGCGAATGAAGTAGGAGCCTGCCCCATTTTAATAATGCGAATTGACTGATAGTTAGCCGGTTATAAGGAGGATTTAGATGGCTTACACATTAGAAACGAAAGTTGGCGAATTATTAAAAGACCCTGAGGCGGTGAAAATCTTCGACAAGTATGCGCCGGGCGTTTCCAAAAACCCGATGCTTGGACTGGCTAAAGGGATGACCCTCAAAGCCCTGCTCGATTTGCCGCAGGCCAAGCAGGCCGGGGTGACGGAAGAAATGGTCTCGCGGGTGCTGGCGGAGATCAACGCCCAGAAGAAATAGAACTTTTATTGGTTTGGGATTAATAAAACTGGAAGTTGGCAAAACTTCCAGTTTTGTTTTTTAGACCACCCATTCAATAAAATTATACCCTTCTACCTGCTATCTCAAGTCCTCCCTAGCCGGGTTCCTTCAGCTTCTCTATCGCCAGATACTGATTGATCTGATCTTCCCAGTCCTTCAGGTCGTGACGAAACATCATCTCCAGCGCCTGGGCGTTTTTGGCGTTGCCGTCTTCCGACAGCCCGGTGTAGGTGTAAGTGATCGTCGCCTCGGTCGTTTCGCCCACGACTCCCTCGTGGCACTGAATGGCAATCCACCACACTCTTTCGGGGGCGAATACGATGTACTCGATGAACGACTGCTCGGGGCGATATTGCGCTACGATCCACGTCGAATCAGGCTCCTGCTCGTGATGCGATTGCGTCTTGAAAACCATGCGCTCTTCGATCGAGCCGTCGGTGGCGTAGATCACCTCAGGCTGCCAATCGGGAGCCCATTCCTTTTCTCTGAGCGCGCCGAACAGGGGAAACACTTTTCCCAACGGCGCATTCAAAGTGATGACGCCCGTTCTGGATATTCTTTCTGATTTGAAGGTTAAAGTGGTCATATTCTCCTCCAATATTCGGTAACATTAATCGAAATACGCTGCCCGATTTTAAAATGCAGATACTTCATAGATAACAATTCTGATCTGCCTGCACAAGCCTAAAAGCAGCACCAATAAATAAAATACCCCAGGTAAATTTATACGGGTAAAACAAATCACTCCCCCTGACGAGTCAATTATAACTTAAAAACTGTATTTAAAAGCCGTACTCTTCACGAAATAACTCAGTTTCACAAAGTCATATAACACTGCTAAAGTTCCTTGTTTCAACATTATCCTTATGGCAAAGCGCTTGCTTCGCTCCGAATGACAGTATTAATGGTTCACGGGTTGGCGCGTTAGCAACGCGCCCAGTTAGATATACTATAGACAAGTGGTTCAAAAAGGGATAGAAAAGAA
>CAZDAW010000126.1:0-8179 GCA_964503685.1 uncultured Anaerolineaceae bacterium | reverse complement strand
CTCTTAGGAAATACGGATATTTAAAATTATGGCGAGTAAAAGTTGCCCAGAAAAATTTTCGCATGCCTTCCTCAAGTTATTTTAACGGATGAATCAGTTTTGGAAAATAGTTCTTGTACCACAAAATATGGACGATATGCATGTATGAGCGTAATCAACAATAATTCAAATGTGTAATTCCACATCTCCATTCAATCAATTACGCTTTTTCTTGGCGCGTTTGTCACAGAATTGGGCTCTTTACCATGTTTTTGACTGGCAACCAGACTGATTTCCTAAATTCACTCACCCTATTTGCGACAGACTCCTCAGACAAAAACTGTTGACGGTAAAGCCGGAGCATGATAGAATTTCATGCGTTCAGGGCGCGTAGCTCAATGGTAGAGCAGTGGCCTTTTAAGCCATTGGTTGAGAGTTCGAGCCTCTCCGCGCTCATACATAAAATGCCCTTTTGTGGGCGTTTTTTGTTTGATTGGAGCTCCATTAAGAGATAATAGCATAGCTTCCCATCGACTCCGCTCTTACAGCAGTCACAATCACCCACTTGCCATAGGTAAATGGATGATTGTGACTTAACAATACGATTGATAAGCTGAGAGACTAAAGAAAATTCTCTTTACTTTATTGAATTAATCGAGATCAGGTATAGGCGTTAATCATCGATCCATCTGCCCGTTCAGACGATTGTCTTTCACATGAAAGGTTTAATGGAGATGCTCACCGCTGCTGACTGCGATAGCAGTAAGGTGATTCAGAGTACCGAATTGACCTGCGCCGCAAGATGATTCACGCCCTCATCATTTATAAAGACCACGCTCAAACTTTTCGTAATCAACAAAAACTTGTTCGTTATTCGATTTCGGCACTTCAGTGACATTGGGAGAAACAAAGACGCGGTCGGGTGGCGCGCCACGGCGAGACATTTCAGCAGCAGTTTCCGCTAATAATGACATGGCAATGACCACACTGGTCAGGGTCGAAGTCGCAGCCACCTTGCCTTTCACACCGTCAATCGAAACAATAGCATCTTCCACTGGTGAGCAATTATCAATCACGATATCAGCAATATCGTGTAGACTTTTCCCAGTAGCATGCGTGGGCTTGTTTACTTTTCGATTCTGCACATTAGTTATAGCAACAACAGTAACTCCCGACTTCTTTGCTTCTTGCGCTATTTCAACGCCGGCTGCATTCAACCCGCCATGTGAAAAGACCAACAGAGAATCGCGTTGATCAAGGTTATGAGAAAGAAGCACGTTTTTAATATAACCAGGCTCACGTTCAAGCCACAATAATTCCCGCGCACCACCAGGGCCTACAATATTAAACCACATCAGGCGTGGATCCATAATCGGATGAAATCCGACATAAGCTCCATAACGCGGAAAAATATCCAGCACTGGTATAACCGAATGGCCGGAGCCAAAAACATGCACAGCTCGCCCGGCAAGAATAGACGATGCAAATACTTTTGCAGCTTTTTCAATATTCTCCACTTGTGTTGCATTAATTTTTTCTACCAATTTTGCTGCTTCATTAAGATAAGTTTTTGCCGACATAAAGTTCTCCTTGTACCATAAAATATTTTCTAATTCTAAATAATCTTGACCACCCAGATTTCACCGGGCTTTAGGTTTTTGTTCAATATCAATCGATTCTCTTTCCATCTGTAAGATATAATTTTACCTGTCAATTCATCGGTAAGGTTATAGTCTCTTTGGGGAATATCAATACCAAATTCAGGATCCAGGTTTTGATCAGTATGGTTGAAAGCAAAGAAAAAGTAAAACGTATTATTATCTTTATCCTTTCCTTGAAGAATACGAGGTTCTACATCTAATTTGTAGTCAATCCCATTAATTGTAACGGGTTGTTTTAGTCCCGCTAACGCCATCATGCTCTTTAACAATTTGCCTGCATTCTGATCTCCAAAACGATAATAACTCAAGCTGAGCATTGTTCCAACGAACACTGCCCAACCCTCGCCATATTTCTGCACTGTAATAGCCGGTTGGCCATCCTCAAATACACCAACCACTTCGGCCTCCGGTGAAAGCAATTCCAGGGCCTCGCGGAAACGCGCTCCCAGAACAATATCATCCTTTTTAAGCAGCGCAAGAGCAGGGTGATCCCTAATGATCCGAATTTTCACCGGCGTATCTTCATCTACACCCTGAGCGCCTTTTTCACGGCATCCGAAGACATTTTGCAAACCAAAGCCAGGGATCGCCTCGCCCACATACCCCGTTTCATCATTCCAGGATGTTCGCGCCTCAGCCAGAACAACGCCGCCATTGCGAACGAAGGGTTCGATTTGCGCTGCCGAAGCCTTGGGGAGCGCAAACGCAAATGGCAGGTACAGTACTTTGTAATCTTTCAATTTACCAACACTGATCTGTTCTGTATGGATATAATCGGCGGGAAGACGTGCCTCATACGCCGCCTTATAGGCGCCGATATAGCTGCGGCTGGGAATATAGTGCCAGGGTTCGCGCATGCATTGCCACATAATATTTGCCTGGATATTCCAACAGATTGCAATGTCTGCCTTGCTGGTTTTACCGCGATATAACAAATCGTTGTCTTTGCTCAAGGCTTTGAAAATTTCGCCAGCAGCCAGGGCGCGGTCGCTGGGAGAACCATCCAGATTCGTCATGCCGAAACCCGCCGATTCATAGCCGCAACTCATGGGATACCAGGCATAGAAGAACAGACCTTTTGCGCCGTGCGCCAGCGGTTGCAGAGCGTACATACGAGCATCATTTTCGGTCATATGCGAGGCAAACATACCGACATAACCATGTCCAGCCTGTAACTCGCCCAACCAGTAGCCAGCTCCGACCGAATCGTAGGCCGATCTGGCTCCGGTGAGCATTGCGGCGCGAAAGAAAGGCTGATTGCTTTCCTTTGCGCCAACATGTTTGGGATAAAGAGACGTTCCCCAAATCTCTACAGAGCGGGCCATTTTCCAGTCATCTGGTGAACCTTGCTCTTCCATCGGCAAACTTAAGACGCTGGGGATAGCAGCGTGGCTGGAGGTAACATGGCGATCGACGCTGCGGATTACGCTTTGCCTCCAGGCCAGATCTTCGGCGAGTTTATCCTGAATGAAGTTAATCCAATCGATATACTCAGTATATGTCATCAAAGAAATGAACTTGGGCGCTGGCACAACATCCCAGCTTGAAAACTGGCGGTACCAGGCATAATTGAGTTTTTCCAAACTGCCGTACTTCTTCTTCAACCAGTCGCGGAAGCGCTGCACTGTATGATGACAATAGCAGAACACAGAAGGCTGGGTCAGAAAATCAAAGTAACCCCATTGGACAATATGGGGTTCGCTCCACAAATCCCAACCGTGCATATTTGGGCGTTCTGCCACATGGCCGGCCAGCGTCGCCATGAAACGCGTTGCCGCATCGTGAACACCAGGATTGTCATAACAGTAACCCGGCGCGCCCTGAGAATCAATCGGGACGCCTTCCGCTGAGATGTAACGACAGTCAGGGTAATACTTCACAAGCCAATCGGGAGCCGAATCCATATAAATTTGAATGACAACTTTAAGATCCTCTTTTTCCGTCAGACTCATCAATAAATCGAGCGCTTCGAAGTGATATTCGCCGGGGCGCGGTTCAGCTGTAGCCCAATCTACCCAACACTTAATCGTATTGAATCCACAGCGTTTGATATTTTCCACATCCCTTTTCCAGGTCTGTGGTGATTCTGGAGTTGGGGGGCGCACCATGGTCGCCCGGGTATTTCCGCCAGTGTACCAGACGGCAAAAGGTAAAAATGGCTCACTTTCCATTATTATTAATTTCTCCTATATCGTCGTTTCTGCTTCTTCTGGTTATTGTGGTGTCATGACTGAATAGTTTTTATCCATTCCAAAGTGGCGCTGCGTAGAGCATTCCAGGTGTTAGTGAAAATGAACGTACCATGACCCTCGCCAGGAAGAGTAACCACCTGGGCGCTTTGTCCAATCGCTTTTGCCATTGTCTGTGTCTGTTCGAGGATCATACCCTGTCGATCACCCCGACTCGCTAAAAGCAACACCGGACGCCCGCTTAATTGGGAAATTTCATCAATGACCTGTGGACTGGACAGGATGATAAGACCAGCCACTTCGGAATCAGCGATAACAGCCTGGACGGCTGGCTCTGAGAATTGATCGACGGCATAGACGATTAGTTTCTTGGGGTCAACAAAATCCAGTCCTCGCAGGTATTTCAGGCTGGCTGTTATACCTTCGGGCTTCAATTGTGGCAGTCCTACAGCGAGTGAAGCATAACCCTGGCGTGCCAGATCATCTGCAATGTCCAGCCATGAAGTCACCTCAGCCATCCCATGCGAGCCGGTAGCCAGAAGCAACAAAGCCGGTAATCCTTTCTTTTCAGCAGGGCGAATGAGTACCGAATCTGCCTTACCGGTTGGAATATTAATGCTCACTTCTTCATGAACTACTTTTGTCACTGCCCGCTCCCCGATCAAACCAATTCGCGCTGGGCCAGATTCGGCAAGCTCAAGATAGCCATCGTATTGTGTGCTAACTGCAATCGTGTTTTCTTTTCCAAACTGCACAAAGGATGAAATTTCTGCATAAGGGCCAAATCCCTTGCGCAGCGAATCTATTCGTTGACCATTTACATACACTTGAGAACCATAAGGATTAAACCAGGCAGCAATCCCAACTGGTTTATCTCGCCAATTCTCAGGTACCTGTATTTTCCGGCGATAGAGAACGATAGTACCACTCCCAACCAGATCCGCCATACCCTGTTTATCCCACGAAGCGGGCATATCTACTTCGGCCCAATGGCTATCATCAAATTCAGGCTGCGTCATATCTGCTTTGAATATCTCAACTTTTGACATGCGCCATTTGCCGCTTAAATTAACTGCACCGTCTAACATCACATCCTGGATTGATTCTTGACCGGGTTGAAGCAAAACAGGGGTATTCGTTGGAATAACTGTCGGAACTGGCGTATCGGTAGGTGCAATAGAAACGGTAGTGGATGGCGCAGTGACATTGCCGCATCCGGTGAACAAAAAAACAATTAATGTCAGAACCAGAAGATATGAATTTTTCATACCGCACCTAACCTTTCAATCCACTGAGAACAATGCCTTTAGTGAAATAGCGTTGCAAGAATACAAATACAATCAGCGCAGGTATCGTCCCCAAGAAGGTACCTGCCATTTGAAGGTTTAAAACCTGGGCTTCCATACCATAAGTACGCAGGCTGTTAAGCGCTAATGGAATCGTGTAAAGGTCTGTGGTTTGCAGAACCAACATAGGCCACAAGAATGCATTCCATACACTTACCATATTAAATACGCCCAATGTGACAAGCGCCGGGCCTGTCAAGGGTAAAACAATCTGCCAATATATACGAAACTCGGAAGCGCCATCAATTCTTGCAGCATCTAAAAACTCATCAGGAATCCCCATCATGAACTGACGCATCATAAAAATACCATAGGCGTTGACGATATTGGGCAAAACAAGTCCCATAAGATTATTAATCCACCCCAATTGTTTTACGATATAAAAGACCGGGATCAGGATAACAAAAAACGGGATCATCATCGTTGAGAGGATGAGGGTAAAAAGCACATCACGCCCCGGAAATTTATATTTAGCAAAAGCAAAACCCGTTATCGAGCTTGTGAATAAAATTCCAAAAACTGTTAATGACGTCACAATTAGGCTGTTTAAATAGGAACGGCCAAGCGGAATGACCTGTGAGATCTTTATATAGTTTCCCCATTGGGGGATGGAAGGCAATAAGGGTGGAGGTTTAGCAATGATCTCTGAACTTGTCATTAAAGAGGCGGAAATCATCCAAAAAAAAGGCAGCAGCATCCATGCGCCTAACATTACCAAGACGAAATATTTTAAAACAGATCCGACTATCGACAGAAAGGAATGTTTTCTTTTTACCACCGTTCACCTCCGTCAGTCACGCTTTTGGATTAATTTCAACTGAAGCAAAGTCATGACTAGAATAATTGCAAACAAGACAACCGCCATTGCTGAAGCGCGACCCATTTTGAAAAATTTAAATGCTGTCATATAAGCATACAATACAACAGTTACTGTACTGTTAGCTGGCCCACCGCCGCCCCAATTGGTATTATCGGTCATCGCAAAAACAATATCGAATACCTGAAGTGCGCCGATCGTATTGGTTACAATCAGAAATAACATCACCGGGCGTAAAAGGGGTAACGTAATATGCCAAAAAGATTGTCGTGAATTCGCTCCATCGACTGCTGCTGCATCATAGTATTCCATTGGAATACTTTGGAGACCGGCCAGGAAAATGACAATGTAATATCCCACTGATTGGTAAACAGCGATCAGAATGATTGTGCCTAATGCAGTATCGGGGCTGGCCATAAAAGGCTGGGGCGGAATTCCGAAAATACTCAGTATCCGATTCACAAGGCCGTAATTTTTGTTTAATAGAAACGACCACATCATACCCAATGCTAATGGCGCAGTCACGATGGGCAGAAAATAAATGGTGCGCCATAAGGTTTTAAAATAAATTTTAGAGTTCAGTAGTAAAGCGCCTATTAGTCCCAGAAAAGTGTTAGCAGCGACGCCAACACCCGTAAAAATAAAGGTGTTTCGAAGCGCAGCAAGATATACAGTGTCTCGTTTTAGGATATATTTAAAATTATCAAGACCAACCCATTCCATCAAAGGAATTGGAGTAACCATATTCCAATTATGTAAGCTGACCCAGCCGCCAAAAAAGATTGGTATTATCGAAAATGTTATAAGAAATATAACAGTTGGCGCGATAAATACCAAAGTCCAAAGGGTTTTATTATTGAATCTCAATCTGGCATTATTGAGAAATTGAGTCTTAAAGCCAGATATGTTGACTATCATAAGATATCAATCTCGCTTTTGAAGTACGCGCATTTGCAGCATCGTGATTACAAATATGATCACGAAAAGAACCATTGCCATAGCGGATGCACGGCCCATCTTAAAGAATTTAAATGCTGTGTTGTACATGTGCAGCACAATTACCATCGTGCTGTTGGCTGGCCCCCCTCCGGTAGTTTCGGCAGCAACCCCGGTTGTCGTAGCAAAAACAATATCAAACACCTGCAAAGCGCCAATGGTATTTGTGACAATCAGGAACAATAAAACCGGTTGCATTTGCGGTAATGTGATATGCCAGAAAGACTGGAATGAATTGGCGCCATCGACCGCTGCCGCATCATAGTATTCTTGTGGGATACCCTGCAACCCTGCCATAGAGACGATAATGTAGTAACCCACATATTGATACACTGCGATCCCAATGATGCAAGCTAACGCTGTGTCAGGGCTTGACAGAAATGGCTGTGGTGGTATGCCAAGATAACCCAATAAGTTGTTGACCATGCCAAAATTTTTATTTAATAGGGAATACCACATCATCCCTAGTGCAAGTGGAGCAGTTACGATGGGCAGGAAAAAAATTGTGCGCCAAAATGTACGGAAACGAATTTTCGAATTGAGTAATAATGCCCCACCCATTCCTAAAATCGTATTGATACAAACGCCGGCAATCGTGAAAATGAAAGTATTTTTTAACCCCATTTTAAATACTTCATCTCTTATAAAGATATAACGATAATTCTCCATTCCAACGAATTTCATCTTCGGAATGGGTGTTATCAAATCCCAATTATGAAGGCTGATATAGCCACTGAAAAGGATCGGAATTATGGAAAAGATGATTAGAAAGATCACCGCCGGAGCAACGAATATCATCCCCCAAAGGGCTTTAGAATTAATCCAATGGCTGCTTTTAACAGCCGGTGGGGCGAACTCGGGTTGAATCGGCGGGTCAGCCATTTCAACATTCATTTTGCACCTCACAATTCACTAAGGGGCAGGAGGCAGCTTGAACTGCGCTCCTGCCATCATACTAAAAACTATTAATTCTCGCCCAGGATACGTTTAGCTTCTTCTGCGGCTGTTTTCAATGCCTCTTCAGGGGTTTTCTTGCCATACCAGGTTGCTTCAATCTCAGTCTGCAATGCGGTTTTGATCTCCTGGCCGCCAGTAAAGACTGGTTCTGGCTTGGAAGTAGCGGTAGAGGCTACGTAAGCGGTCATGAATTCGTCACCCAGACGATCCTTGAGGGCTACCTGATCAGAAGTG
>CAZDAW010000125.1:0-8214 GCA_964503685.1 uncultured Anaerolineaceae bacterium | reverse complement strand
AAAGGCTTCAGGAATGTGCGCTGTCGCTCGACAAAAATTGGAATTATCAGATTAAAAATCTTTTATTGTGGGCAGCCATACACAAAAAGTAGTGCCTTCACCTTCTCTTGAGTTAACCTCTATTCTTCCTTTATGGTTACGTACGATCCAGTTCGCTATTGATAACCCTAGACCAAAACTGCTGTCGCTGCGTGACCGTGTCCTCGATTTTTCTGCCCGAAAGAAGCGGTCGAAAATATAAGGTAAATCTTGTGGAGGGATGCCTGGTCCATTATCGCTAACAATAAGACGTGCTTGTTCACCCACTTTACTTAAACTAAGATCAATTACACCACCGGATGGAGTATATTTTATTGCATTACCGATCAAATTTAATAGTACTTGTTTTAGCCGATCTCGGTCTCCCTGCACGACTACCTGATCGATTTCTCTGAGACGTAATTTCAATCGATCACCAGCCAGGAGGCGCATTTGTTGATATACTTCAAGTAAGACGGTGTCTAGTTCAACAGGCTGTAGATCAAGGGATAATTTTCCGGATTCTGCCTGCGCCAGTAATAAAAGATCTCCAACCAGCCGAGTGAGGCGATCTACTTCATTTTCAATATTGCTTAATGATTCTTCATCTGGCCGCCCCATTTTTCTTAACAAAGATACATTGCCTTTAATCACTGTAAGTGGTGTACGTAATTCATGGCTGACATCTGCCATAAATCGACGTTGTGCATTGAATAAGCCTTCCATTCGACTCAAGGTTTGGTTGAAGGCATGAATGAGTTGCCCTACTTCATCGGTTTGGTCAACTGGGTAAGGAATTCGACGTGATAGATCGTCCGCACGAGTTATTTGGAGAGCTGTTTCCGTAACGGTTTGTAAGGGGGCCAGCGACTGACTGGTGCTCAAATAACCTGCGCAGCCGGCTATGGTCATAGCAGCAATCGCTGTGAGAATTAGAACGATGAACAGTGCTTGTTGGGTTGCATCAATTAATGCCATACTTGCACCCACTTGCACAACGCCCACTTTCCTGCCATCTACCTGTAATGGTACACTGACCACCCTTAAATGGGCTTTTCCTATTCGTGAATCTCGATATATAGGTAATTTAGTTTGAAGACCAATAGGATCTAAAGAGTTCTCTAATCGGCTGATGTTTGGAGAAGATATGCTGAGTTTGTTCTCTCTGTTCCATATTTGTATGTAAACATTGGCGGTCAAATCCATTGAGGGGAGTGTAATAACACTTAATTCTCCAAGTTCATTAACGTGACTGACTTCAACGAGGTCATTTACTGTTTGAGTGAGTATTTCATCCAATTGATTTATGAGTGTTACGCTGACCAGGGCATATACAACAACGCCAAATAAGAGCAGAATCCCTCCAACTAGTGTCGTGTAAATGATTGTCAATCGCCAGCGTAAAGGCATTAAGGTTCCTCGCGCAATACATAACCAAAACCACGGATAGTGTGAATAACGCGTGGCAAATTATTAAACTCTAATTTTTGACGCAGGTAACGAATATAAACATCCAATACGTTACTTTCGCCTCCAAAATCGTAACCCCAGACGCTGTTAAAAATTTGTTCTCGGGTTAATACCTGCCTGGGATGCCTCATAAATAACTCTAGTAATTCGTATTCTTTAGTCGTCAAATCGATTTCCATCCCAGAGCGAGTGGCTCGCCGGCTGCCCGAATCTAAAACCAGATCTCCAAATTCATATACTTTGGCTTTCTCTGGTTGCGTTCTTCTTAGCAAGGCTCTAATACGCGCCAGAAGCTCATCGAGTTCAAACGGCTTAACCATATAATCATCCGCTCCGGCATCAAGTCCCTGAACCCGATCTTGTAATGTGTCTTTAGCAGTAAGCATCAGAATAGGCGCTTTTCCAATGGTTTGTAGTTTCCGACATACTTCCAGCCCATCCATTCCCGGAAGAAGCCAATCTAATATTATTAAATCAGGATGGGAGTCTATCGCCAGGGTTAGCCCGGCCTGCCCGTTTCCGGCGCTTTCTACTTTATATCCGTCGTAGGTCAGTGCACGTTTTAAGAAACTCACGATACCTTCGTCGTCTTCAATAATCAGTATTTTCTGCATAAAGTAAACTCCAGTGGCTTTTTCTTCAAAAAGTGATTGTTGTTGATTTTTGTGTCATTTTTCGTTTTATATCTATATTTTATGAACGGTTGGTTGAGTTTTTTATATAATAAAACAGTGCTTTAGCAATGTGTTTTTAATTATACTGTAAGCGACATTCGCTTTAGTGGTCAGATGATAGTTTTCCAGTGAACGGAGATAATCATTCATTGCTAACAACCTTTACTTCTTGGCCGGGAGATTCTGGTATGACAATTAAATATTTAACATCATGTGAAGAATTGAACACCTTGCTTGGACGGGGGGATGTTGTTATTGTTGATACGCGTGAGCCCGATGAATACAACAAGGCGCATATCCCAGGCGCTGTTAATATTGACGACATATTTAATTACATTGCATTAAAGGCGACAGGGGGATATCCGGCATTGGTCAGGACGTTTACTGAAATATTTAGCGAAGCGGGAATAACTCAGGATAAGAGAGTTGTTCTATACGAAGATGCCATGAGTAATGGGTATGGAAAATCTTGCCGAGGCTTATTCATTTGTAATTATCTTGGACATATGCAGGCGTCGGTTTTACATGGCGGCTTCCGCGCCTGGGTATCATCTGGTTACCCTGTAACAACTGAGGTCGTTTTAAGAAGAGAGGCTATTTTTAAAGCGGAAGTTAATCATTCTATTATTGTCACCACTGAAGAGATGTACGCTGCTTTGGATAATCCGTCCATTGTCAAGCTGGATGTGCGTGATTTTTCTGAATGGATTGGTGAGACCTCTTCACCTTATGGGGTGGATTTCTGTCCGCGAAAAGGCAGGCTCCCTGGCGCCGTCTGGATTGAATGGTACCGCTTCATGCAAATCAGGAGCAAAATACCCTGGTTTAAAGAAAGAGATGAGATCCTGGAAATTTGCCAGGAAGTTGGGATTACTCCAGATAAAACGGTATACCTCTATTGTTTCAAAGGTGCAAGAGCCTCCAATACTTATACTGCATTGAAATTAGCCGGCTTTCAGGATGTTAGGAATTACTTTTTATCCTGGAATGAATGGTCGAGGGATTTTTCATTGCCAATAGATTCAGGTTATCCAGAATTTTAAATGGTTTAGTTACAAGATATCAGTGAGTCGATTTCATTCCGGCCCGTAAGAACTGAAATAATTGTTCCATCCTGGATTTGGATAAGTTTATCCACATATTTGCACATTCGTAAGTCATGTGTGACCATAATTCCGGCTTTATCTTGTTCATGAATTAATGTTGCATACAGCTCTACGACCTGATAAGCGCGTTCAGTATCCAGACTGGCTGTTGGCTCATCTGCCAGGACAACGCTTGGATTATGGATGAGAGAGCGAGCGATAGCGACTCGTTGACGTTGTCCACCGGATAATTGATTGGGCAATTTATTCATTTGATTTTCTAGTCCCAGACGGGTGAGAAGATCAATGGTTCGTTTATGTTCAGCAGGCGAGTAACGATTGTTAAGCCGGAGCATAAAGTCGACATTCTCAATAACAGTCAGATATGGAAGTAAGTTGTTCGATTGGAATGTGAAGCCAATTTGTTCTCTTCTGAATTGGATGCGCTCCTTTTCTTTTATTTTGCATAATTCGACGCCGTTGATATAGATACACCCATCTGTTGGATATAAAAGAGCGGCTAACATGGCCAGTAAAGTGGTTTTTCCTGAACCACTTGGGCCGACCAGACCTACGAATTCACCCGCTTTAACATCAAATGAGGCAGTATCGACAGCCTTTACAGAAAGGTTGCCATTTTGATAAATTTTACTCACACCGTGGGCTTCAATAATTGTTTCCATATCTCTACCTATGAAGATAAACCAAGTGCTTTGAGTGGTTCAACTGTTACGGCAAGACGAACCGATACAAGTCCACCTAATGGCCCAATTAGTAATAATGACAGGATGGCGATAGCGACTGTACTACCATTGAAATTGATTGGTATGCTGGCCGGCAGCCCAATAGAAAGTAATAATGTGACTATCCCTCCCAGCAATACACCAAAGGTTGTAACAAGTACGATTTGTAAAACAACGGATAAGGCTACCGATTTATTGGATGTTCCAATTGCTTTTAATACCCCGATGAGTGGAATTTTCTGCAATATTTGAATCTGGAAAAAGCCGCCAATAACCAGTATACCAATCAATAACGTAAAAAACTGTTGTGTATTAAGTGTTGATTGTTGGGCTGCGTAACCTGGAATCGATTTGATGGCAGTCTCTTTATCTGAGACCTCGACATCTGGAACTTGATTAAGGATACGTTCAGCTACAATTTGCGAATCAGAAGGATTACTCAGTTTTATCGCTACAACATTGCTGGTCAGTTCAACAAGAGAAGATTGTTGGTTTGCCTGTGGTCGAATTCTATCCCATGTGCGATAAGGTACAAACACTGAAGGTTGAAACAGATATTGCTGACCATCTGTGATTCCAATCACTCGCAACGTATATAATTTTTCTTTTGTGCCCTGGATAGTTTTTATGGTGATCTCATCGCCAATACGAGCCTGAATTTTTGATGCGATTTTCCCGTCAAGAATAGCTTCATTTCCGTCGGCTGAACCCAGGTTGCGTCCTTCTATTATTGGCGGCGTACCTGGTTTGCCTGATTCAATCCCAATCAAGGAGATAGCTAGTTTTTGCGGCATCATTTTAGGAACGACCAGTGTTGCTGCGCTAAAGCCGATTGAACCAATTTCAGCAACCCCTTCAACTCGTTGGATATCGTTGAGTTTGGATCGTCCAATCCGACTTGTATTCAATGAGAGATCTACATTCTTTTGAAAAACGAGAAGCTCGGCGTCGAGTTTACTGATATACTCTTTGTTTGCATAGGCTAACCCTTGGGCCAACGCAGCAATAAATAGAACCAGTACGGTTATTAATGCGATTACCAGACTAAACAAGACAAAGCGTCCTCTGTTTCGTAGAACTTCTTTATAGGCTAAATAAAAAGCCATAGAACAACCTCCCAATTGGATAACTGTTTAAAGATTAGCATATTTGATTGAAATAATCTATAGATTTTATGCTAAAAACATTATACAAGCGTCTATAGTTAGCCATATAGAGTAAAATCTATTATGTAAAACATTGTTTGAAAATCGATTTTTGGCAATCTTTATCTGCAGTATGATAATAAATTGATATGGGAAAAACACAAATAGCACAGATTGCGGTTAATGTTTCGCGTGTTAATGGGATTTTTGATTATCGAATACCAGAGGAATTAGCTGAAAAAGTTCGGATTGGCAGTCTGGTGATCGTTCCCTTTGGAAAGCAGAAAGTACAGGGGGTTATCGTTCGCTTTATTGGAGAAAGTGATTTTTCAGAACTTCGTTCAATTCTTGAGTTATTAGATCCCGACCCTGTCATTACGCCGGAACAAATCGCATTGGCTCAGTGGTTGGCTGAGCAAACTCTTGCTCCGTTTTCAAATTGCATTGACTTAATGCTGCCTTCAGGGGTGAGCCAGCACGCAGATATTATTTACACACCTCTTGTTTCGGCTGTACCACAAAATCTGGACACATTTCAACAACAGATTATGGGGTATCTCATTCGGCGTGGATCGCTCCGTGGTCGACAAATTGCCCAGGCTTTTCCAAGGAAAAACTGGCAAGCTTCAGTTTCTATCTTAACCAGAAATGGATTACTGGCGACTCAGTCAATCCTGCGATCACCAACGGTACGTCCAAAATTCATTAGAACAATTCAATTAGCCTGTCAGCCAGAATACGCGCAAAAAGTGCTTGAGAAATTGGAAAGACAATCAAAATCGGTGTTAGAACGGCGTCTTTCGGTGATAAATTTCCTGGCAGGTGAATCTATACCGGTTGATATTGCCTGGGTCTATGCTCAAACGGGCTGTAAACTGGTTGATCTGCAAAAATTAGCTGATTTGGATTTGATTGTGCTGAATGAAAATCAGATTTGGCGTGATCCTCTGGCCGATATATATTTCACCCTGACGTCACCCCCAAACTTAACCCAAGACCAGATGACAGCCTGGGAAGAAATTCGATGTGGCCTTAAGCAGACGACGCAAGGGCTTGCGGTTAAACCTTATTTGCTTCATGGTGTTACTGGCTCTGGTAAAACAGAGATTTACTTACGCGCAGTCGCTGAAGTTCTTCAAGCCGGACGACAGGCAATTATTCTTGTACCAGAAATTTCTTTAACCTCACAAACGGTTCGTCGTTTTTTAGCGCGTTTTCCTGGTCAGGTCGGGTTGATACATTCTCGCCTATCGCCTGGAGAGAATTACGACACTTGGCGGCGGGTTCGCTCCGGATTGATATCCGTTATCATTGGCCCCCGAAGTGCATTGTTTATGCCGTTCGCCAAGTTGGGTTTGATAGTTGTTGATGAATGTCATGATGAATCATATTACCAGAAAGAGAATTTACCTTATTATCACACAGTAAGTGCAGCAATAGCCTATGCGCGTTTTTCCAACGCGATTTGCATACTGGGTTCGGCTACACCGGATATTGCCAGTATGCATGCTGCTGATAAGGGTGAATATGCAAGAATATCTTTGCCCGCGCGGATTCTTGCTCATCGAGAAGTTATCAAGGGTCAATCTGAACAACTGGGAATTAAGGCACAATATCACCACTTCGAATTGGATGCCGCTAGCATTGATCTGCCGCCTGTTCAAGTGATCGATATGCGGGCAGAGTTGGCGGCAGGAAATTCATCGATTTTTAGCAGGGTCTTGATGGAAAATATTAAGAAAACATTGGATGCCAATCAGCAGGCTATCCTGTTTTTGAATCGTCGTGGAACTGCTACGTTTGTGTTTTGCAGAGATTGCGGTTATAGCCTGCGCTGCCCGCGCTGTGAAACTCCGCTGACTTTTCATGGTTCTCAGTTTTTACTGACCTGTCACCATTGTGGTTATCAGCGAAAACAACTGCAGAAGTGTCCTAATTGTGGAAGTATGCGCATTCGTCAATATGGAACCGGAACGGAAAGGGTTGAAAAGGATTTATCAATTCTATTTCCTCATGCGCGTATCCTTCGTTGGGATGCTGACACGACAAAAGAGAAAGGAGCGCATGAAATTATTCTTTCTCATTTCTCAGCGCATCGGGCTGATATATTGATCGGTACGCAAATGCTTGCGAAAGGATTGGATTTACCATTAGTTACCCTGGTTGGCATCATTCTGGCTGAAGTGGGTTTAAATTTACCAGATTACCGTGCTTCAGAACGAACTTTTCAATTATTGACTCAGGTAGCGGGTCGGGCAGGACGCAGTCCTTTAGGTGGGCGTGTTGTCTTGCAAACTTTTCAGCCAGATCATTATGTGATTCAATCAGCGGCGGCTCATGATTATAAAGCGTTTTACCAGACAGAATTGGAGTATCGCCGAAGGTTGATGTATCCTCCTTTCTCCCGGCTGATACGGTTGGAGTTTCGTCATGCCAACGAAAAAAAGGTCGCAGAAGAAATAAATCGAATGGCAAAAGCGATTAGTGAACGGATAACCGCTGAAGACCGAAACGCAACGGAATTAACTGGTCCAACGCCCTGTTTTTTCGCCAGGTGGAACGGCCTTTATCGATGGCAGATTCTTCTGAAAGGGCCAGATCCGGCATCATTGTTAAAACAATATACGTTCGGTGAAGGTTGGCGCGTTGAAGTAGATCCGCCGAATCTGCTATAATTATTTATATCATCTTCGTTTAGGACTGGATTTGTATGCGGCAAGAAGTTATCACGTGGGACGAGGTTGTTAAATTAATCGATCATTTGTTGCCTCAATTTGAGGGCGAGTTTCAGGCGATGTTGATTGTAACACGTGGGGGGATTGTTCCAGGCGGCTTGTTGGCCGAAGCAATGAACATATCTGTGATATTAACTGCGGCGGTTGACTTTCCAGTAGAAATCGAGAAACCTAAAGCCAAATTATTAGCCTGGCCGAAATTTTTTCAATTTCCCGAAGATGATTTATTACAGGGACATAGAATTCTGGTCGTTGATGATGTATGGGGATCAGGGCGAACAATAACAGCAGTAAAGAATCGCGTCTCAGCAGGCGGGGGCTTCCCATTTACATGTGTTTTGCAT